>JBKBPX010000018.1:0-28015 GCA_046292855.1 Anaerolineales bacterium
GCCGAAACCGCCGCCGAGACAATTGTAATGCCGCGTTCGCGCTCCTGGACCATCCAGTCGGTAACCGTTGTGCCTTCGTCCACCGAACCAAGGCGATGGGTCCGACCGGTATAGAACAAGATGCGCTCGGTGGTAGTGGTTTTGCCGGCGTCAATATGGGCGATAATCCCGATATTCCGGTAGCGTTCCAAAGGATAAATACGTGCCATCTCTACAACCAATAGCTAAATTCGGAAATGCGCAAAGGCGCGGTTAGCCTCCGCCATTTTGTGGGTCTCATCTCGTTTGCGGATTGCGCTTCCGGTCTCGTTGGCAGCATCCATCAATTCAGCGGCCAGCTTTTCGGGGAACGACTTGCCGCTACGCTGACGAGCTGCCTCGAGGATCCAACGAATGGCCAAAGTTAGGCGTCGCTCGGCAGGAACTTCCATCGGCACCTGGTAGGTAGCACCACCCACGCGGCGGGGGCGAACTTCCATCACTGGCGATGCATTCTTCAGGGCCTGTTCAAACACTTCCAGCGGATTTTTGCCGCTTTGTTGCTCGATCAAATCCAGAGCCTGATATACCAGCCGCGTGGCCAGAGATTTCTTCCCACGCTTCATCACGTGGTTGATCATCTTGGCAACCGTCACGCTGTGATAGCGCAGGTCAGGTTGAATCGGACGTCGTTCAGGGGTACCACGTCGCATAGGGTTCTCCTACTTCTTACCTTTTACCTTTTGTTGGAGCGGCGACGGCACCCGCTTTAGGCCGCTTCGTGCCATATTTAGAACGCCCTTGGTGGCGGCGGGAAACGTCCACCCCTGCCGCATCCAGGGTGCCGCGCACGATGTGATAGCGGACACCTGGCAGGTCCTTCACACGGCCACCGCGCACCAGCACCACAGAGTGCTCTTGGAGGTTATGGCCTTCACCGGGGATATAGGCTGTCACCTCGATGCCATTGCTCAGGCGCACACGGGCAATCTTCCGCAAGGCCGAATTCGGCTTTTTCGGGGTCATGGTACGCACCACAGTGCACACACCTCTTTTCTGAGGTGCGCCGCCCGGCACACGAATGCGCCGCTGGGTCTTCGAGTTGAAGATATACTGCAGCGCCGGGGCTTTGCTCTTCACCTTTTTGGTCTTACGACCTTTCCGAATTATCTGATTGATAGTCGGCACAGTTCCTCCGAAAACAAATGCTAGACATTCAAATGAGGCCACCAACCATAAAAGATGGCCTCATTTGATAAACTCACGGCAAGATCGTCTGGGCAGTGACGAAAGCCGATTTTAACACAGGCTTACCCAGGCGTCAAGAACTTTAGAGGCCAAGATCCTCACCAAGGCCTAACAACCCTGTATCGGCCTTTGGAGGTCGTGCTTTTTCGTCCTCTTTCCCAAAGCGAATCACCTCACCGCTTTCGGTAATCGCTTCCACTGCCAACCCAAGGCTCTGGAGTTCTTTCACCAGAACACGGAAAGAGGCCGGCAGGCTGGGTTCTTCAATCGGCTGTCCCTTGACGATCGCCTCAAAGGTGCTGATGCGCCCGTGCACATCATCGGACTTAACCGTGAGCATCTCCTGAAGCGTGTAAGCCGCTCCATAGGCTTCCAGCGCCCACACCTCCATCTCGCCGAAGCGCTGTCCCCCGAATTGGGCTTTCCCGCCGAGGGGCTGCTGGGTAACAAGGCTGTAGGGGCCTGTAGACCGGGCGTGGACTTTGTCCTCTACCAAGTGATGTAGCTTCATGATGCCCATCACGCCCACGGTGACGGGCTGATCGTAAGGCAATCCAGTTTTTCCATCGCGCAGAATTTGTTTACCCAGCAGAGGAATCGGGATACCCGTTTCCTTCATGACCTCTTGCGCCTGGGCTTCCAGGGTTTCGTCGCTCTGCGGCTCGTAGCCAAGCGTATGTAGCCATAAGCGCAAGCACACCCGCCGCGCCTCTTTGTCGGATTCTGCACGACGATTGAAATCAGGCTCATCCACAGGGATCAGGATGCGATCCGGATCATAACCATGTGCGCGCAGCCACTCTCGCGCTGCTGCGTGACGGGCATAGTTCACATCGCGCAGGGAATATACATCGTATCCTAGCGGCCCCAGGTGGTGCTCAAGGTACAATTGGCGCACCTCGTCATCATCGCGCAAGGACGAGATATCGTAGCCAATTCCCTTGAGCCAGGCCCAGGCGGATTCGGCTACTTCCTTCCAGGCCTGATCTACAATCCAGGCACGCGCCAGTTCCGCCTCGATTTCCTCTTCGTTCGCCCCGTCAAAGACAGGGGTGATCGCACGGAAATTCAGGCGCTTGGCCGCCCAACCTAAATGCACCTCCAGCACCTGCCCAATGTTCATGCGACCAGGCACGCCAAGAGGATTGAGAATAATATCCACCGGTGTTCCGTCCTCTAGAAAGGGCATATCCTCCACTGGAACCACCTTCGAGACTACGCCCTTATTCCCATGGCGACCTGCCATCTTATCGCCGGCTGTGATCTTGCGGCGTTGAGCGACCGAGACACGCACCATCGTTTCCACCCCAGGAGCAAGTTCGACGTCATCATCGCGGGTGAAGACTTTAACATCCACGACCTTACCCCGCTCACCATGAGGCATTCGCAACGAGGTGTCCTTCACGTCGCGGGATTTCTCTCCGAAGATAGCGCGCAGCAGACGTTCCTCAGGTGTGAGTTCCTTTTCGCCCTTCGGCGTGATTTTGCCGACCAGGATGGAATTGGGGCCCACTTCTGCGCCGATGCGGATAATGCCGCGTTCATCCAGGTTGCGGATGGCATCTTCGCTGACATTGGGAATATCGCGCGTGATCTCTTCAGGGCCGAGTTTCGTATCGCGCGCCTCTACCTCGTGCTTCTCAATATGAATCGAGGTGTAATAATCTTCCTGCACCAGGCGCTCGGAGATCAGGATGGCATCCTCAAAGTTGCCACCTTCCCAGGAAAGGAATGCCACCACCACGTTCTGCCCCAGAGCCAGTTCGCCGCCATCTGTGGAAGATGAATCGGCAATGACATCCCCCCTGCGGATCAGTTGTCCCTTGACAACGGACGGACGCTGATCAATGCAGGTGCTCTGATTGGAACGTTGATATTTGCGCAAGGTATAAACCCGAATGCGCCCATCGTTCGTGCGCACCGTGATGCTCCGCCCGGTCACGGAGAGCACTTCGCCATCTTCTTCGGCTACCACCACCTGCCCGGAATCCAACGCTGCATATTTTTCAATTCCAGTCGAGACGAGCGGCACTTCTGGGCGCAAGAGTGGCACAGCTTGCGCCTGCATGTTTGAGCCCATCAAGGCACGGTTGGCATCATCATGCTCCAGGAACGGGATGAGGGCTGCACTGATGCCGACCACCTGATGAGGAGCGACATCCATGTAATCAATATTTTCTGGAGTGTTGAAGACAAAGCCAGAGTGATAACGGCAAGAGACGCGTTGGCGCACAAACTCGTTATGCTCATTCAGTGGCGCGTTGGCCTGCGCAATCACGTATTTGTCTTCCGCATCCGCCGAGAGATAATCCACCTGATTGGAAACATACGGAACGATGGGGATTTCTCCCTGGAGCTTGGAGAGCTGTTCAAAAGCGGCTTCGTCAATACGTTCGCCGTGCCTCAGAATCACCTGACCAGTCTGGGGATCGGTCACGTCGCCGCGCACCGCGCGTCCGATCAGGCGCCGATCACCAGCAGGCAATTTTTTAATTACACGGCGATAGGGCGTCTCAATAAAACCATATTCATTCACCCTGGCGTAGGTAGCCAGACGTCCGATCAAGCCGATGTTGGGACCTTCTGGCGTCTCAATCGGGCAGATACGTCCATAGTGGGAATGATGCACATCGCGCACATCGAAGCCTGCCCGTTCGCGTCGCAGACCGCCGGGGCCTAATGCGGAGAGGGTGCGCTTATGGCGCAGCTCCGAAAGCGGGTTGGTCTGATCCATGAACTGAGAGAGCTGGCTGGTGCCATAAAATTCGCGCAGGGCTGCGACGAGCGGGCGAATGTTAATCAGATGGAGCGGCGTCACCGAATCGCCCTTGAGGGACATGCGCTCTTTAATCACGCGCTCCATGCGGCGCAAGCCGATGCGCATTTTGCTTTGCACCAGCTCCCCCACCGTTTTCACCCGCCGATTCCCCAGATGGTCAATATCATCTGGGGGTTGGACGCCGTTGTTGATTTGAATCATCCGCTTGATCAAGCGGAGAATATCCTCTTTTGTAATGGTGCGATGCTCTATCGGAACATCCAGATCGAGTTTCTGATTGAGCTTATAGCGGCCAACACGCTCCAGGTCATAGCGTTTTTGATCGAAGAGCTGTTCTTCGAGGAACTGGCGGGCGTTTTCTAGGGTGGCTGGGTCGCCGGGACGCATACGCTTGAAGAATTCGAGCAGCGCCGCCTCAGCAATGGTCAGGCCGCCGGAAAGATCCCATTCCGGCTCCTGCTTCATGGTAGAGGGAATGAACAGGCGCTCTGGATTGTTATCCACATCCTGGAACAGGGTAATAAGTTCCTCGTCGGTGCCCGTCTTGAGGGGTGAATTCGGACGCCCATCATCCACAGCGGCTAGAGCGCGCAGGAAAATCGTGATGGGAACTGTGCGCTTGCGGTTGAACTTGAGGATGAGATAGTCGGCCTTGCGCGTTTCGAATTCCATCCAGGCACCGCGATCAGGGATTAATTTGGCCATCGCTTGCGGTCGCCCGGTGGAACGATCAATCGGCGCTTCAAAGTAAACACCCGGAGAGCGGATCAACTGCGAAACGACCACCCGCTCGGTGCCGTTGATGATAAAAGTGCCTTTCGGGGTCATCTCTGGGAATTCGCCCAGGAAGACATCCTGCTTAATCGGTTCAGGCACCTCAGGCCCCGCCAGGAGAACGGAAACATATAAGGAAGAGGCATAGGTCAGATCGCGCTCAATGCACTCTTCGACGGAATACTTTGGCGGTTCAAACCAGTATTTCAACCCCCATTGTTCCGCTTCTGGAGTACGGCTGGGGAAATAGAGTTTCATCCCCTTGGTGTAGGATTCAATCGGGGTGATCTCATTAAAAAGCTCTGTCAATCCCTCACGCTTGAGGCGTTGGAAGGAATCCAGTTGAACCTCGATGAGATTAGGGAGGTGGATGACACTGTGAATGCGAGCGTAATTTTTGACAGGCAAGCGCGCCATGGACTTCTCCTGCAGTGGCAAATGGGAACAATCGCGGGATGATTAAAATAATAGCCCACCGTCCGCCCTAGATGGGAAGACGGCAAGCCTGTATTATACTACATCTTTTGCTTTTGCAGGGCTATTTCTTCAGCTCAATTTTTGTCGAATTTTCGCCGCGGCACGTTTGCTCTCTTCCAAACGCTGGCGCTCCTTCTGGACCACATGTGCGGGCGCCTTCTGGGAGAATTCACCGGCGAGCAGTTTCTCCAAGCGCTGAATCTGGGCTTCCAGCTGGTGTAGCTCTTTTTCCAATCGCGCTCTCTCTTCACGCTCGTCCATCATCTCGGCAACGGGCAAATAAATCTCCAGCTCACCCTCTACCAGAACAATATGCTTTGCAGGCCTGCTATGCAGGTGTGGAAGAATTTCTAGACGCGTCTCATCTAAACGGGCAAGCATCGCAAGAGCGCTTTTTTCCTGCTGATAGAGGGAAGACAGCTTCTCGCCCGTCACGAGGATGGCGGCTAAGCGCTGCTCAGGGCGAACATTCTTTTCGGCACGCAGGTTACGAATGGCGCGCACGAGCTGACGGAATTGTTCAAAATCGCGCTGCGCATCCTCCTCCCACCCTTCGATAGGCAGGGCCTCCGGCCAGGGAGCAGTAATCAGCACTTCGTTCCAGCGGCCATAGATCGGCTTCAGCGAGGCAGAATGCTCAAGGCTGGCCCGCCGCAGATGACCATAGATTTCCTCGGTAACAAAGGGTACAAAGGGATGCAACAAACGCAGGATTGCATCGAAGACCTGAACAGCCCGCTCTACGGTGTAGAAGGCACGATCGCCACCTTCGTTCACCTGTAATTTGGCAATTTCTAGGTACCAATCAGCAAAATCTGCCCAGAAGAAATCATAGATCAACTGTCCAGCCTGGCCATACTGATAGTGCTGGAACAGACGCTCCACATCTCGGATAACCTGCTTCAAGCGCGCCAAGATAAAGCGATCGGCCAAAGTCCAGTGCGGAGCAGAGAGGGGTTCCGCAGGCGCCTTCTGAAGCAACGAGATCACCAGACGCCCGGCATTCCACAACTTGTTGGCAAAATTGCGATTGGCTTCCACTTTGCTAATGGAAAGATTCGTATCATTGCCGGGCGTGGAGCCAACCAGAAGGGTGAAGCGCAGCGCATCTGTGCCAAATTGCTCCATCACCAAAAGCGGATCAATCACATTCCCTTTCGTCTTGGACATTTTCTGGTCATGCTCATCGCGCACGAGACCGTGCAGGTAGACAGTGTGGAAAGGCTCCTTGCCGGTAAACTCCAGCCCCATCATGATCATGCGTGCTACCCAGAAGAAGAGGATGTCATAGCCGGTTTCCATGATGGAGGTGGGGTAGAAGTAGAGATAATCGGGAGTTTCTTCTGGCCAGCCCAGGGTCGAGAAGGGCCAAAGACCAGAAGAGAACCAGGTATCAAGCACATCCGGGTCCTGTTCGATACGCGCGGAACCGCAGTGAGCACAATGAGTAGGGTCTTCGCGCGCCACGGTCTCTTTGCCGCAATCGGCACAATACCAGGCGGGAATGCGGTGCCCCCACCATAGCTGGCGACTGATGCACCAATCTTCGATATTTTCCAGCCAATTGAAATAGACCTTCTCGAAGCGCTCAGGCACAATGCGGATGCGTCCGCTCCGCACAGCTTCGATCGCCGCCTGCGCTAGGGGTTTAACGCGCACGAACCACTGGGTAGAGAGCATGGGCTCGATGATCTCACCGCCGCGTTGGGCGCGCGGGATCGAGGTGGTATACGGTTCGGTGCGCAAGGTCAGCCCGGCAGCTTCCATATCAGCCCACAGTTTTTTGCGACATTCAAAGCGATCTAGGCCGGCATAGGGACCGGCATTCTCATTCATGCGCCCGGCCTCATCGAGCACGAGGATCATCGGCAGATTATGGCGCTGGGCAATAGCATAGTCAGCAGGATCGTGCGCAGGCGTGACTTTGAGGGCACCGCTGCCGAATTCGCGGCTCACATCTTCATCCGCAATGACGGGAATTTCGCGTCCGAGCATAGGCACGATGACCTTTTGCCCCACATAGCGACGGTAACGCTCATCTTCTGGATGGACCGCCACAGCCGTATCGCCGAGGATGGTTTCCGGACGAATAGTTGCAACGGGGATATACTCCCCACTGCCATCGGCGAGCATGTACTTGAAGTAGTAAAGCGTCACCTGCTCTTCGCCGTATTCCACTTCCAAATCGGAAAGGGCAGTGCGAAGACCTGGAGACCAATTGATCAGGCGCGGGCCGCGGTAGATCAATCCTTTTTCATAAAGGCGCACGAAAGCTTCCCGCACAGCGCGGGAAAGCCCAGGGTCCAGAGTGAAGCGCTCACGCTCCCAATCGCAGGAGGCGCCAAGGCGCCGAATTTGCTGCGTGATAATCCCGCCATATTTCTCCTTCCATTGCCAGACGCGCTCCAAGAACTTCTCACGCCCCAGTTTTTCCCGGCTGAGGCCTTCATTCGCCAGGGCACGCTCGACCATCAGTTGCGTGGCGATGCCAGCATGATCGGTGCCCGGCACCCACAGTGTTGGGTAGCCTTTCATGCGATAATAGCGAATCATCAGGTCTTCCATGCTGACAAACATGGCATGGCCTAGGTGAAGTTCCCCGGTCACGTTTGGGGGTGGCATAGAGATGACAAACGGACGAATGTTCGGGTTAAAGCCGGGGTTGTTTGGGTCGTTCCAGGGCTTGAAATAGCCTCCGGCTTCCCACATCGCATAAATGCGCATTTCGGCAGATTTGAAATCATAGGTTTTCGGCAGGGCGTAGCTCATATTTCCTCCGTGCACACAACATATATAAAACAAAAGCGCCTCGTCCAAGCGAGGACGAAGCGCAAGCTCCGCGGTACCACCTCTATTCGCCATCGTTTCCGATGACGCACTCTACCCCGGACAGGCATCCGGGCATTGCTATAACGGGCAATTCCCGTGCCGGTCTACTCTTGAGGAAAATTCCCCAATTTCTTCGGCATTCACCCCTGGCGACCTTCAGCAGGCTCAAACGGCGGAGGCTTCCAGCCAACGACCTCCTTCTCTATCCGCAGAGTCCCTGCTTACTCCTCCAGGTGTTGCGCTTATTATATGCGGGCAAGGCGAAATGTCAAGGTTTGATCTACGATTTTGAACAGACACGCTTTTCCCAGCAAATTTCCAAAATGTGAGTTAAAATCAAGGCATCTCAGAGCGGAGTCTATCATGGCCAGGGAAAAGGTATTGCTTCTCGAAAATGATGCTGAGATAGGCGATGTGATTGCTCGCCAAACATTGCAACCATTAGGGTATCAGGTGACGATGGTGAGCGAGATGGGCAGCGCTATTCGGCACATTCTGCAATCTCCGCCGGATGTGATCTTGGCCGATCTCCAATTGCCCGATTTAAACGGGAAAGATTTGCTGGTTGCACTTCAATCGCAAAACCTGCAGATTCCCGTCATTGTCCTGGCTCCGAAAGGGCATGAGCATGAGGTGATTCAGGCTTTCCGCCTGGGCGCTCATGATTATCTCCTATGGCCGGCGCGCGAGGCCGAAGTGGTTTCGGCTGTCGAACGCGCTTTGCGTCAGGTTCAGGAGCGCCGCGAGCGTGAACGCTTAGACGCGCAATTGCGCCGCCTGAATGCAGAACTCGAGCAGAAAGTGCGCCAGTTGAGCACGCTCCTGGCTTTGGGGAAAACGGTGCTCTCGGTCACCGATCAACGTCAGCTCATCCAGCGCATTCTGGACGCCGCGCTGCAAATCAGCGCTGCGAATGTCGCCTGGCTTCTCCTGCGGGAGGAAAAGAGCGGAGAATACCTGTTGGTGGCTCACAAGAATTTGCCAGTTTCCTGGGCTAAGAAGCTCAATCAACCCCTGGATGATGGCCTGAGCCGCTTGGTGGCCGCTTCTGGCGAAGCGCTCACCATTCATGGGGCTCCCTTAGAGCGTTTTAAAGTTGCCCAGCTGGGCAAGGCGGCGGCTGTGGTTCCTATCAAGGTACAAAAAGAAGTGCTCGGAATCCTCCTGGTAGTGCGGACGGTGGAGAAGCCGTTTGCCGAGTCGGAAGCCCACTTCCTGGAAGCCATTGCGGATTATGCCTCCATCTCATTGGTGAATGCGCGTCTCTTTCGCGCCCTGGAGCAAACGGCGGAGGCCGCTCGTCAGGGAGAGCGTCGCCAAAATGAACTGCGCCAGGCCTTACGCAAGGCAGTGATGGAAAGCGTGAACGCAGCTAGCTACCCTCTCGAACTTGTCCTGAAGGAACAAGCCGGCCCCCTGACCGAAGAGCAAAAGCGTGCTTTGCGCCTGGTTGAGAGTTCCTTGCGTAAATTAACACCCCTCTTCGAGCAGACTGTCCCAAGCCCGGCAACTCTACCCGGAACGAAATCAACGCTATGACTCAACAATCCCTGATCCTTCTTGCTTTTCCCCAATCTCCCGAACGTGTTATCTTCGAGCGCGCCTTGCGCGTCATCGGCTATGAAGTTGCCTTGGCGGAAAGCCGTCCTGCTGCGGAGAAAATTTTCCAAGAAGCTACTCCTGCTTTGTTGCTGATACACCAGGCCTTTGATGGGAACGGTCTGGATTTTGCCGCGAACTTGCTTGAACGTTTTCCCACCTTGCCGGTGATCCTTTACGAAGAATCCGAAAAAGTGACCTCATATCGCCGCGCCCTAGCCCTGGGGGTAAGCGGTTATCTTTTCCCCCCCTTGCGCCTGGAAGATATAAGAGAGGCCATCGAGCGTAGCCTCCGACGCGCCCGTCAGATCGGCGATTGGTTGCGGAGCGAAGTTAAGAAGACGACCGCTTCTCTTGAAAAGCGGATCGAACTCTCTGAAGCTGAGCGCCGTCGCTATGAGAACATTTTCTCTAGCATTGAGGATGGGGTAATCCTTCTGGATTCGGCGCGGCAAATCGTGTTTATGAACCCGGCTGCCCAGCGTATTTTTGGTCTTGCCTCGGCAGAGAACTTGCGAGGACGCCCCCTGCTAGAGGCGATCTCGCACCCCGATTTGCAGGATTTGCTCGTGCGCTCGAACGAGGCGCGTTTATCCTACCATGAAGTTCATTTTGAAGATGGACGCGTCTATCATGCTCAGATTACGCCAGTACATCAGGTGGGCGAAGCCATCACCCTTCAGGATATTACCTACCTGAAGGAACTGGACCGCATAAAAAGCGATCTTGTGCATACTATTTCGCATGATCTGCGATCGCCTCTCACAGCCATACTTGGATATACCGAGCTAATTGAGCGGGTTGGCCCTCTTACCGACCAGCAGCGCATTTTCCTGGAGCGCCTTAAAACAAGTGTTGAGAATATTACCGTGCTGGTTAATGACCTGCTGGATCTGGAGCGCTTGGAGGCAGGATTTGATACTCGCCGTGAAGTGGTGCGTTTGGAAGCCGTCCTCTCCTACACCCTGGATATGCTGCGGGGATTGGTTGAGCAGAAGAACCTGCAACTCTCGGTTGAGGTTGCTTCTGACCTTCCCTCTATGCGGGGCAACCCATTGCGCCTGCGTCAGATGTTCGATAACCTCATCAGCAATGCGATTAAGTATACCCCCAGCGGTGGCAGGATCGAGATCAGCCTCCAGGCCCAGGATTCCCAGCTCATTTTCAAGATCAGCGATACTGGCCCAGGAATTCCTCCTGAGGAGCAGTCCCGAATCTTTGAAAAGTTCTATCGCGCCAGCAATGTCCCCTCCCACGTGGGTGGTTTTGGGTTAGGTCTGGCGATCGTCAAAAGCGTCGTGGATAGCCATCGGGGGAGGATTTGGGTCGAGTCTACGCTGGGAAAGGGGACTACGTTTTACGTGGTCTTGCCGGCTGAACCTAGCGCCAGATCAGCCAAAGCAACGTAGATACGCCTATGCCCAACAAGGTGCCGATCAAGACTTCCAGGGGGGTATGTCCCAAAACTTCGCGCAGTTCGTTTTCGTCCCAGGGATGACCTTTCAGCAGCTCATCGAAAAGCACGTTAATCCGTTCGGCATGCATTCCGGCCTGACGGCGCACTCCCGCCGCGTCGTACAATACGATCATGGTCATCACTACCCCTAAGGCGAAAATCGGGGAGTTAAAGCCATGCCACAGGCCAATCGCATGAGTACAGGCCACGATCAGCGCCGAGTGAGAGCTGGGCATCCCGCCTGCATTGAATAATACCGACCAATTCCAACGGCGCTCACTCAGGAAAGTGAGCGGTAGCTTTGCTCCTTGGGCGAGTGCCCAGGCGAGCAAAGAGACCACCAGTACCCTGTTTTCAACCAGACTGCTGATCCCCATGTTCATCCATCCCCTCAAAAGGTTGTAATTCACCTTCTGAAAGCTGCTGCACCTTCAGCTCGGCTTCCTGTAGCAAACGGCGACAACGCGCCACCAATGCCTGCCCACGCTCATAAAGTCGCAAAGCCTCATCCAGCGGATGTGGCTCCTCCTCCAGGCTGTGCACGATTCGCTCCAATTCGTCAAACGCCTCTTCGTACGAAAGTTCGCTCACTGCTTTCATCGGACCTCCTTTTTCTCTCCAGCGCGGGCTTCAAACTGCCCGTCCACCAGTTGTACCAGAAAAAGCATTCCCGCTCTGACCTGCTCCAGGCGCGCAATCGGGCGTCCATGTTCAGGGTCTGAAAGGATCGCGTAGCCCCGGCTCAGCACTGCCATTGGGCTGAGTGCCTGCAGACGCCGTTCCAGGCCTTGGAAGCGCATCGCCTCGCGGCTGAGACCCTGAGCTACGCCTGCGTCCAGTCGCCGGCTCAGATCATCCAGGCGTTGATGGCCCATCTGCAGACGATGGGAAGGCGAAAGGAAGCGCAAATGCGCTTGAATTTCGCGTAAACGTTGTTCCTGGCGGCCTTTCCATTCCTCTATTGCTTGGATGAGCCGCTTTTCCAGAGCCTCTAGCCCTTCCAGCAAATCTTCCAGGGTAATCGGCGTAGCCAGTTCTGCGGCGGCGGTGGGAGTCGGCGCACGCAAATCGGCGGCGAAGTCCACCAGGGTAAAGTCGGTTTGATGACCCACGCCACTTATCACCGGCGCTTTGGAAGCGGCCACAGCGCGTACCACCCCCTCGTCGTTAAAAGCCCACAAATCCTCAATCGAGCCGCCCCCTCGGGCGAGCAAAATCACATCTGGCTTGGCGTAGCGATTGAGCGCCTGCAATGCCGCGATCAGCTCCCCCGGCGCTTCTGCTCCCTGCACGGAGGAAGCGGCGAGAATCACCTCTACCAGCGGTAGACGACGCCGCAGGGTGTTGAGAATATCGCGCAGCGCTGCTCCGCTCGGCGAGGTGACCACTCCAATGCGGCGCGGTAAACGCGGTAGAGGTCGTTTGCGCGCCTCATCAAACAACCCTTCCGCTTCCAGACGTTGTTTCAGGCGCCAGAATTCGCGGTAGAGTTCCCCCTCCCCACGCAGCCGAATCTGATCCACATAGAGCTGATATTGCCCCCCGGGTTCATAGATGCTGATTGCCCCATGCGCCTCAATGGCTAATCCATCCTGAAGCGTCATCCGCAGACGCATCACATCACTTCGCCACATCACGCAGCGTAACGCAGCCCCCTGATCTTTGAGGGTGAAATAAAGATGCCCTGAAGCCGGGCGCGAGAGATTGGAAATCTCGCCTTGAACCCAAATTTCTTGTAAAGTCGGATCGCTTTCGAGCCTCAGACGGAGATAGCGGGTCAGTTCACTGACCGACCAGACGAGAGACGGGAATAGAGTGGGTTGAGACATCGAAAATGAGGATACCCCGAAGGTGGAGGAATGTCAACGCCTTGTGAAGCAGGAGCGCCAAGGGCGCCGCGCTGGGAGTTGCGTGATGCTCCTTCTTGCATTTGGGTGAAGCGTTGCAGAGCTTATAAAACAAAAGCGATGGCCAAAAAGACCATCGCTGACTGTTGGACGGATTGCAGGACGACTGATACTATGACTCTACTGCAAAGAGGCTGTCTTATCCCAGTCACACGAGCAAACGGCCATCATCCACCGTCTACGGTCCACCATCCACCCTCTCTCACTTACGGCTGGCTAATCTGTACCCAGTCGAATTCCACGTGAGCTGGCAACACGTTGAACGATGACACAGATACCCCCACTTGTCCTTCCCGTAACGCAAAGCGGTTTTCCGTCAAGGTCTTCGTTTCAAAGCCATTTATGAACAGTTGCAGGGTCTTCCCTTGACAAATGGCCGTGTATTCGTTCACATCCTTGCCCATGCGGATTTTGTTTGATCCACCATTCGCAATGAGATGGTACGCTACCTGTTTGGAGGGTTTCATTTCGGCGTAGTAAATCCAGTATAAGCCGTTGTTGGCGATGTTGAATTCATACCACCCGCTCTCGGTATAGCGGCAGATAATGCTGACATTGTTGTTATTCACGCCGCGATTTTCCGCGCGCACATCCACGCGTACATCTGTGTAGGTGTACGGATCATAGGTCACGTACACGTACTGGTAGTTTTTGTTGATTTCAAAGACCAAATAACCGTCCTGTGTCTTCACCGAGACCTGGGGGACGTCTTCCTCAACCAGTTGATTCTTATCCTGGATGCCGTTGATAATGAAATAGGACCAAAGGTCAGCTGGCGCGTTGAAATCTTCCCTGAAGAAAGCCTGAGCCTCAGGTGTGGGCGTAGCCTCTGGAGTGGGGGTGAACAATGGAACGGGTGTGTCCTGAGGCGGCGGTTGAGTTTCTACCGGCGAAGGTTGGGGTGGAGCTTGTGTCTCTGCCGGTGGTGGTGTGGTCGGCAATGTGATAATACAGGCCAGGCTCAAAATCCCAGCCAGGCTCAGCAGAGCAACAGAATGGACGAGCGATTGTTTCATGGTGACACTCCTTTTGTTTGGGAAAACGCAGACGAAACAAATTTTATCTTGATATATTGTACCATATATCATGTTACAGTTGATACCCTGCTCCAGCGAATGGAGCAGGAGAAAGTACAAGATGATATATTGTACCATATATCATGTTACAGTTGATACTGAAAAATTTTGTTGCAATTTTGAGTGTACTGCAAAAACTCACCACAGAGAACATAGAGCGCACAAAGGTTTTTCATTATCAACTCTCCGTGTGTACTCTGTGCACGCTGGGGTAAACAGGCCTTTTTGCAGTAGAGTCAATTTTCAATCTACTACAAAAACTCACCGCAGAGCGCAGAGTGTTTCGACAGTTACTTCTCCGCATATTCTACATGCCTCTTGGGAACGCATCCGTCTCGGATGCTGATGCCTTGCTACCAACCCAAGCGCTGTGGGCGGACGGGACGTCCGCGTTCCCAGCATCCACGCTGGCGGACGGGACGTCCGCGCTCCCAAGATTCTCACTTCCGGGCGCCTAGGCGTTCTCTGGCAGTCCACATCAAGTTCGATAACGCCAAAAGATAAATCGACAGAGCGCTAGTGCTCCGTTCGCGAACTCAACCATGCGTCCGGTGAAACCTACCCTGCTCCTTTAGATAACAATCTCTTAACGTCCATCTTGCTCCAGCTTAACCATTTACTCATCAATGGGGATATACTAAACCCATAGCTGCCGTGCTATAAGATTTAGGAGGCAGATGGATGGGAAAGAATTCTCTCTCGGCAACGCCACTAGAGCAACGAAAGACGTGGTCTCGGGCATAAATGCCCATAGGGAAGATTCGTTCCAGAGAACGCCGAGAGTGCAATACCCCTCGTCAAAAGGAGCCTCTGCGATCTAGAAAGACTCCAAACTCAAACAGTTTTGAGGTGTATGAAGGAAGATGCCACGTTTGCTTCTGATTGAAGATGATGAAAATATCGCTCAACCGCTCCTCTTCGGATTGAAAAAGGAGGGATTTGAAGTTTTCCATGCCAGGAGCGGCCCGGCCGGCCTTGCCCTGGCGCGCCACTATCGGCCGGATCTGATCTTGCTCGATGTCATGCTGCCGGAGATGGATGGGTATGCAGTTTGCCGCGTTCTCCGCCAGGAATCCAGTGTACCGATCCTAATGATCACGGCGCGGGGACAAGAGTTAGAGCGGGTGATGGGGTTGGAGGTCGGTGCAGATGATTACATTGTCAAACCCTTCAGCTTTCGGGAGTTGGTTGCCCGCATCCGGGCCATGCTCCGCCGGGTAGAAATTGACCGGCAAGGACTGCCACACACAGACTATCTGGCGATCGGGGAAATCGTCCTAGACCGGACCGCCCGTCAGGTCACCCGCAATGGTTGGCCGGTAGAACTAAGCCGACGCGAATTCGAATTGCTTCAGATACTCATGGAGCACGCCGGGCAGGCGCTTTCGCGTCAGGAATTGCTCGATGCCATTTGGGGCGAGGATTGGGTGGGCACACCGCGCACGCTCGATGTCCACATTCGCTGGCTACGTGAAAAACTGGAAGCAGATCCCTCCAACCCCCGCTATATCGAAACGGTGCATGGTTTCGGCTATCGTTTCAATCGTCTGGAGGGCGAAGATGCCCGTGGAAGGTGAGAATGTTCCTGCTGCGTAGCTTACGAGCTCGCCTAATTGCCACCTATCTCGTGCTCATTCTCCTCTCGGTGGGAGGGCTGGCCGGCTGGATGGCACCCCAACTGCGCCGATTTGCCGAAGAGCAAGCGGAGCATGAGCTGGAATTGGAGGCACATTTGGCAGCGTTGCTGCTCAGGGAACCTCTAGAGAAGGCAAGCGAAGGAGAAGCTGATGAGGCATTCCTGCTCAGCAGAGTTCAGGCTTATCTCTCTGCCCTTAGTGGTGAACTTCGCCTTACGATTTTTGATGCCAACTTTCATCCGTTCTTCAGCTCTGACCCGCAAGTTCTCCTTGGCGCCGAACGGCAAGCCTGGCCTGAACTGCGCGCCGCCAGTAAGAAGCAAGAACAGCACGAGATACGCTGGGATGAGATAAGCGGAGAAGAGCGTATTTTTACTGCCGCGCCGGTGATAAATGGTGATAACGCTCCAATTGCATTCGTCCAGCTCTCTTTCCCCACAGCCCCTGTGTGGCAAAACGTTCATCGCGCCTGGATCGCCTTGTTTGGGGTGGTGATAGTAGTCGCCGCCGTGACAATAGGCAGTGGCCTATGGTTGACCGCACAAGTGGTCGGCCCGTTGGAGCAATTGACAACGGTGATTCATAGGATTGCGGCAGGTAACCTAAAGGAACGAGCCCCTTTGCGCGGCCCGCAAGAAGTGCAACAACTGGCCGGCGCGTTCAATGAGATGGCCGAGCGCTTGGAGCGAATGATCCAGCGTCAGCAGGATTTCGTCGCCAACGCGGCACATGAATTGCGTTCCCCGCTTACTTCTATCCGTCTGCGCCTGGAATTAATCCTGACGCAGCTCCAGGACGATCCGCAAATGCAGCGCCAGTATCTCGAACAGGTCCTGGAAGAGATCGAGTGCCTCCGCAAGATGACCGATCAATTGCTCATGCTCTCCTCGATTGAGCATGGGAACCGGCTGCCTCCTGCGGTGATTGACCTGGCCCCTCTCTTATATGAATTGAGCGACGAGATAGCGCCCCTCTTTCACCTGCGGCGTCAGGTATTCACCCTAGAGGTCCCTCCTCATCTGCCAAAGGCGCAGGTCAATGCGGAAGAAATGCGCATCATCCTGCGCAATCTCTTGGATAATGCCACCAAGTATACTCAGGAGGGAGGCAAAATTCGCTTGCAAGCCTGGAGCGAAGCAGGAAACGTGTTTGTGACCGTTCAAGATAACGGCCCCGGCATATCTGAAGAGGCCCTGCCCCATATTTTCGAGCGCTTCTATCGCGGCGATAAAAGCCGGGCACGTTCTGCCCAGAGCGGTAGTGGGCTAGGACTTTCCCTGGTGAAAGAGTTGGTGCAGCTCAATAACGGCAAGATCGAGGTGAAAAGCGCTCCGGGCCAGGGCAGCACCTTCATACTCCGCTTTCCCGTTTTCGAGGAAAAGGGATGAGTCTCTTTCAAGAAGAATCCAAGCGTCGGACGGTATTGGTGGCCGGACAAGTCGTGCCCGATGCTGGGCGTTGTGTGCAATGCGGCATTTGCTCCTTCAATTGCCCTATCGGGCTTGATGTGCGCGCCCATGCCTGGCGTGGCGAAGCGATCTCGAACAGTCGCTGCCTGACCTGCGGAGAGTGCGTGGCGCGTTGCCCGCGTGGGGTGTTACGTTTCGAACGATTGCCTATCTTCAAGGAGAGATGATGCGCTACGTCATCGTCGGAAGCGGTGTGGCCGGCATCGCGGCGATCGAGGCCATTCGGAGCGTGGACAAAGGGGGAGAAATCTGGCTGCTCCACGAGGACCCCCATGGCTTCTATTCGCGCCCCGGTTTGGCCTATTACCTGACAGATGAAATCCCGGAAGCACAACTCTTTCCCCACTCCGTGGATTTGAAGCGCTTGCGAGTGCGACGTTTGTGGGCACGCGTCACACATATTGACCCGCAACAGTCACAAGTCAGAGGGATAGCCTATCGTATCCAGCAAGGCCTCTTCGGTCACAAGGTGCGGGAGGAAGCCTTCACCCTCACGTACGATCGCTTGCTCCTGGCTGTTGGCTCTCAGGCCATCCCATTGGGCGTTGCGGGGACAAATCTGCGCGGGGTGGTGAAGCTCGATCACTTGGACGATGCGCGGCGCATCCGTTCCCTGGCACGTCGCAGCCGGACGGCTATCGTGATCGGAGGTGGCATTACCGCCCTCGAGCTGGTCGAAGGGCTGCGCGCCCAGGGATTGCGGGTGCACTACCTGATGCGCGGCGAGCGCTACTGGAGCAATATCTTGGACGAAAGCGAATCGCGCGTTGTCGAGCATCGCCTAGAAGAAGAAGGGGTTACGCTCCACCACTTCGCCGAAGTGGAAGAAATCCTGGAAAGGAAGGGACAGGTGGCCGGCGTTCGCCTCAAGGATGGAAAGGACATCCGCGGTGAGATGGTGGCCTATGCGATCGGGGTGCGTCCACGCCTGGATTTGGCAGTGCAGATAGGGTTGCAAACCGACCGTGGCATCCTGGTCAACGAATATATGCAGACCAGCATCCCGAACATCTTCGCCGCCGGGGACGTGGCCCAAGTTTACGATCCAAGGACGGGGAAAGCCGTGCTGGATACCTTGTGGACGCCTGCACGGGAGCAGGGATGGACTGCCGGGCTCAACATGGCCGGGCAGACCCGCCCCCACCGGCGAGGCATCCCCTTCAACGTAACACGACTGGCCGGCATCACTACAACCATCATCGGTTACCTCGGCCAGGGGCGCGGCGAGGATACGGTTAGCATTGTGCGCGGCGAAAGCGAAGTCTGGCGCGAAATGCCGGAAGCCATCCTGGCACAAAGCGGGTTTGAGATCAATCGTTTGCGTCTGCTCGTCGGCGAACGTACCTTGCTGGGTGCCATCGTCATGGGCGATCAGATGCTCTCTTTCCCCTTGCAGCGCCTCATCGCCGAAGAGGTGGATATCCGCCCCATTCGAGCGCGTCTGCTGGAGAAGGGGGCAAATCTCTCGCAAATTTTGGCGGATTATTGGCAAGCCTTGAATGCCACTACCTCTCCATCCATCATCCGCCCTGCGTTGAAACCTTCTAAAGCATAGGAGTGGTGACATGCTGCGTGGCAAGGAACTCTGGTATGCCTTCTTTGCGGCTTTGGCGATCACCGCCGTGTACTTTGCCGTGGTGCTTTTGACCCGCCAAATCCCTCGCGCCAGCGGTTTTTTTGGTCACACGTTGGGCATCTTCGGCTTCCTGCTGATGTTGATGACAGAGACCCTTTATAGCCTGCGCAAGCGCAGTCGCAGCGCACGGTGGGGGCGCATGAAGGAGTGGCTGGAATTCCACATCTTCACAGGCTTGGTCGGGCCTTACATGGTATTGCTCCATACCTCCTGGAAATTTAACGGCTTAGCCGGTGTGGTGACGCTCTTCACCGTCATCATCGTGATCAGCGGCTTCGTCGGGCGCTATATCTACACCCGTGTGCCACGCACGTTGGATGGAGTGGAATTGAGCGGAGCAGTTTCTGAAGAGGTGTTGCGGCGCACCCGTCAGCTCATGGCGTTGTGGCATACGATCCATATTCCCATCGGCGTAGCGCTCTTCGTCTCGGCCTTTATCCATATCGGTGCCGCACTGTATTACGCCACCTTCTTGAAGTGAGGAGCCTATGAAACGACTCGGTTGCCTGACGACAAGCGGCTTGTTGGCCGGTTTGATCACAGCCGTAGTGATTGCTGGCGTAGCTATCGCCCAAGGAGGGGTGCTATTCAACCCCGGCCCACTCAATGCCCAGGAAGGGCCGATGATCGGTGGAGTGACTTCCCACGCGGCCATCGGCGGCGAATGCAAGGCCTGCCATGTTGCCCCCTGGGAAAAGGAGACGATGGACGATCGCTGCTTAAACTGCCATCAGGCTGTGGCGGTGGAAAAAACAAACCCGCAAACGCTCCATGGGTCAATCTATCAGCGCAATCCCCAGCTCTCCTGCCGTGAGTGCCATACCGAACACCAGGGTTCACAAGCCTCTCTGACCCGCACAGACTTGCAAGAGTTCCCTCATGAAACGGTGGGTTTTTCCCTGGCCACGCATCAAAAAAAGCAGGATGGTCAATCCTTCACCTGCCGGGATTGCCACACCCAGGGGTTGCAAACCTTCGATACGGCATCCTGCGGAGAGTGTCATCGCCAAATGGATGCGGCTTTTCTCGGGCGGCATGTTCAGGAGTTTGGAGAGCGGTGCCTTGCCTGTCATGATGGCACGGATCGCTTTGGCAAGGCCTTCGTGCACCCGGCGAGTTTTCCGCTGGAAGGCAAACATGCCTCGCTTGCTTGTAGCGAATGTCATGTCGGTACGCGCCGAGCGGCAGACTTCAAGATCGCCTCTTCGGCTTCGACCATTTCCTGTGTCTCCTGTCATCAGAAAGACGACGCCCATCAGGGACGCTTTGGAAGCGATTGTGCTACTTGCCACACCCCGAACGGCTGGAAGCCGGCTAATTTCGATCACAACCTGACTGCCTTCAAGCTCACTGGGAAACATCAGCAGGTAGCCTGTGAAAGCTGCCACCAGAAGGGCATCTTTAAGGGGACTCCAACGCAATGCGCGGCCTGTCACGGCAAGGACGATCCCCATCAGGGGCAGTTGCCCCAGTGTGAGACCTGCCATACCACCGACGGCTGGAAGCCGGCCAATTTCGATCACAATGCAACTCGCTTCCCTCTCACCGGCGCGCATCTGGCTGTTGCCTGCAGGAATTGCCATCAAAGCCCGACCTTCAAGGGCACGCCGACCGAGTGTGTGGCCTGCCACAAAAAGGACGATCCTCATCAGGGACGCTTTGGTACGAACTGCGCGCTTTGTCACTCGACTGCTGCTTGGAAGCCGGCCACCTTTGACCACAATTTGACCAACTTCCCTCTCACCGGTGCGCATCTGGGTGTTGCCTGCAGTAATTGCCATCAAAGCCCGACCTTCAAGGGCACGCCGACCGAGTGTGTCGCCTGCCACAAAAAGGACGATCCTCATCAGGGACGCTTTGGTACGAACTGCGCACTTTGTCATTCGACTGCTGCTTGGAAGCCGGCCACCTTTGACCACAATTTGACCAATTTCCCTCTCACCGGTGCGCACGCGCGCATCTCCTGTGAGAATTGCCATGGCGGTGGGAACTTCACTGCGCTCCCCACTTCCTGCGTCGCTTGCCATGGTGAACCTGCCTGGCACGCCGGTGCCTTTGGTCAAAACTGCGCCGACTGCCACTCAACCAACGCTTGGCGCCCGGCCAAGTTCAACCTGGCCCATCCCGAACCACGTGTGGATGAACACGGCAGCGGTATCTATCATGGCGGCGCCAGTTGTCGCACCTGTCACCCCTCCACAGTGCAGAGTTATACCTGCCTAGCCTGCCATAGCGACAATCAAGGTGGGGAAGAAGAGGATGAGCATGAGGACGATGACAATCAAGGTGGGGAAGAAGAGGATGATCATGAGGACGATGACGATTGAGTCACAAGCAAGGCGATTCTGAAGTTGACCCTCTCCGTATGCTAGTGTTATTGCCAGAGCCGCCGCGTTCACGGGCCGCTTTCGTGACCGGGAATCGGCGGCTCTGGTACACTTTCGAGACCTCTGAGGCATCGGAAGTTTGGGAAGGATAGACAGTGATGAATGGTGTGCCACCAGCACAATGGCAGAAGTGGCCAGGAACTGCCTCTACAGGGATGCCAGCACAAGCGCTTCGTCCATTTTTGGCTTTGTGTTCTGCTTTAGGCAGCTACGCACCTGGGAGCGCATCCGTCTCAGATGCTGATGCCTTGCTACCACCCCAAGCGTCGCTGGCGGGACGGGACGTCTGCGTTCCCAGGATTCTCGCTTCTTGGCGGACGGGACATCCGCGTTCCCAGGGACGTCCGCGTTTCCAGGATTCTCACTTCTGGGGGGCCTAGGCGTTCTTTGGCAGGCCGCATAAAGTGCAATAACACCAAAAGATAAGTGGACAAAGCACTACCCCCACGCTGCCGATGACTTTTGTCTGCTCACCACGTCCTGCAAAGTGGAAAGCGCCGGCGGTGAGATATAATCATAGAGAGAAGACGCTGTGTGGTGTTTCACGTGGCTCCCCTCAAGGAGGTGAAATGGGCATCTTTACCGATATTCGTCCATCCCCGATTGCCGGGCTGTGGTATGAAGGGCATCCCGATTCCTTGCGCGCAGCGGTGGATGCCTATCTCGATCAGGCCAAAATCCCTGCTTTAGAGGGCGAAGTTGTGGGAATCATCGCCCCCCATGCTGGACATCGCTATTCTGGAGCGGTGGCCGGCTATGCCTTTGCCGCCGTGCGCGGACGGAGCTACCCTCTCGTGGCGGTGATCTCGCCGATGCACCATCCCTATTTTCAGCCGCTGCTCACCAGTGCGCACCAGGCCTATGCCACCCCGTTGGGGACGATCCCGATTGACGAAGTCGCTCTGGCCGAGCTGGATGAAGCGCTGAAAAGGCGCCTGGGATATGGCCTCAGCGCCGTGCGCAACGATCCGGAACATTCCCTGGAGATCGAGCTGCCTTTCCTGCAACGTGCCTTGAATGCTCCCTTTTCCCTGTTGCCGGTCATGGTACGCGCCGTGCAACCCCAGGTCTCGCAATCCTTAGGCGAGGCGTTGGCCGAGGTGCTGCAGGGTCGCCAGGCACTCCTGATCGCCAGCACGGACCTCTCGCATTACTACGATCAACAGACCGCCTTAGCCCTCGATCGCGCCATGCTGGAGCAGTTCGAAAAGTTCTCGCCGGAGGGCGCATTCGAGGTGGAAGCTCAGGAAAAAGGTTATGCTTGTGGCCTTGGTGCGGTGACGGCCGTGCTCTGGGCGGCGCGTGCCCGCGGCGCGAACCGCGTGCGCGTCTTGTATCACGCCACTTCCGGAGATATTACCGGGGATTATAGTCAAGTTGTGGGTTACGCGGCAGCCGTGATCTTGAAAGTGGCAGAAGCATGATCCCTCGTCAGCTGCGCATTGCGGGCTTTCTTTCCTATCGCGAGTCGGTTGAAATTGATTTCACCTCCTTTGACCTGGCTTGTATCTCCGGGCACAACGGCGCTGGCAAATCGTCGCTCCTGGATGCGATTACCTGGGCGCTCTTCGGTCAAGCGCGTGGCCGTCAAGATGCGGTGATCAACCTTCAGTCAGAGATGGCGGAGGTGATCTTTACTTTCGAGCTGGAGGGCAATACCTATCGCGTCTGGCGCACTCTGCCGCGTGGCAAATCGGTAATGCTGGAACTCCAAATCCAGGATGGTGAGAATCCTGCCCCGCGCTGGCGTCCCCTCACCGAACGCTCGGTGCGTGAGACCCAGGCGCGCCTGGAATCCATCCTACGCATGGATTACGAGACCTTCATCAACACCTCCTTCTTCCTGCAGGGCAAGGCCGATCAATTCGCGCAGCAAACCCCGGCTCGGCGCAAAGAGGTGTTGGCCAGTGTGCTCGGATTGGAGGTCTGGGAAGAATACCGCGAACGCGCTGCGGCACGTCGCCGTGTCCTCGAGGGACAGGTTGCCCAGATCGAGGGCGCGCTGGGCGAGATGGAGCAGGAATTGAGCGAAGAATCGGCGCGAAAGCGGGCGCTCCGTGAGGCAGAGGCGATTCTGCAACAGAAAATAGCCCTCCGTCAGCAACAGGAAAACCTTGTCAACCTCTTGCGGCAAAACTACCACATCCTTGAGAAACAGAAAGAACACCTCGAGGGGATGAGGCGAAACCTGGCGCAGTTGGAAGAGGAGCGACGCTCAAAGCACGCCTCGCGCCAGGGATACGAAGAGCAGCTGAAGAAAATTCAGGAGACCCTCCAACACGCCAACGAGATCCAGGTGCGTTATCGGCGCTTACAAGAACTGCGCGCCGTTTTGGAGGACCTGGATGCCCTGCGTCTACGCTTCGCCGAGCTGGAAAGCGAGCGTCAAGGATGCCTGCAAGAGATCGAGAAAGAGCGCGTGCGCCTCGAAGCGGAATTTCATTCTCTACGCGAACAGGCCTCCCGTCTGGAGCAGGGACAAACGCAAATCCCCGTCCTGGAGCAAGAATTGCATCAGCTAGAGGGTGAAATCGGCAAGCTGGAGGCACAGATGCGCCGTTTCCAGGATGCGCAGGCGCACCGTCAAGCGCTTCTGGATGAACAATCTCGTCTGAATGCCGAAAATCAGGAACTGAAACGGCAAATGGATGACCTGAAGGCGCGCATTGATCGCCTGGCAGAAAGCGAAACCTGCCCTCTCTGTGGCCAGCCCCTCTCACCAGAACATCGCCAACGCACTGTGGACGAACTCAGTGCCCAGGGCACAAGCTTGGGTCAGCGCTATCGCCAGAATAGAGAGCGTTTGCTCCAGATAGTTGAAGAGATGAAGGCGTTGAATGAGGGGAACCTTTTCGCGTTCCAGGCGCAACTTCAGGAACGCACTGCCCGCCGCGCCGCCCATGCAACGCGCTTACAGGCTCTATACCAGGCACAGAAAGAATGGGAACAAAAGGGCCAGCCGCGCCTGAGTGAAATCGAACGTCTCTTGCAAGAGGGTTCGTTTGCCCTGGAGGCTCGCCAGTGCTTAAGCGAATTGGAGCAGAGCCTGCGCGCCCTGGGCTATGACCCTGCCTATCACCAAGCTTGCCTGGAGGAGTTCCGGCAGTTGCGCGAAGTCGAAGAAGCGCAGCGCCTGTTGGAAACCGCGCGTCTGGAGGTAAAAAATCTTGAGCAGCGCATAGCCGAGCTTTTGAGCGAGGAACAATCTCTGCAGGCAAAGATCGAACGACAGCGCGCCGAAATCCAGGATACGGAGGCGCAACTGCCCCCTCTCGAATCGCTGGCGAGTGACCTGGAGCGTGCCGAACAGGAATTGCTCCGATCCAAAGAGGAAGAAAATCGCGCTCTGGCCGAGGTTGGGGCGCGGCGTCAACTTGTCGAGGTGCTTGAGAGTCAACGTCGGCGCGCCAAAGCTTTGCGCGAGGAGAGGGAGAAATTGCAAACCCAGATCGGGCATTACAAATCACTGGAGCGTGCCTTTGGCAAGGATGGTGTCCCGGCGCTGTTGATTGAGCAGGCACTTCCCCAGATCGAGGAGCGCGCCAATCAAATCCTGGATCGCCTGAGCAATGGTCAACTTTCCCTGCGCTTTATCACTCAAGCCGAATACAAAGACAAAAAACGCGAGGATCGCAAAGAGACGCTGGAGATTCAAATCAGCGATCCCAGCGGAGTACGTCCTTATGAGATGTATTCGGGTGGCGAAGCCTTTCGGGTGAATTTTGCCCTGCGCCTGGCATTAGCACAAGTTTTGGCGCAGCGCAAAGGCGCACGCTTACAGACCCTGATCATTGACGAGGGCTTTGGCTCTCAGGATAGTCAGGGACGCCAGCGCCTGATCGAGGCCATCAATTTGGTGCGCTCCGAATTTGCCAAGATTCTGGTCATCACCCACCTGGATGAGTTAAAGGATGCCTTCCCGGTGCGGATCGAGGTTGAGAAGGGGGCGCGAGGTTCAACCGTGCGCCTCGTCTAGCCCTTTCCACCCTCCACCCTCCTACTCAATCATAATCTCCACATGTTCCCCATCTTCCTCGTCCACCACATCTATTATTTTCCCGCTCACCTCATTGCGGAGCGCTTCCATGATTGTGTTCATGTCCAACCCTGCCACTTCGGGCGCGAAGTGCGCTCCGATTTTTAGCCCGGCATCCACCAGGCTGAGTGGCAGCTGCACATTGACCCTGGGTTTCCCCGTCTTCACGTCTGTTACGCGGATGCGTAGCCAACGCCCTGCGCCTACGGATGGGCTTCTGCGCGGCTGCCCCTTTTCACTCAGTGCGGCAAGCAGGCGTGCGCCTTCCTCCGCGGTGATCTTTCCATCTTCGATCATCTTCAGGATTTTCATCCGTTCTTCTGAGGTTACCATAAATGCCTCCAAAGAATTCTAGGGTGGTGAAGGAGAGGTGCCCTTCCCAAGTGAGTCCCTCAATCGCCTTCCCTTTTCAGGTAAAACTTGCGCATGATCGGCAGGATCAGTAGGAAACACCCGGCGATCGTGATCACAAAGGGAAAACGTGGGTGAATTTTATCCCATAATAGCCCGCCAAGCCATGGAGCGGGCAAGGCCACCAAGCCCAGACTTGTGCCCAAAAGGCCAAAAGCCGTCCCCCTCAATTCCTGTGGCACGACTTTGCTGAGCAGGCTTTGATAGGCCGGCGTCACCAGCCCGGCACCGATCCCCGCCAGCCCCCAACCGATGCCATAAGCCCAGAATGGTAGGGATGTAGGCAAAAAGGTCAGCAGGCTTATCCCAATTCCGAGCAAGGCCATTCCCAGAGCGATTCCCCAGCGCTCGCCGAGACGATCGGAGAACATGCCGGCCGGGAAAAGCGTGAGCATCATTGCCAGGCCAAACAAGCTGTTGAGTGTGCCGATCTCGGCCACATTCAACCCCATTTGCTCTTGCAGGTAGAGTGGCAAAAGGTTCATCGAGAGCGCAAAGGAGATGTCTCGAATGCCATCGGTCAGCAAAATCCAGGTTACCACCCCTCCGGCGGTGATCAATCCGATCAACGTGCCTAGATTGGCCTTCAATTCCGTCCAGGAGAGCTGTGCCGATTTCTTACTTCCGTTGAGTCTGCGCGCCATGACCACGCGCATCACCGTTGCTACCAGATAGAGCGATGCGGCCACCAGCAACATAAAGCGAAAGCCCCTCTCCTGTGCCAGGCGACCACCGATAAATGGGCCGAGCACGTTCACGATCGAAAAGATCGCCTCACTCAACCCGAAAAGGCGCCCGCGTTCGTGCTCCTGCGTTTGCTCGGCGATGAAGGCCTCAAAGCTCGGCGCGACCAGTGCCCCGGTGAACGCGCCCAACACCGAGGCGAGCAACACCCATTCCCAGCGCGGGGCCAGCATCAATGGTATATAAGCCAGCATCCCTATCACCGAACCGATGGCGATGGCGCGTAATCGCCCAAGAGAATCCGAAATCCAGCCTCCAAAGATTTGTAGCCCGAGTGGCACGATCTGGGAAAGGGTGAAAAACAACCCCACCTGGATCACCGAGGCCCCCAGCTCCTCCAGATAGAGGGGCAGGAGAGGCCCATACATGTTCCCACCCAGATTGGCCAGGATCATCGCCAACAAAAACCAAGCCAGTAAAGCGTTCATCAGCGGTCGAACCTCTTCAGCCGATATAGATTTGGACATGCTCCTCCTCGTCATCAATCGCAACTCGCAGAGGGTTTCCCTTCAGCTCCCGTAGTGCTCCTGTCAACTCTGCCGCGCCTTTTAGCTCCGCTTTCCACAACCCGGCCACAGCAAGTCCTATCCTTATTAATCCCAGCGGCAGGGGAAATTCCAAACGAAGAGGCAGGCTGGTTATTTCGATAATAGTCCAAATAGCGTGCGAGGCCCAAATGCCAAGCCCGGCCAACGCCAGCGCAATCAGCACCAGCCCACCGCCACACATCAATCCCCATCCCTGGGCGGAAGTTTGAGAGAGCCAGAAAAAGCCCAGAGAGAAAAGGACGAGGCCGCCGGCCGGCAGGAGCCACCACCAGCGCTTCAGCTTGGGTGCCAGCTCCGGCATTTCGCCTTGCGGATCGTCAGGGGACCCGTTGCCGGCAGCCCCGGCCGAAGCTTTTTCCGTTGCCTCGGCCGCGCGCCCTGCTTCGTCCGTCGCATGAGCCAGGAGGTCCAGCAGGTATGCCGCCGCTTGCGGGGTGAGCTGCCCGGCTTCCACCATCTGCAAGACCTTTCTCTGCTCACGGTTCATTCTTCCCCCAAAGCCTGAAGCAGTTGTTCGGCCTCTTCGGCGTTGATCTTCTTCTCTTGGAGCATGCGCAGGATGGTCAGGCGTTCTTCATCCAGGGGGGCCGACCGCGACGTGCCGGTTGTAGTAGCTGTTTGGGGTTCGGCTGCGCGTGCCCTTCTGCCAAAGGAGAAAGAGAAGGAGCGTTGCAGGTTTTTGCGCACCGCGTCGGCGATGCCTTGAGCAGGGAAGCTCCCTGTTGCCATGCCCTCAATTGTGGCATGTGCCACGTTTATCATCTCCACATCGCCCGCGAGACCTTCAATGTGCACCTTTCCCTGGATGTTTTGGATGGTGACATCTCCTGCGACGCCCTCGATGGTGATATGGGCATGGAGAGGCACCCTTAGAGAAACATCTCCGGCCGATCCTTCCACGACTAGGCTGTTTGCAGAGGCATTGATGACTCCCATTCTGTCTGCCTCCAGGATGGTTTCGTCCCCTTCGTAGCCGTTGATCTGGATGTCGCCGGTCACGCCTTCGAGGGTGATATTGGGCTG
>JBKBPX010000019.1:0-26959 GCA_046292855.1 Anaerolineales bacterium
CGGATCCACTGCATTCATAATCAGGTCAACGCGGTGCTGGTGTGCCAGGGCCTCGATCATCTCCTGCTTGCGGGCATCAACAAATTCCACTGGGAAGCGCGCCGGGTCACCCAATTTCTGCTGAACACGTCGGGCACGCTCCACATCATAATCTGCCAACACCACCTTCTCTACCCAGGAATGCTCTCTGGCAATAGCAGCGATGGCTTCGCCAACGCCGCCGACACCGATCATCAAAACTTTCATACAGCTCCTTTCCGAATGGCTCTCCCTTCGGAATGCAACAAAAGGCGACCCTCTCGCCACTCGTACTATGAAGGAGGGTCAGACGTAAATCTCTTTGACGATCTTGAGATACATAAAGGTTTCCGTTTCTCGAACCCCCTCGATTTGATACAACTTTTCCGTGATGAAGCGAAGCAACTCCTCGTGATCGCGGCAGAAAACTTCAGCCAACAGATCGTAACGGCCGCTGACCACGACCAGGTAAATCACCTCCTCCAGGGTGGAGATTTTCTGGGCTACCTCGAGCATTCGCGTACCATCGGTGCGAATGCCAAGCAAGGCCATCGTCTTTAGGCCGAGCCGTAGGGGATTCGTCACTGCCACCACCTTCAGTGCCCCTGCCTCCTGCAGCTTTTGATAACGATGGCGGATCATCCCCGCTGAAACCCCCAATTCCTGGGCGATCTGCAGGAATGGCGTTCGACCATCCTTACGTAAAGTCTCTATCAAGACCTCGTCAATCCGATCAGGATTTTCAGGGTTAACGATCCGTCTTGACATGCATATAGAATATCATATTTTGCACTAAAAGTCAAGAATACAATCATTTTTGAATCAAAACGCCGCTTACACTAAAATATTTTCTGCTTACCGGACTTATTTTCAAAATTAAACAGAACCTCCCCGAATGGCTTCACAGCGGCAGACAATCGGCACGCTCACAAAGAAGCGCCAGCGGGTCTGTGGCCAGCCATTTGCAGACCGTCTCAATCAAGGAGCGCAAGGGGATAGCCTCGGCAAAAGCATTGCCCAACTGGACGCGGCGCGTCCACGGCACCAGGCGTGGACGAATGGCTTCAAATCCCATTGAAGAGCCTGGAAAGCCCGGACAGACGACCACGCCCTGGGGTGTAAGTGCCCAGCGCAAAAACTGCCTACGTCCGGCCAGGCTTTCAGCGTAATGAATCGCCGTATTCACCGTGTGATCAACCCCCAGCAACAATACCCAGCCTCCCATGTCAGCCAAAACTCCAATCGGTGCCAGGGGACTTTCCAGCGTTTGGGCATCCAATGCCTGATCCAGGTGAACTGCGGCAAGGAAAGAATGGGGTGAGATGTCCGCCTAGCCAATGGATGGCGGCGCAGAGTCTCGGGCAAGCTGCCCATCAACGGATCGGCCGGCAAATCTGCACGGAAAAACTCTGCACGGTAGTTATGGGGCTGTTCTGCTAGATAATCTATGCCATTGCGTGGTGGCCCCAGGCGCGGCGTGATCATCGTCTTGTACGTAAACGTGGGTGCCATGACCCCAGGGAAAACCTGCATCAAGGCCGCCAGCAAGGTCTCTGCGCCGCCGAGAATCGCACCAATCCTGCGCAGCGAAGCATGCACCATTACCGGCAGCACTCCAAGGTCCAACGAGCGGAGTGCGGCACGAATTTCGTGGAATTTCGGCCACGAATTTCGTGGAATTTCAGCACTGGACACTCGCTCAAAAACCCGAAATGGCCGAGAGTAGTTCCCAATTTAGCTCTTACTTTCCCTTCCACTGGGGCTTGCGCTTCTCTATGAAGGCTTTCATCCCCTCCTTCTGATCTTCCGTCGCAAAGAGTAGGTAGAAGTTACGGCGTTCGGCGGCGAGGCCCTCCGTCAGGCTGGTTTCCAGCGCCGCGTTGATCGCCTCCTTCGCCAAACGCACCGCCAATGGTGCACGTGCGGCAATCTCTTCGGCCAAAGAGAGCGCTTCTTCCAGATAGCGCTCCACCGGCACCACGCGATTGACCAAACCAAACTGCAAAGCCTCCTGGGCCGTAAGCGTGCGGTTATTCAACACCATTTCCATCGCCAGGGCTTTTCCCACTGTGCGCGTCAGGCGTTGTGTGCCGCCAGCACCTGGAATCACACCGATGGTGATTTCCGGCTGCCCGAAGCGCGCTGTCTCGGACGCGATGATCATGTCACAGGACATAGCCAGTTCACACCCCCCTCCCAATGCCCAGCCTGAGACCGCGGCGATGACTGGCTTCTTAATACGGCGAATCCGATCAAACAGGCCAATCGTATCCCGTTCGAGCATCTCGACCGCTGACGCTTCGGCCATCTCCTTGATGTCTGCGCCGGCCGCAAAGGCCTTTTCGTTGCCGGCAATGACCATCACGCCCACTTCCGCATCGGCATCAAATGCCTCCAGGGCGTCCATTAACTCGCTCAGAAGCGTGCGGTTGAGCGCATTCATGGCCTGTGGACGGTTCAAGGTAATCAACCCAACTCGTCCGCGTCGCTCAGTAAGGATGCTGGTGTAGGACATGAGCAAACCTCCTTGTGGAATGTACGGTCACGACACCATTATACCAACCCATTTCGGGTATACTTGGAAATGATGCTCTCTCCCACTTTCCTTGTGGCCGCAACTGAGATGCTCATTTATATATGGGGGATATGGCGACTATGGAGCACACGTCTAGACCGGAAAACAGGATGGCTCGTCACAGGTCTCCTTCTCACTCTCCTGAGCGGACGCGCATTTACCTTCTTCCAGATAAGCATCGGGCAAAATGAGCTGGCCGCACATAGCGAGGCATATCTCGCTTTTGCAGGCGCCGTTTGGCTCTGGTTGCTCCTGCGCGCCTTCCAAAGACGCAGCTTGCTCATCGGGAGCCTGATTGCCCTCCCCTGGGTTTTCTTGGTCATTCTGCTGTGGACGCTCGAGCCGCGTTTCCCTGCGATCATATGGGAAAAAGGCGCGTATTTGCTCCCTCGCCAGGCTTTGCCCGTCCTGAGCGCCTTCGGTGGATGGGTTTTCTTAGGAACGAGCATGGCCGTGTTCGCCATGCGCGAGGCAAGAAACATCCATCAGCCCATGTACCGCATCCGCTTTGCATACTGGGCTATCATCCTGCTCCTGTTTTCTCTCGATGGCCTGACGACCTTCGTTTGGGCACTCCCGGCAATTCATCCCCTGCGCGCAGGGATGGCATGGACATTGATTTACCTGCTCACCCACCTTCGAGTACAGACGCTTCACAAAATCCTGCGCCTCGGCCTGATCTATTTCTTTGCCATTTTATTAACCGTGCTGCTCTACATTGCCAGTACCGTCGCCGCCCAGCACTTCTTTTCCAACACAACCGGCTACGATCCGCTGTGGAACGGAAGCCTCATCGCTTTAGGATTGGCCATCCTCTTTGCCCCTTTGCTCAACCAGATACAGAAAGTCATCAACCGTTGGCTACACATAGGAAACCTGCCGGCATCTCAAATCGTACAGCTGTATAGCCAGAATATCAACCATATTCTTGAGACCTCACGCCTGGCTCAGGTGACAGTGGCCTTGATCATGGAAGCGGCCGGGCTTCAACACGGTTTCCTTTTCCTGGTAGACAAAGTCGAGAGCGCCGGTCGGCCTCCTCGCTACCGGCTGCGCGCCGTCCGCCATCCCGCAGAACGACAAATCAAAGTGCTGGAACTGAGCGAAGATCACCCGATCGCTTCCTTCCTCTTGCATGGCAAGCCCCTGCTCCAATACGAGCTGGACCTCCAACCCGGCTTTCGCCTTTCCGCGCTCGAACGCGAATGGTTTAACGCGCTACGCAGTGAAGTGTATGTGCCCATTTTCTCGAAGGGAAATTGGATCGGGCTTTTCGCTTTGGGGGCACGGATTAATGGCCAACCTTTCTCTGAGGAAGATTTGGCTTTGCTCACCGCACTGGCCCAACAGACCGGCGTAGCCCTGGAAAATGCTCGCCTAGTTGAAGACCTGGTGCAGATCAACCGAGAGCTACGCAAGACCACCCGCGCGCTGCAACAGGCGCAGCAGGAAGTAGAACGCCTTGATCGCACCCGTTCCGATTTCATCAGCATTGCTTCTCACGAATTGCGCACCCCGTTAACCGTCATTCGTGGCTACGTGGAGATGCTTCTGGAAAAAGAAGGCATTGACGCGAACACGCGAGCTTTCCTGAAGGGGATACATGAAAGCACCATGCGGATGCACAATATTCTGGAAAGTATGTTCGCTATCGCCCAGCTAACCCACCACACTTCCCCACTGGAAACTGAAATGGTGGACGTCAGTGCATTAGTCCAGGAGGCCGCCGAACAATTGACCTCCAGATTGGTGCAACGTTTCCAAACGCTCCACGTTGAATTACCGCCCTTACCTTTCGTTCCCGGTGACAAAGCCTTGCTCTCCAACGTGTTTTTCCAGTTACTGGAAAACGGCATCAAGTTCACTCCTGATCGTGGCCAGCTGCGCGTGCAGGCACGATTAAACCGCCCCGACAACACCTGGCCTTATGGGAACATCGAACTGATCTTCAGCGATACAGGGGTCGGTGTGGATCCATCCCAACGCGAAGCCATCTTCACCAAATTCTATCAAAGCGGTGATGTGGGACGGCATTCCACCAGCAAAGTACGCTTTATGGGTGGCGGCACCGGCTTAGGCCTGGCTTTTTGCAAGGCAGTAGTGGAAGCTCATCAGGGGCGTATTTGGGTCGAAAGCCCCGGCTACGATGAAGTGAATCCTCCAGGCAGCCAGTTTCATGTCGCACTCCCGCTGCGCCCGCCGGCAGAAGGACAAACGATCCGCATGAGCAGCGCGGTAAAACGAAGGTATCCGTGAGGAGACAGATAATCGGAGAGTCGGATAGTCAAATAGTCGGATAGTCAAATAGTCAGATAGTCAGATAGGCAGATAGTCAGATAGTCAGATAGGCAGATAGGCAGATAGGCAGATAGGCTCATAGTGTTATAGGAGGTATATGATTCCTCGCCTTTCTTTTGCCCATTTACCCACGCCAATTGAAGAATTGTCCCGTCTGAGCCGCCTGCTTGGAGGCCCGCGCCTATTTGTCAAGCGAGATGACCAGACCGGGCTGGCATTTGGTGGGAATAAGACGCGCAAACTGGAATACCTGCTGGCCGAAGCGCAAGCGCTCGGCACCGATCACGTCATCACCGCCGGCGCAGTGCAATCGAATCACTGCCGACAGACCGCCGCCGCAGCCGCCCGCCTCGGGCTAAAATGCACCCTGATCCTCTTTGGCGATCCACCCTCGCGCCCGGAAGCCAACCTGTGGCTAGACCATCTCTTCGGCGCAACGATCCGCTGGACGGAACGCGCCCGGCGCGATCAAACGCTCCAGCAGACCTTTGAGGAACTCCAGCAGCAAGGAGAGAAACCTTATCTAGTGCCCTACGGCGGCTCCAGCCCAACCGGTGTGCTGGGATACGTTTTTGCCATGCAGGAATTCCTGCAACAAGGATTGAGAGCCGAGGCGATCGTCTTCGCTTCCTCTTCGGGTGGTACACAGGCAGGCTTGGTACTCGGTGCGCGACTCTTCGGCTATCAAGGACGATTGATCGGCATCAGCGTGGACGAGCCGCGTCCCAACCTGCAAAAACAGGTTGCCGAGCTGGCCAATCAAGCCGCAGAACGTCTCGGAGAAAACATCACCGTTCGACCAGAAGAAATCGAAGTGGAAGATGCCTGGGCCGCGCCGGGGTATGGAGTGCTGACCGAAGCAGAGAGCGAAGCAATTCGCCTGTTTGCCCGTCAGGAAGGCCTGCTGCTTGACCCGGTCTATACCGGCCGCGCCGCCGCCGGCCTGCTCGGCCTCATCCGCAAGGGCGTGTTCACTCCAAAACAGACGGTCCTTTTCTGGCACACCGGCGGAACACCGGCACTCTTTGCTACGCGCTACGGTGGGATAGTGGACGGTGGAGTGTAGACCGCGGACGGCGGACGGCAGACCGCGGAGGGGGTTAGCGGTATACTCTCCCCTTCCAGCGGACGCCGCGACCACTGAGCACATTCCAGGCAGAAATCAGCATCATGGACGCGAAGATGCCGGCGCCAAGAGGGGTGAAGAAGATGCTCCAGAGGGGAATGCCAAAATGACGAGCAACGTGCGCACGCCAGAAAAGCAGGTAAACCCAAGTAAGGAGCGCTTGCAGCGGCACCAAAAACCCCCAGCCAGGCCGATGCCAAGCCCAGATCAGGCCGCCGATCAGCCAGAAAGGCAAAATGACAGCCGCGCCAAAGGCCAAGAACGCTCCAAAAGCGCCCAAAAGCAAGAGCGAGGGTTTGCCACGCAATCCCAGATAAATGTTTTTCGTCCAGCCTTCCCAGATTTCGGCAAAAGAAGTATACATGCGCGTCTCAGCAACGGCTTCGCCATCTACCAGCAGCAGGCGATAGCCCCGCCCTTTCACCTGTTCGGCCAGGTCCTTATCTTCGACAATTGAGCTACGAATGGCCGCATGTCCTCCCACCGCCTCATAGACCACTCGGCGGATGAGAATAAACTGACCATTGGCAATCGCATCGGGATATTTGGGATCATTGACCTTGCGCGGAGAAAATCCCACCGAGAGCGCGGTCATGACAAGGGGCTGGATCACCCACTCCCAGAAGCTTTCCAGCCGCTGACGGGTGAAGAGGGTGAGCAAGTCAGCATTCTGGCGCACGGCCAAGGCATAAGCCACGGCAAGAGCGGCAGGGTGCAGGCGGGTATCCGCATCCACAAAGCACAACCATTCGCCACGAGCGCGCTCAAAGCCTTGATGAAGGGCATGGGGCTTGCCGGCCCAGCCGGAAGGTAACTCGCGTCCCTGGATGATGACGAACGAAGGTGAGCCCGTAGCTTCGGGGCCGGCAGAAGCTTCTTGCGCGGGCGCGGAAGCCCAAGGTCCCTTTTGAACCGCTTCGGCTCGAGATTGCAGCTCGGCTAAAATGCGCGGCGTAGCATCGGTGGAGCGATCGTCCACTACGAGGATCTCCAGATTTGGATACGTCTGCGCCAGCAACCCTTCCACACAGGCTCGAATGTTCCGTTCCTCGTTGCGCGCTGGGACAATTACGCTGATCAGCGGATAAGGCGGCGGAGGCAGAGGGTCGGCAGGAGAAAGATGAAAATCCAGACGGTATTGCGTGTGGAGCCAGGTCAGGAGGGGAATGGCGAGAAGGACAAGCAAGGTGGAGAGAAGCAGAATCACGCCTCGACCACCTCCACTTGAGCAAATTGGCTGTTGTAAAGTTCAGCATAGAAGCCACCCTCGGCTAGCAGCGCTTCATGGGTGCCCTGCTCGACAATATCACCTTCATTGATGACCAGAATCCAATCCGCATCGCGAATAGTCGAAAGGCGATGGGCGATGACGAAACTGGTGCGCCCCTGCATCAGGCTACGCATGGCCTCCTGAATGAGCAATTCGGTGTGCGTATCCACCGAGCTGGTGGCTTCATCTAGGATGAGAATGGGAGGATTGGCCAGGAAAGCACGAGCGATGGTGAGCAATTGCTTCTGACCGGCAGAGATGTTGGTGGTTTCCTCGTTGAGCACCATCTGATAGCCGCCGGGCAGGGAGCGGATGAAGTGATCAGCGTGGGCGGCTTTGGCGGCGGCGATCACTTCGTCATCTGAGGCCTCCGGACGACCATAGCGAATGTTCTCCATGATTGTGCCGTTGAAGAGCCAGGTATCCTGGAGCACCATGCCAAATTGACGGCGCAGATCGGCACGGCGGAAGTTGCGAATATCCTGCCCATCTACCAGAATGGCACCATCGTTGACATCGTAGAAGCGCATCAGGAGCTTGACCAGCGTGGTCTTGCCCGCACCAGTCGGGCCGACGATGGCAACGCGCTGGCCGGGGTGAACTTCGGCGGAAAAGTTCTTGATCACGATTTTGTCGGGAGTGTAACCAAAGCGTACGTTGCGGAATTCGACCTGGCCACGGGCGCGCTCGATGAGGACCGGCTGAGGCGCTTCGGCAACTTCTTCCTCTTCCTCCAGGAATTCGAAGACACGTTCGGCAGCCGCAGCGGTCTGTTGCAGGATGTTCGAGATATTCGCTATCTGCATGAGCGGCTGGTTGAACGAGCGCACATACTGGACAAAGGCTTGAATATCGCCTACAGTGATCAATTTTTGCATGGCCAAATACGCGCCGCTCACCACCACGCCGACATACCCAAGGTTGCCGATGAAGTTCATCAGCGGCATCATGATGCCGGAAAGAAACTGGGCTTTCCAGGCACTGGTATAGAGGGTGGTATTGAACTCACGAAAGGTGTGCAGGCTGCGCGCTTCGGCATTGAACGCTTTGACCTCCACATGCCCGCCGAACATCTCCTCGATATGGCCATTGACATGGCCGAGATAATCCTGTTGCTGGCGGAAATAGTGCTGGGAGCGCGTAACGATGAAGCGCACCACCCCCAACGTCAAGGGAATGACCAGCATGGCGACCAGGGTCATCTGCCAGGAAATGCTCACCATCATCACCAGGACGCCGATCACGCTGACGATCGAGGTGACGATTTGGGAAAGGCTTTGTGCCAAGGTCTGGTTGACGGTATCCACATCGTTCGTCAAGCGAGAGAGCACTTCCCCGTGGCTGGTGGCCTCAAAATAGCGCAAAGGCATACGGTGGATTTTTCCGGCCAGGTCACGGCGCAGGCGATAGGTCACATCTACGGCGATGCCGGTCATGATCCAGCCCTGGATATAGGCCAGGAGGCTCGAAAGCACATATAGCCCCAGTGCGAGGAGCAGGATACGGCCAATGGCGGCAAAATCCACGCCCGAACGAGTGCCAGCGATCTGCCCCATCAGGTCTTCAAAGAGACGAGTGGTTGCCTGCCCCAGGATTTTCGGGCCGAAAATCTGAAAAGCGGTGGACGCGGCGGCCAGCAAGAGGCTGAAAAAGATCATCCCGCGATAAGGGCCGAGATAGGCGAGCAACTTGCGCATCGTGCCTTTAAAATCGCGCGCCGATTCGCCCTTCAACATAGCCATTGGGCCGTGTCCCATAGGACTGCGCATCCCACCAGGGCGAAAGGGAGCGCGCGCCGCGCCCGTTGATTGGGTAGAATGACCGCCATTATGGCCAAAGTGAGGTTGTCTCTGCTCGGTCATGCCAGCGCCTCCTGCTTCAACTGGGATAAAGCAATATCCCGATAAACTTCACAAGTTTCCAGCAATTCCTCGTGAGTGCCCATTCCGATCAAACGCCCTTCATCGAGCACCAAAATCTGATCGGCATCTTTGATCGTGGCCACCCGTTGCGAAACGATAAAGATCGTGCTCTTGCTCAAATATTTTTTCAGGGCACGGCGCAAAGCCAGGTCGGTTCTGTAATCCAGGGCGGAGAAGCTATCGTCAAAGATATAAATGGGAGCGCGCTTGACCAGGGCACGGGCGATGGCAAGACGCTGCCGCTGCCCACCTGAGACGTTAGTCCCCCCTTGAGCGATTGGCGCCGCAAGCCCTTCGGGACGGGAAGCCAGGATTTCCTGACCCTGGGCTATCTCCAACGCCTCAAGCAAGGCCTCCTGAGGGGCATTTTCATCCCCAAAGCGCAGGTTGCTCTCCATTGTGCCGCTGAAGAGGTTGCTCTTTTGGGGCACATAGCCGATCTTTTCCCGCAGATCGCGCTGCCTGACCTGGCGAATGTCCACCCCATCTATCAGGATAGCGCCTGCAGTCACATCATAAAAGCGCGGGATGAGACGCACAAGCGTGGATTTTCCCGAACCGGTTGTGCCGATGATGCCGATCGTCTGGCCTGGTCGGGCGACAAATGAGATATTATGCAGCACATCCTCCTCCGCATCGGGATAGCGGAAGGAGACATTGCGGAACTCAACTTCCCCGCGGAAAGGTTCTGTCCAGCGGCGCGGCGCAGGTGGGTCTTGAATGCTCAATGGCGTTTCCAGCACATCGGCGATGCGCTCCGCCGAAACCGAAGCGCGCGGCAGGACGATGAACATCATGGACATGAACATAAAGGCGAAGAAAATCTGCATGGTATATTGCATGAAAGCCATCATATCGCCGACCTGCATTTTCAGATCCGCTACCTGATGCGCTCCCACCCAAAGCACGAGCACGCTTACTGCACTCATCAGGAACATCATCAGGGGCATCATGATGACCATAACGCGATTTACGAAGAGATTGACCTGGGTCAGCTCTCGATTGGCACGATCGAAACGCTCCCGTTCATGCTCCTGACGATTGAAGGCACGCACGACCATTATGCCGGTCAGGTTTTCGCGCAAGATACGGTTGAGATTGTCCATCAGGGTCTGGATTAACTTGAAACGTGGCAAGGTGACGGAGAACACGCCCAAGATAATGCCCATGAGCACGACCACCATCAGGCCGATAATCCAGCCCATCGAGGGAGCGGTATTCAGGGCGCGTATCATGCCACCCATTGCCAGGATAGGGGCATAGAAAACCAGGCGAATAATCAGCATGGTAACCATCTGGAGCTGGGAGACATCGTTGGTGGCGCGCGTAATCAGCGAAGCGGTGGAAAAGCGCTCCATCTCAGCCAGACTGAAATCGGAGACGCGCACAAAGAGCGCCTCTCGCAGGTCACGGGCAGCGCCGGCCGCTACGCGCGCGGAGATCAGCCCAACCAGGATGGTCAGCAGCGCCGAAAAGAGCGTGAGTAGGAGCATGATCCCGCCAGTGCGCAGGAGATAGGTGCGTTGCAGTGCACTTAAATCCACGCCCAAAGTTTGATATTCGGCGCGCGTCGCCGCAATGCTCATCTGGCGGAGCATACTTTCGCCTAGGACATCGAAACGCCGGCGCAACGCTTCAAGCAGGCCCTGACGCTGGGGAAGCGGCATCCTTTCCAGAGCCGTGAACAAATCTACGCCAGACGACGGGGCAGGGAGATTGAAGCCCATTTGCTGTGCCATTTGGGCGGCGAGCTTCGGGTCTTCTTGAGCACGCTGGAGAAAAGAAACGCTCAGCAGAGCACGCATCAGGCTCGACTCAAACGTAGAAGGTATCTCCCCCTGAAGCAAGTAAAGCGACTGAGCGGTAAGGCCGGGATAGCGCTTTTGCAGAGCGGCTATCTCGGCGGCTCCGGCATGTTGATAAATTTTCTCCAGCCTAGCCTGTCCCTCAACATCCAGGAACAAGCTCAGACGCTGATAGGTGCGCTCGCTCAAAACCTCCGGCAGGGCGCTGGAAACACCTTCCTGCTGAATCCCGATATTCACAATCTTGGAGAGATAATCCGGCAAGGCCAGGTCCACATTGGCTTGAATGAAGAGAAACAGAATAGCCAAAGTAATGGGAAGGGTATAACGGCGGATGTAAGGAAAGAGGCGAATCATCGTGATTCCTGATATTGGTAGGTGGAGAATTACTCCTCTAGAAAACGAGCTTTTTCCAGGAGCAGGCGAATAGCGGCTTCGACCTGTTGCTGCTCTTGCGGCGTGAGCGAATCTACCAACTTGGCCAGCCACATCTGACGCGCGGCCATCCCATCTTGGACAATGCTCCGCCCAGCTTCGGTCAATTGCACAACTTTATTGCGCCGGTCGCGCAGGTCTTCTGCACGAACGGCCAGCCCCTGCTGCACCAGCCGATCTAGCAATTGACTAACTGCGGCGCTGGTCACGCCCATCTCCTCGCCCAACTCTGAAATACCGCAAGAGCCACGATGGTAAATGCGGAACAGGGCATTCAATTGCGCCATGGAGTAATTGTGCTCTTTTGCATAAAGCATAAGATTGCGCATGGAAAAGCGCATTACCACCCGTAGCCATTCATGGAGAGTATCCAGGAGAGATAGGGACATGGGAAATTCTCAGAGTCAAAAGTTTGATGCTAGAGAACGGTTTCGGCGTGCAGCGCGGGCACATCCCGAACATCGCACCATTTGGTCAAGCAACTTTGACCGCTGCGCAAAACGATGAAACTTCTTGCCCCAAAAGGACTTCAGAGGAAGGGGCGCAAAGTCCAAAGAAGTTAAGTCGGCTAAACTATAAAGGATTGTTTGGAATATGTCAAGGGAAAAAAGGAGGGCACTCCCCCTTGCGGCGATTCACCGCGCCAGAGGTTGACCGCCACATCATTCTGCTTGCGGCGATCTATTGAGGGCCTGGACCGCCTGCCACATACACCAATTCAGCGCTGCATCCAGCCCGAGCGCGCGAGCCTGTCGGTAAATTGCGCCACAGATGGCATCAATCTCGGTTGGGGCGCCGCGCCGCACATCTTGCAGCATCGAAGAAAGGTTCTCTCCCGTCCGGCCGGCCACCTCTTCCACCATAGCGCGCACATCCCTGAAAGGCAATACGATCCCCTTTGCCCGTGCCACAGATGCCGTTTCATCGGCGATTGCGCCCATTAGGGCACGCGCTGTTGGACGGCGAAGTAGCTCACCGTTGGGGATATTCAGCAATGCAGTGAGGGGATTGATGGCCGAATTGATCACCAGTTTCCCCCAAATGATCCCTTCCAGCTCGTCACTTTCTTCCATCTCCAGCCCAGCCGCTTGAAGCGCCTGCCTCAAAGGCGCCAAACGCTGATCTCGAGGCAGAAAGATTTTCCCTGTTCCTCCCAATCGAACTTCCCCCGCGCCCAACAAAGTCGCTCCGTAGGTGGTAACGCCCTGCACCACACGCGCTTTTCCCAGCACCCTTTCCAGGGTTTCGCGATTTCCCAGGCCATTTTGCAACGTCACTGCCAGCCCTTGCGGATGCAGGCAGGCGCTTAATGTCCGTGCGGCTCTTTCGGTTTGCCAGGATTTGACCAGCACGAGTGCCAGCCGAATCTTTCCAACCGCCTCCGGCTCCGTCACTGCCTGAACAGGAATCTCACGGCACACATCTTGGGACCACAGGCGGATGCCGCGCTCCCGAACTGCCTCAATCCCCTCGCGCCAGCTGCCCAAAAGGGTCACAGGGTAACCTGCCGCTCCCAGATAGGCGCCGAAAAGCAGCGCCATTGCGCCACTGCCGAGAATCAAAACGGGCGTTTTTTCGCTCATTGTTCAGGGGTGGGGGAATCTTCACCCAATTCTCGTAGCAATTCGGCCCATTCCTCATCGGGCATCTCCACCGTATGCTCTTCTGCCGGGAAGCGCCGCGTTGCAACCTCTTCGATATAGGTGCGGAAAGCGCGCTCCATCTCAGCATGGAGCTGGGCATAGCGCTTAACAAAGCGCGGCGTGAAACGCTCAAACAGGCCGAGCATATCATGCGTCACCAATACTTGTCCATCACAACCAGCCCCAGCGCCGATCCCGACGGTGGGGATACTCAAACGTTGGGAGATCAGGCTTGCCAGCCGCGCCGGCACCGACTCCAGCACAATCGCAAAGCATCCGGCCTCTTCGAGCAAGAGCGCATCCTCTAACAGGCGACGCGCTGCCCGCGCCGTGCGACCTTGCGGACGAAAGCCACCCAGCTGGTGCACGGATTGTGGCGTCAGACCAAGATGCCCCATCACCGGAATTCCGGCCTGAATAATAGCACGGACGGCTTCCAGGCGTTCACGGCCACCTTCCAGCTTCACCGCATCCATGCCACCTTCTTGCAGGAAGCGTCCAGCATTGCGCACCGCTTCGCCGACCGAAACCTGGTAAGAGAGGAATGGCATATCTCCGATCAGCAAAGCATAGTGCGCGCCACGCGCCACCGCTTTGCAGTGATGGATCATCTCATCCATCGTAACAGGTAGCGTATTCTCGTAGCCCAGCACCACCATCCCCAGCGAATCACCGACCAGGATAGCATCCACTCCGGCCCGGTCCATCAAGAGAGCCGTAGGGTAATCATAGGCTGTGAGCATCGTTATCGGCTGACCACGCTCTTTTTTCTGACGCAGCGTGAGCACGCTTACCTTTTTCCGCCCTGAAACGCCTTCAGGCGTAAACGCTTGTGTTGACATGGTACCCTCCGTATCTGGTAGAGTCCAACTCTATGAGACTATGAGACTATGAGACTATCAGACTATCAGACTATCAGACTATCAGACTATCACCCTATCAGCCTACCCAACTATCTCGACAAACTCTGCCGGAGAAGGTCGAGCATTTGCAGGGTGAGCAGGTTGCGCCAGGGCCAGGCATTTTGCATGGCAAGCGGGTCGCCAAAGAAGTTGCCGCCCCAGGTGATATGTTCCCCATCCGGCTGCAGGCCGTGACGAGGCAACGGTTGCACAGCACGCCAGAAGTTGACCAGCGGTACCTGGTATTCCTGAGCCAGGTTGACAATGATAGCGTTGATTCGATGGTCTCCTTCACGATTATCGGCTTTGGTGAAAAGGACGGGCACTACTCCTTTGGCAAGGAGATGATCAAGGATACGACGCATGCCACTTTCGAATTTATCGGGAGAATAGGCCTCGCTGGTGCCAAAGAGGATCAACGCAAAAGAGGGGCGATGGAGGCGCAATTCACAATCCAGGCGGGTCTCTTCGGCCAGACATTCTTGGGAGCGCGCCGGCTCAAAGAGTGTTACAGTGGTAAACCCCGATCCGGCGGCCAGGCTTCGGCGCGCAAAGGAGCCGGAAAAGTAATCCACCGTAGCCTGCAGCGCGGCATAATCCCCTAAATCATAGTTTCCCTGATCAAACGCATCTAAAAACCAGGAGGCAGAAGCATTGCCATCGCCGATTTTGGAGAAGGCACGGGGATTGTTGCCGGCCTCTATGCCTTTCTGATAGGCTTCTTTCATCTTGTCAGAGATGCCGGAAGGCAAGATTGGCCATTCCTGCCAGACGGTAGGGGTAGCCGTGAAGGGAATCGGAGTAGGGGTCATTTCCAGTTTCCCCATAGGCAAATCGTTCAGACCGCGCCAGACGGCATCTATGCTTTGCAAAGCGGTCAGATTGCGCCAGGGCCAGGCATTTTGCATAACCAGCGGATCATCAAAAAAGTTGCGGGAAAAGGTGAGATGGAAGCCATCCGGGCTGAGGCCATGATTGGGTAAGGGTTGAACGGCACGCCAGAAGTTCCAGAGCGGCACCTGGTAATCGTAAGCGACCCGAGCAATTGCCAAATTGATGCTGTGATCGCCCTCCAGGTTGTCAGCTTTAGTGGCCAGAATGGGCACTACGCCCTGGGCCAATACACGCTCGACAATTTGCCGCAGGTAACGTTCGTAGGTTTCGGCAGGCTTCTTTCCCCACCAGGTTTCCATGCTGATAATGACAATGCTGGGATTATAGACGCGCAGCTCACAATCAAGAGGGGATTCATCAGGACGGCAATAGCTCGGATCAGCGCGGAAAGGCGCCAGCACGGCAGCTACATTGAAGCCTCCCTTCACGGCCAGGCTGGTACGCGACCAGGAACCCCTAAAATGGTCTATTGTCGGTTGGAGATAGGTGTAGTCCGTTCCCAGGCTATATTCGCCAGGATGATCGAAGACCGAGAGGAAGTAGGATTCCACGTTTTGACAATCACCAATTTTAGAGAAGCGGTAAGGATTCCGCCCCTGAGCCAGCCCTTGCCGGTAGATTTCCTTCATGCGCGCCGAAACGGTGGGGACAACCGGCCACTCCATCCACAGCTCCGGAGGCGGGGTGTTCGGCGTAGGAGTAGTTTCGGCTGGGACGATGCTCGGGGTGGAGGAGAGGCTCAGGGTCCCTCCTGATTGCGCTGTGAGGGTGGGCAATCGGCCGGCGGATGGCAGCGTGGCTGAGGGGGCGATCTGCGTCGGAGCGGGAAGAGCAGTCGAACAAGCTGTCAAGAAAAGGAAAAAGGCTATTATTTTGCGAAAGGCGTGCATAGGGCCTCAAGGAGGGAGGGAATTAAGCGTTGGGCAAATTCAGCTTCGGCATGAGGGGAGAGATGAATGGCGCTATTGGTGAATTCGGCATCGGGGATCCAATCCCAGGCATCTACGAAGGGAAGCTCATGGACAGTGACAAAATCATGGAGGAGGGTTCGATACTCATCATAAGCCCAGCGCGGATAATAAAAATTATAGCGGAGATGGCTGTTTTTTCCGGAAGCGATCAGGATCGGTTCGTTAACCAGGAGCAGGCGCGGCGGAGCAATTTGCTCGATGCCCGCCCTGAGCAAATCCCAGGTAAGCGCATCGGTCGGGAGCACAGGGCCTTGCCAGTCATGGAAGCGCACATCCTCGGAAAAATCGCGCTGGGCCGGGGTGTAGTGAGGAGGATAGGCCTGGTCTACGCCAGTGGCCGCCCAGATCACGCCGAGCAGTTGCAGACGGGCCCAATCGGCCAAGGCGCGTCGCTGTGCGATCAAGGTGCGCTGCCAGAAGGTAGGAACGGAGAGCTTGGCCTGATCCAGGGGCAGGTGATAGCTTTCGATCAGAGCACGGAGGGCTTGAGCATTGCTCTGGATGAGGGGAGAATCAAGCTGGGTATCCGCTGCCAGAGATTCCAGCGTGACAAACCAGATGAGGGCATCCGGCCGGTAGCGCCGGGCGGTCTCCAGGATGAGCAAATCTTTGGTGAGCGAAAGTGTGGGGTAGCCAAGATTGTAGAAGCGCAGGGTTTTGTCACCGCAGGTCAGGCCGGCGGAGTTCCAGTGCGTCGTTCGGGTCTCTTCCGGGCGTAGCAAAGTGCCCCAGATGGAGGAATCGCCCAATACCAGGATGCGAAATTCTTGGGAGGATTTCGGCGTGCCATCCAGGAGGTGAGCGGCAAAGAGCGCGTCGAGGTCACCGATGCTCAAATTGTGGGCTTCCAGGATGTTTTCTCCAAAAGGGAAACGTGGTCGGCCCGGAAAAAAGCGGTTATACAGGGAAAATCTGCCCAAGGCCGAAGGAAAAGCGGCAAAGGCCAGGTCAAAAAGCAGGAATAACAGGGTGGCTTTCAGCAAAATTGCCCAGGGACGCGGCGTCTGGCTCATGGTTGGCCTCCAAACAGGATGCTGAAGACATGCCAGGCGGCAGAAGGGCTAGAAAGGGCAAAGAAGACCCAGCCCAGAGTCACATAGTGAAAATTGAGGATGGCACCGCCGGCATTTAGCCAGGGTTGCCAACGCGGCGCAATCTGCCAACGCGGACGAATCCACTCGCTCCAGCGGTTATGCAGGAAAAGTCCCAATCCATGCCAGGCGCCCCAGAGGACGAAATTCCAGGTCACGCCATGCCAGAGGCCGATCAAGAGCATGGTGCTGAATTGCGTGGTGAGGAGGATTGCTGTGGGAGAGAGGCCGGTTCTGCGCAAGGAACGGGTGAAGGGATTGAAAAAGTAGGCACGGAACCATTGGGTAAGGGTCATGTGCCAGTTATTCCAAAACTGGGTCAGATTGGGTTTCTGGTAAGGGCGGTTAAAGTTTTCGGGCAGATGGATGCCAAAGAGGTGCGCCAGCCCAATGGCGATGTCGGTATAACCGCTAAAATCCCAGTAGATTTGCCAGGCATAGGCATAGAGCACGCCCCAACTCCAAAGAGACGAGCGGAGTTCCCAGGCATTGTGATCGTTCAAGGCGATGAGCGCCAGAGTGTCGGCCAGGACAAATTTCTTGAGCAGGCCGAGGCTCAGGCGCTCGCTGGCCTGGAGAAGGTCGGCAGAGGTCAGGCGGAAAGGACGGCGCAGGTCCTGGATGAAGCGCTCCAGGCGGTCAATGGGGCCGGCGGTGAGGGCCGGGAAGAAAAGCACGTAGGTGATGTATTCGGCAAGTGATACGATGGGGAGGCGACCCGTCTGGCGATCGCGCAGGGTATGGATAAGGCGGAAGGCGATGAAGGAAAACCCCAGCCAGCGGATATCAGCGGCAGCGGCGCGGGCAATGTCCTGACGGGTAAACAGGCGCAGCCATTCGCTCACCTGGCGGGTGAGGGATGGGGTCTTGAGCACAATGAAAATGACGAGCAACAGCCCGATTGCGAGAGAGGGCGCGTGCTTCCCGCGCAAGAGCATGGCTAACGGAAGCAGAAGCAGGAATATCAGGAGGACATGATAGGGCGCCGGCGGCGTGGATGCAGTGAGAGGGAAGGTCCAGGGCAGGAAACGTGTCAGGGAGAGGCCAAGCACAATGGCCAGGATGGTAAACAGCGCAGGGAATTGGGCTCGCCAGGAAGTCTCAGCGGGGGTGACAATCCGCCAGGTCAGGATCACCAGGACAATGGTGGCGGTCGGCAGGTAAAAATCCAGGCCGCGAATGGGGAGAGAGGGCTGGAGCAAATAGAGCGCCAGAATGCTCAGGAAAAACAGGATCGGGCGACGCAGTTTCTCCCCAGGCCAGAGTGCCAGGGCTGCAAAAATCAGGATGTAAGGCAAACTCATGGTCAGCGATAGCCGCAGACAAGATGATCGCTCCCTTGCTGGATCACCTGATAGGCGCGCAGGGAGAGATCGAGGGATTGTTCCTCGTTTCCATAGGTAGCGATAATCTTCCCCTGGCACTGAACAAGGCTGGTCGTTCCTTCTGTGCTGACGGTCTGGCACTGCAGTCCCTCCAGGCGCGTCTGGACTGCCTGGAAAGAATCCAGCTCCATCAGGGCACTGCCCTCCCAGTCAGCGCAGGAGAGGGCGCTCAGGCGCTCGGCGTTCTTTTCTACCAGAGCAGTGACGTATTGCTCGACGGCGCGGGCGGCAGGGTCAGCAGCGGAAGAGGACTGTCCACAGGCACTCAGTAAAAACGCAAACGGGAATACAGCCAACAGGATGGTGCGCATGTCTTCTCCTCCGAGGAAATGGAATGAGTGCACTGCAAAAAGTCACCACAGAGCACAACAGAGCTTCCAATCCCCATATGCACTCTGTGCACCCTGTGGTAAACAAGCCTTTTTGCAGTGGAGTCAAAGCATGGAATCAGACACGGCGACCGCCTTTGAGTTCGGATTGGAGTTTCTTGAGGCCTTCCCAATCGCCTTGAGCGGCCAGGCGTGCCTGTTCGATCCAGCCATGCGGATCCAACATCTGCAATTTTGCCTGACGTAAAATCGAGGCAATATGGGCCGGATCGCTGGAGGCCAACTGGGCGAAAGTGGAAATTCCGGCCTCCTTCAAGAGGGCGGCGACTTTCGGACCAATGCCCTCCAAGATGGTCAGATCGTCTTCCGCTTTCGCTTCGTCGTGCGTCACGGCGGGGAGATGTCCTTCGCCAGAATGGCCTTCCTGTCCCTTCTCAGCGGCCTGGGGCTGTCCCTTGCGGCTGACCCACCAGCCAACCAGCACAATGAAGACAAAGAAAGCTAGGAGAACCCACAATAGCCATCCAAGTGAGGTATCCACCTTGCCCTCAGATAAGAAAAAAGCGCCCATCGTTACCTCCTGTGAAAAGGTTTTATTCCATCCAGGTCGTCCGATCCTCAAAGCCTGGACGGGGTGTACTCTCAGGTACGAACTCAGGATAGCCAACGTAGATGAAGCCCAGCAGGTGCTGTTGCGGATCAAAACCCAAAAAGGCCTTGATGTGGGGATCGTAAGCCCATTCGCCTGTACGCCAGATAGCACCAAGCCCTTCCGCATGGGCTGCCAGAAGTAAATTTTGGATGGCCGCTGCGACAGCGCACACGTTTTCAATCTCCAATACCTTCGGTTCGCTGGGGCGGTCAACACCAACAGCAATGACCACAGGTGCGCGAAGCGGCAGGGAACGCGTCTTTTCATAAGCTTCCGAAGGCAGATCAGGCTGACGGGCATGCTGGGATTCGACCATCGCATCGCCCAAACGTTGCCGCGCCTCTCCGCTCAAGACAACAAAGCGCCAGGGACGAACTTTGAAGTGATTTGGCGCCTGTACGGCCGCCAGGAGCAGTTTTTCAATCACAGGGCGCGGTATAGGATCGGGTTTGACTTTGCCAATAGAATGACGCGTGTGAATAGCAGTAAAGACATCCATAAGCTTCCTCCTTTGGGGAGCAGGAGGGACTCAAAGTGAACTGAGTCCCTCCCTGAACCCTATTTCTCCTCGATCACTTTCTCACCACTGTATTTCAGTGCCGCATGAGCCGCAGCCAGACGAGCAATCGGCACACGGAAGGGCGAGCAAGAAACATAGTTGTTGCCGATCAGGTGACAGAATTCAATGGATTCCGGATCGCCACCGTGCTCCCCGCAGATGCCCACTTCCAGTTCAGGGCGCGTATGCCGGCCTTTTTCCACTGCCATCTGCATCAGCTGCCCCACCCCTTCACGATCCAGAGTCTGGAAGGGATTCTTCGGCAGAATGCCCTGCTCAACATAGGTGATCAGGAAGCTCCGTTCGGCGTCATCACGGCTATAGCCGAAGGTCATCTGAGTCAGGTCGTTGGTGCCGAAGGAGAAGAACTGTGCCAGTTTGGCGATCTCATCGGCAGTGACGGCAGCGCGCGGGATTTCGATCATCGTGCCGAATTTATACTCGAGGCGCACACCCTTTTCGTTCATCACCGCCTCGGCGATGCGCTCCAGACGCGGCTGAATCCATTCAAGCTCCTTGACCGTACCGGTGAGCGGGATCATGACTTCTGGCTTGGCCTTGACCCCGCGCAGGGTAACGTTGCAGGCGGCCTCGAAAATGGCGCGCACCTGCATTTCAACGATCTCCGGCATGACAATGGAGAGACGCACACCACGCAACCCCATCATCGGATTGGCCTCATGCATGGCGCGCACCGCATGGAGCAACTTCTCTTTTTCGGCCAGCCCCTCTGTTTCTCCCTTAACCCGCATGGTGATGACTTCTTCCAGCAGGCTCTCCTCCGAGGGCAGGAACTCGTGAAGCGGCGGGTCAATCAGGCGGATAATAACCGGATAGCCATCCATCGCTTCAAAGATGCCCTCAAAATCGCTACGCTGATAAGGGAGTAACTCATCGAGGGCCTTCCTGCGCTCTTCAGGGGAAGCGGCCAGGATCATGCGCTGGACAATGGGCAAACGCTCCGGTTCAAAGAACATGTGCTCGGTGCGACAGAGGCCAATCCCTTTGGCACCATAGCTACGGGCACGGCGGGCATCCTTCGGGTAATCAGCATTCGCCCAGACTTCCAGACCCCGATCCGGCCAGCCAGGACGGAGACCAGGCCGGGCACAGATCTCATCCGCCCATTCGAGGAGGGTGAGCAACTCCTTCTGCTCTTCCAGGGAGGGGAAGATGGTTGGAATTTGGCCGAGGAAGACTTCGCCGCTTGTCCCATCAACGGAGATCCAATCGCCTTCCCGAACAATCACCCCGTTGACGCTCATCTGACGCTTCTCCAGGTCAATCTTGATAGCCGAGGCGCCGACCACGCAGGGAATGCCAAATTGACGGGCAACGACAGCCGCGTGAGAGGTGGCGCCACCCTCGCTGGTCAGGATGCCTTTTGCGGCCAGCATCCCGTGCACATCATCGGGCTTGGTGAAGGGACGCACCATGATGACGTCCTGCTTTTCTTCTTTGCCCATCTTCTCGGCAGTATCAGCATCAAAGTAAACGCGTCCGACCGCTGCGCCCGGCGAAGCGTTGACCCCTTTCGCGTAGAGGCGACCCTCCTTGCGGGCTTGTTCTTTCGCCCTGTCCTCAAATTGGGGATGCAAAAGAGTATCTACTTGCTCCGGCGAAATGCGCAGGACGGCCTCCTGGCGCGTAATCAAGCCCTCGTTGGCCATATCCACAGCGATCTGGACGGCGGCTTTGGCCGTGCGCTTGCCAGAGCGGGTTTGGAGCATCCACAATTTGCCGCGCTCGATGGTGAATTCCACGTCCTGCATATCGCGATAGTGACGCTCCAGGCGTGAGACGATCTCCAAGAATTGCTCATAAACCTGGGGCATTGTCTCGCGCATTTTTTCAATTGGGTCAGTATTGCGGATGCCAGCAACCACGTCCTCCCCCTGAGCATTCAGCAGGTACTCGCCAAAGAGGCGCTTTTCGCCGGTCGAAGGGTCACGGGTGAAGGCGACACCGGTGCCGGAATCCCAGCCCATATTCCCGAACACCATCGTGACAATGTTGACCGCTGTGCCAAGGTCATCGGGGATGCCGGTTGCGCGGCGATAGTCTACTGCACGCTTACCATTCCAGGACTTGAAGACCGCCTCAGTGGCCAGGCGCAGCTGCTCGAATGGGTCCTGGGGAAAATCAAAACCCTTGTGCTGGCGCACAACGGCCTTGAAAATCTCGGTAATGGCCTTCCAATCTTCAGCCGTCATATCGGTATCGGCCTGGTAACCTTTTTTCTCCTTATACTCCTTGAGAGGCTCCTCAAAGGCCTCGTCCGGAATTCCCAGCACGACCGAGCCGAACATCTCAACCAGACGGCGATAGGCATCATAGACAAAGCGCTCATCACCGGTAAGGGCGAGCAAACCTTTGGCCGTCTCATCGGTCAGGCCGATATTCAGCACGGTATCCATCATGCCGGGCATGGAAAACTTGGCGCCGGAGCGGCAAGAGACCAGGAGCGGGTTGGAGGGATCGCCGAAGCGCTTGCCGGTCTTGGCTTCGACCTTTTTGAGCGCCTCCATCATCTGTTCCCACATGCCTGGCGGGAATTGACCGCTTTTCTGGTATTCGTTGCACGCCTCGGTAGTGACGGTGAATCCGGGAGGGACTGGCACCCCGGCGCGGGTCATATCGAAAAGGCCGGCGCCTTTTCCCCCCAAGAGCGCGCGCACAGCATCCCAATTTTTCCCCACGCGCTCTTCCACTTCATCAATTTCTTCAAACAGATAGACCCACTTTTTCATTTGGTACCTCCAAAACGAAAGGATGAGCAATCCGAGAGTTCGGGTTTACCTGAAGTCAACGGCGTTTAGTTTACCACAAGGTAGGAGAACGAAAAAGCCACATTGATTACTTTTCCACAATTGCCGTGAAATACAAGCCACCGACCCTCCCATACCCGAAATCCTCGATCAGGCGGTTGGGCCCAGGCAAAAGCTGTGAGCCAGGTATACAGCAGCAACTCTTGATTGCACCCCGGCGATTTTATCGCCACAGAAGAAAACGCGGCAATGGTACAATTAAACTCTACATCCTATTCTTTCCCTCTCGAAACCTATGAATCCCACTCCCTCACGCTCCCGCATTGCCCTAGCACTTCTGGTGGCCATTCTGGCCGTCTCGACAGCCTCGATTTTTATCCGCCTGGCACAGCGCGAGGCACCTTCTCTGGTGATTGCAGCCACTCGTTTGAGCTTGGCAACGCTGATGCTTTTGCCGGCGGCATTCCTGCGTCATCGCCAGGAATTGCGGCATCTGGTACAAGCCGGACACCTGCCTCTGGCCTTTTTGAGCGGAGCATTCCTGGCGCTCCATTTTGCCACCTGGATCACCTCGCTAGAATACACCACCGTCGCCAGTTCGGTGGTCTTCGTGAGCACTGGACCTCTTTGGGTAGCCTTGCTTTCGCCGCTCTTTTTACGCGAACCCCTCAAACGTCAGGTGAGTATCGGTCTATTGCTGGCAACGACAGGGGGGATGATCATCGCGCTGGGAGATGCCTGCGAATGGGAAAATGGACTGCGTTGCCCATCCCTGGGAATCGCTCTTCAGGGACGTGCTCTGTGGGGCAATTTCTTGGCTTTGGTAGGCGCCTGGGCAGTAAGCGGTTATCTGATGATCGGACGGAAGCTACGTGCCCAGGTCTCACTTGTGCCCTATATCTCGGTTGTTTACGGGATGGCGGCAATTTTGCTGATCCTGGTGGTCCTCTGGCGCGGCCTCTCTTTCACAGGTTACAATCTTTCCACCTATCTGTGGATGCTGCTGCTGGCGCTCGTGCCCCAACTCATCGGCCACTCCACCTATAACTGGGCCCTGCGTTACCTTTCAGCGACACTGGTGGCGATTACCACCTTGGGCGAGCCGCTTGGCTCGGCGCTACTCGCCTATTTAATCCTGAGTGAAATCCCAACCTTGTTCACCATCATCGGTGGCACCCTAATCCTGGTGGGAATTTACCTGGCTTCGCGCAATGAATGAAGTTCCTCTCCAATCCACAAACGGTGGTCAACCGCTTAAATACCTGATAGTCGGCCTGGGAAACCCTGGGCGGGAATATGCCGAGACGCGACATAACGTGGGCTTTATGGTGATTGACCGTCTGTGCGTGCGCCTGAACGCGCGCCTGACACGCTATCAGTTCAAATCGCTGATCGGCGAAACAGAATACAAAGGAAGGCGGCTGCTGCTAGTGAAACCGCAGACCTACATGAACCTTTCCGGGCAAGCCGTGGCCAGCTTGGTGCGTTTCTATAAACTGCCCCTGGAACAGCTGCTGGTGATCCACGACGATCTCGATTTACCGCCCGGCGCGTTACGCCTGCGCCCTGCCGGCGGGTCGGCAGGACAGAAAGGGATGCAATCCATTATTGACCAGCTGGGGACGGCGAAGTTTCCTCGCCTGCGCATCGGCATTGGCCGTCCGCCGGGTCACCTGGACGCAGCAGATTACGTGCTTCAGCCGTTCCAGCGAGATGAATGGGCGCTGGTTTCCGACGCGCTCACGCGCGCGGTGGAAGCGGTACTCTCGTTTCTCACAATAGGATTGGAAAAGACAATGACCCGCTTCAACCGCCTGGACGATCTGGCGGGACGCTCATAAACGGCATGAGTGCTTCGCTTATCCTGGAAATTCTCCAAAACCACCCCTTTTACCAACCATGGCTGAACGCCTTGCGCCGAAAAGGGCAAATGCCAGCTCAGGGAGTGCCTGTGGCCGCGCGCTTGCCTCTATTGGCCAGGCTAGCACAGGATTGGGATGGGCCGGTGTTGTGGGTCACCGATCGCGGTAACCACGCACTCAGCCAACGGGACGAGGCACGGCTCTGGTTGGAAAAGGAGACGTATCTCTTCCCTGAACCTACCCCTCTCTTCTACGAAATGGCCTCTTGGGGAGCAGGCACGCGGCGTGAGCGTTTGCAAGCGCTCACCACACTGGCGACCTACCATCTCCCCTACGTCGAGAAACCACGCCCACCGGTTGTGCTTTTCACCTCCGTGCGCGCTCTGATGACGCGGACAATGCCGCGTCGCGATTTCCTCAAGGCCTGCAAGCGTCTATCTCCCGGCGATCGCCTGAGCATCCCTAGCCTGCTCCATTGGGCACTTCAGGCAGGATATACGCCTACGAATGTAGTCATAGAGGTGGGACAATTTGCCCATCGCGGCGGAATCGTGGACATTTGGCCACCGGCGATAGAATCACCGCTGCGCCTGGATTTCTTCGGCGATGAAATCGAGAGCATCCGCACCTTTGACCCGGCCACACAACGCACGAGCGGTCAGCAGACCTTGACTCTCTTGACTCCTGCACGTGAATATCTGCTTCCCGAAAACGCCGCGCCGGAAGCCTTCCACGAGTTCCACATTCCCCTTTTCCACCCCCAAGCGGCCTCGCTCCTGGATTATCTGCCCCCCTCGGCTTTGATCTTGCTGGAAGATGTTTCCCTCCTGGAAAGCATCGCTGACGAGATCGAGCGCGAGGCGATGCGGTTGCGTCAGGACTCGGAAAAAGAGGGCACCTTACCCCCCGATTTCCCCGTGCCCTATCTTTCCTGGTCTGAACTCTGGGATCGCCTGCAGGACTACCCCTGGAGCGACTTGGGGCACAGCGGTGCGACCGAAAGCCCCTGGCAGCAGGAATTTGCGCCACTCCCACGCTTCGCAGGCCGACTGAAGAACTTCATGGAGCACGCGGCAAGCCGCTTGAGGGAAGGCGAGAGGGTGATAATCGCTTCCCGTCAGGTGGCGCGCCTGCGCGAAATCTGGAGCGGGAGCAGAGAGGCCAGGGAACAGGACTCCGCTACAGCTTCAGCCTTGACTCCGCTGTTCTGGGAGGTGAGCCTTTCCGAAGGCTTCCAGATGCTCAGTCCGCCCCTTTCCCTGTTCACCGATGCAGAAATCTTCGGCTGGGAGCGCGCCCGGCCACGCCCACGCGTGGTAGAGGGTATCGTTGAATCACCGGAAAGCGCCTATGGCGATCTCCAGCCAGGGGATCTGGTCGTGCATATTGATCATGGGATTGGGCGCTACCTGGGATTAACACGACGCACCTTAGAGGGAGTGGAGCGCGAGTTCCTGGTGATCGAATACGAGAATGGAGCACAACTTTTTGTGCCGCCCTATCAGGCCGATCGCCTGACGCGTTATGTGGCGCCGGGCGGAGAAAAGCCGCCCCTAGACCGCCTGGGCGGAGAAGCCTGGTCGCAACGGAAAGGGCGGGTGCGCCAGGCAGTGATCGAAGTGGCACAGGAATTGCTCGATCTCTACGCACGCCGCCAGATTGCGCAAGGCCACGCCTTCTCGGCAGATACCGATTGGCAAGGCGAGCTGGAAGATAGCTTTCCGTATGTCGAGACCGAAGACCAGAAACGCGCGCTGGAAGAAATTAAGCGCGATATGGAACATCCGCGCCCAATGGATCGCCTGCTCTGTGGGGATGTGGGCTATGGAAAAACCGAAGTGGCTTTGCGGGCCGCCTTCAAAGCAGTGATGGATGGGAAACAGGTGGCGATGCTGGTACCTACCACCATCCTGGCACAGCAACACTATGAGACTTTTCAGCAACGCCTGGCGGCATTCCCGGTCAAAGTGGAAATGCTCTCGCGCTTCCGTTCGCCGCGCGAACAGACAGCCATTCTGCGTGAGTTGGCAGAAGGAAGGATAGATATTGTCATCGGCACCCATCGCCTGCTCCAAGCGGATGTGCGCTTCAAGGATTTGGGACTGGTGATCATTGACGAGGAACAGCGCTTCGGGGTGATTCATAAGGAATATTTCAAGAAACTGCGCACGGAAGTGGATGTGCTCACCCTTAGCGCCACCCCGATCCCGCGCACGCTCTATATGGCCCTGAGCGGCCTGCGGGATATTTCGATGCTGAATACGCCGCCCGAAGAACGCCTGCCCGTAGTGACCTATGTCGGGCCGTATTCACCACAGCTGGTGCGTCAGGCTATCTTGCGCGAGCTGGAACGCGGGGGGCAAGTTTTCTTCGTCCATAACCGCGTTCAAACCATCTACGCCATGAAGGCTCATCTCCAGAAGCTGGTGCCCCAGGCCGAGATCGCCATTGCGC
>JBKBPX010000020.1:0-26935 GCA_046292855.1 Anaerolineales bacterium
AACCACCCTAGCCGGTCGCTGAGGTGACAATGGACAAGTTTTTCACCCGCTTCCTCTATCGCCATCTTGCCTTTTCTAGATCTCAAGTAAGAGCATGTGAGGTATAATTTTCACCAGGAGTCGCTATGGCATTCCAGGTCTCAGATTATCGTGATCTGATAGTGCTGCTCCATCAACATCCGGAGTGGCGCGACGAGCTACGCTACTTGCTTCTTACGCGCGAAATATTGGAACTGCCCAAGTCGGTGGCCGAACTTGTCGAGGCGCAGAAGCGCAGCGAGGAGCGTCTGACGCGGCTGGAGCAGGCGGTGGCTGAACTTGTCGAGGCGCAGAAGCGCAATGAAGAGCGGCTGGCAGGCGTCGAAGAGCGGCTGGCGCGCGCCGAAGAGCGCCTGGCGGGCGTCGAAGAGCGGCTGACACATGCCGAAGATCGCCTAACGCGGCTGGAGCAGGCGGTGGTCGAGCTTGTCGAGGCACAGAAGCGCAATGAAGAGCGGCTGGCGCGCGCCGAAGAGCGCCTGGCGGACGTCGAAGAGCGGCTGGCACGTGTCGAAAAGCAGGTACAAAAATTGACCGTGCGTGTGGACACCTTAACCGACCATGTCAATGAGATGCGTGGCACGTTACTGGAGATGCACTATCAGAAACATGCCTTTGGCTTCTTCGGCAAGCTCATTCGGCGCGCTCAGGTGGTTGATTTGCAAGAAATTTGGGCAGAAAAAATCGAACCGCACTTGGACGAAACCGAGCGGGAAAATTTACTCTTCCTGGATTTGCTCATTCGTGGACAGGCGAGGCCTTCTCTGGCCGAACAGCTGGGAAGTGCAGAGCTTTGGCTGGCGGTGGAAGTCTCTACCACAGTAGATCGGAGGGACGTGGAACGCGCACGTCAGCGGGCGGATTTGCTCACCAAGGCCGGGCTGATGGCAGTGGCGGTCGCCGCTGGGCAAAAAATTACTCAAGGAGCTAATGCACTGGCAAAGGAGCTGGGGGTCATCTTGCAAAAGGACGGCTTGTTGCTTCACGTGGAAAACGCTCTAGCGCGATGTAAAAAGGGGGAGGTCCCATCAAGGGCCACAGGTGCAGGTGAAGTCTGAAGCACCATTCCGCACCTGAATTCATCTCCCCCCTGTTATTCCTTCAACCACTTCTGACTGACCAGGAATGCCACGAGCATGATGGCAGCGCCACTCATGAAGGGGTAATTCAAGTTCAGTTCCAACATGCTGCCGGCCCAAAGTGGCCCGAAAATACGTCCCAGGCTCATATAGGCATTGTGTAGACCCATTGCCATGCCCTGTCCTTTTTGGGCACGCCGCGAAACCAGCGCGGCTACTCCAGGGCGCAACATGGCGTTCGTGAGGATAAAAATGCTCGAAGTCAGCATAACTTCTGGCAGGTTGCGTGCCAGGAGCATCAGCGAAAAACCAAATATGCTGGCAAAAAGCGATCCCTTGACCACGCGCACATCCCCCCAACGATGTATCGCCGGCCCTGTCAACGCTCCCTGAACGAGGGCCGAGGTCAGGCCAACGGTGGTCATGATCATTCCGACGGTCTGTGGAGGGAAGTGGTAGCGTTGTTCTGTGTAATAGGCGAAGATGCCTTCAAAGTTGGTCAGGGCGAAATTATGCAGGAATGCCAGGGCTAGCAAAAAACCGATCGGGGATGAGAGTGCCTGGAATAATTCCCGGAATTGTGGGCCGCGTACCGGTGTAGGACACCGCTGTGATGGGGGTAACGATTCGGGCAGGAGCAGCCAAATCAGCAAACCGCCTAGGAAAGAGAGAGCACCTGCCAGGAAAAACGGCGCTTGAAGGGAACGCCCTCCCAGCAACCCGCCCAAGCCAGGTCCTAACACCATCCCCGTGCCGAATGCCGCGCCACTCAATCCCATTCCGCCGCCTCGTTCTTGTTCGCTTGTGCTGTCTGCGATAAAAGCCATCGAGACCGGCATGATCGCCGAAGAGAAAATGCCTCCCAGGGCGCGGAAAAAGTATAGCCATCCCAGCGAAGGGGATAGCCCGAAACCGAACATCGTGGTGGCGTTTCCCAATGATCCCAGGATCAGGATTGGCTTGCGTCCGTAGCGATCCGAAAGCGCTCCCCAAAATGATGAAAACAGGAATTGCATCAGCGAAAAGATCGCCATCAGCAATCCCATGCTTATCCCGCTCCCGCCAAAGGTCTCTACCAGAAAGGGAAGGAGCGGAATCACGATCCCAAACCCAAGCATCGAAACTACCAACAGAAAGAAGAGCAGGGTCAGGGTGCGTTTGGAAGACATGATTAGAGCAGTGGAGGCAAAGTGTCGAGGTTGACCCCGTGTTGAGCAGCGTAGGTTTCCAATGCTACTTGGACGCGGTCCAGGTAGCGATCTAGAGCAGATAACCGCTCTTCACGTTTTTCTGCCCATCCCAAGTGGTGCATGAGTTCATTCCAGTGGACGCGCCGGTCTTCTGGCAGTGCCAGCGCCGCCCAGGTCCAGGTTCGCATAAGAGGCCAGAGGGCGAATAGTGGCTGTCCACCCTCCAGGTAATGACGCATCCCGTGTAGGTAGTAAGAGAGACGTGCTGGATGGAGATCGCCGGTTCGAGTGGCACTTTGTGCTGCTATCTGGAAATCAGTTTCCCAATGCGGAATCCACGCGGCGAGCTCGTCTAGCAGAGTGGAAAACTCTCCCATAAGTTCCAAAAAGGCAGGGAGCAAATCCTGGAGATCAAGTGTGGCCAGATGCCTGGAGAAATCGCTTAGGAAACGGCGCACTGTCAACTGTGTGCCATCCATCTCCATCAGGGCATTGGCCACATGGGTAAGTATCTCAAGCCAAGCGTTCATCTCTTTGGCTCCCCACTCGGGCGCGTCGGAGAGTTCCAGCCATTCTTTGCGACTCTCTGATAGCAGGCGGAAGGCGCGTTGGCAGATGGTAGTCGGCGCGTTGAATTCCATTCCGCCCCGCACTCCGGCCTGGACAAATTCGAAAAACGGCTGGCGCTCGTAGAGGAGCATCGCATCGTAAAGTTCATGTCCGAGCGCAGGGTGCAAGCGCAGCTGACGTGGCGATTGATAATCTGCCCGTGCCCGGTGGAGAATATCCAGGTGAATATCGGCAGGTAAAGGGATAATCTCACGCCCGATGGCGGGGCGCGCCTCATGCACAATTATCAAATCTATATCGGTGCTATGCCCTAAAAAAGGCTCTTCCTGACGCAGTGAACCGATCAAGTAAATGGCAATGATGTCTGACTGATTGTAGGCGCGCTCCTGGGCCGTTTCACGTGCCAGCCGGAGCAGAGAGTCTCGTGTCACGCGCATCGCAACCTCACGAAAAGGGGAGAGATGGTTGATAAGGCAGCAAATTCAGCGCTTGGCGAATGCGTTGTTCGATTTGGCGCAGGTGCTCTGGGTAAAGCACAAAATTCAGGTTATTCGTGTCAATCGTTAGCACAGGGGTGTCGTCATAGGGTTGAGCAAAGAACTTATCATAAGCGCGATTGAGCAAGTCAATGTACTCGCGCTCCATGTTCCGCTCATAGGGGCGATCGCGCAGGGCAATGCGCTGCATGAGCACATCCGTATCCGCGCGCAAGTAGACGATCAAATCGGGGCGCTCAATCTTTTCTGCCAGTGCCTGGTGCACGCGATAGTACATTTCCAGCTCGTCCCCACTCAGATTGATGCGCGCAAAGAGGGCATCTTTGGCAAAGGTGTAGTCCGAGATCAGATTTTTCCCGGCGGCTAGGATTTGAGGCACGGCGCGGCGCTGCTGGTGATAGCGGCTGAGCAGGAAAAAGATTTGGGTCTGAAAGGCATAGCGCGCCCGATCCGCATAGAAGGATGACAGAAACGGATTTTCCTCAAATACCTCTAGAAGCAGTTCGGCATCGAAGGTTGGCTGCAATAGCCGTGCCAGGGTTGTCTTTCCAACCCCGATCACGCCCTCAATTGCAATATACATGCGCTTCTCCAAATTTGGGATGTGCAGATTGGATTATACCGTAACCTTTTGTGTGAAAGGGATAATCTGGCAGTGATCTTTGTTCGATTCCTGAGTCCACCGCAAAAACTCACCGCCGCGAACGCTGAAAGCGCAGAGAGCTTCATCAACGATCCTCTGGGCGTACTTGGCGGTAAAACGAGCTTTGCAGTAGCGTCATTCCTGTGCCCGTTCCTGATGCTCAACCTTGTGCTTTTCTGATGCGAAGCAGGAAGATGGAGCAAGTTATCTTGGCCGGGGGTGCCGGGGTCATGCAGACGGCGGGCTAGGAGAAGAGGGGAAATGAGTGCCCACCGAAGGGCATCGAATTGCCATCCGAATGCAGGACAGGTTTGAAAGGATGTTGGCTAAGTAGAAAAGTTTGCTTTCCTGTCCGCCATTGTCCGCCGTCTGTGCCCGTTGTTTGTTGTTTCTCTCTATCGTGATGGTTCGGTTGTGAAGAATACTTTCCGTGGTTGCCAGAGTTTTTGACCGTTTTCCCCTTCGATCTGCTCCATCAGTGCGACCAATTCCCCTTGTGTGCTGATACCGCGTACCCATTGATGCTCGCCGCCATGCAAAACAGGAATTCGATGACCGTGACGCACTTCTTCTACCTCGTCTGGCGTCAATTCCACTGCCGGCCAATCCGAAAGTGCTTCGGCGGCCGGGATCAGGTACTGATACCACGTTCCGTTCTGGAATGCCTCCTGCAGGCGGCGAAGTGTCACTGCATCGCGCAAGGTAAAGCGTCCACTCTTTGTGCGTCGCAGGCCGACCAAGTAAGCTCCGCAACCCAGCGCGTTTCCTAAATCATTTGCCAGGGAGCGCACGTAAGTCCCTGAAGAGCAGTAGACGTCAATCACCACTTCCGGCGGTGCCCATTCGAGCACGTCCAAGTGATAGACTTTGATCTTGCGTGGGGCCAGGTCCACTGCTTCTCCGGCACGCGCCAGTTCGTAAGCCTTACGTCCCTTGACTTTCACCGCCGAATAGGGCGGTGGGGTCTGAATGATCTCGCCCTCGAAGGATTTCAGCACACGGCGAAATTCTTCTTCGGTGATATTCACCGGCACCTCAGCACGGGTAAAGCGACCGTCCGCGTCGTAGGTATCCGTGGATGCACCCAGGCGAATGATTGCCTGATAGCGCTTATCCGAAGCGGCTACATACTGACTCAGGCGCACCGCCGGTCCGATCAGCACCACCAGTACCCCTGAGGCGCGCGGATCGAGTGTGCCGGTGTGCCCGGCGCGGCGAATTCCGGTGCCTTTGCGGATGATTTCTACCACATCATGCGAGGTCAAACCAACCGGCTTGTCTACGACCAGAACGCCGGAAATTGCATTTTTTACATCCTGACTGTTCATTGTTTCTCCTTACCTCCTGAAACAAATTTCGCCACCCAAATTTGATAAATTATATCCGATTTTGATCGCTCTTTGTGATGAGCATTTGGCGGGTCAATTCCAGGACCTTTGGCACGATTGTTTCCATGCTGCCGGGAATATCTGCACCTGCTGCTGCCTGATGTCCTCCACCCCCAAATGCCCTGGCGACTTGGGAAACGTCCATTCCTTCTTCCAAGGCGCGCCAGGAGACTTTCACATGTTGATTTTCCTGCTCGACGAAGATCATCCCTACCAGGCCCCCATCAATGGCCGAGATGATGTTGATGAGATCGGCATCGTCGTTGCCCTGATAGCCTGCTGCGCGCCGATCCTGAAGGGTCAATGTGCTCCAGATAATGCCATCATCGTGGCGCAATTTGGAAAGGCCGGCGCCCCAATAACGGGCGGCCTCTAGAGAACGCCGGACCAGCCCGCGCATATAAAGCTCGGTCAGGTTTGCTCCGTGCTCCATCAAGTCGGCGGCCAGGCGTAGCGAATGGGGGGTGACATTGGAGGTGCGAAAGCCGAGGGTGTCGGTGACGATGCCGGTCAACAGGGCACCGGCCACAGGAGTGGAGATTCTCAATCCCCAGCGAGGCATATGCTCGGTCAGAATTGCCGCCGTGGCTACGGCATCCGCTTCGATCAGATTCAATTCGCCGAAGCGCTCATTGGTAACGTGATGGTCAATGTTGAGATGCGGTCGTCCCAGGCTTTGCAAAGGCTCCCCCAGGCGCTTCCGATCGGCGCAATCCAGGCTAATGAAGAGATCGAATTCCCCATTCGGACGGGTGAGAACTTTTTCGCTTCCCGGCAGATGGCGAAAGGTGCTTGGCACCCCATCGGCCAACACCATTTGGACCGATTTCCCGGCCTCTTCGAGGGCCAACCCTAATCCCAACACTGAACCAATGGCATCCCCATCGGGGCGGACGTGGGAAGCGAGCAGCACCCGCGCCGCCCCTTTCAAACGTTCATAAATTTGTTGATCCATCTCCTCCATCCTGATGTGATTTTTCTCTGATTTCCCGCAGTAGTTTTTCGATATGTTCGGCGCGCTGTGGCGTATCATCCCAGTGGAAGCGCAGGCGCGGGAAGGTACGCAGGTGAATGTTTTCTGTCAGAATGTGGCGGATGAAGCCGCTGGAAGCTTCCAATCCCTCGAGCACCTCGCGGCTGCGCTGGGAACCATCTACGGTGGAGACGTAGATGTCTGCGTAGCGTAGTTCACGATCAATCCGCACATCGGTCACATATACGCCGCGCAGGCGCGGATCGCGGATTTCACGCAAGAGTAGCTCGGAAATATCTTCCCGAATGCGGTCGGCAATGCGCTGTAAGCGAATCGGGCCTGGCATATTTCCCTCATCTCTCGATTACATAGCATTCCAGCACGTCGCCCGGCTGGAAATCGCTAAAGTTACGTACCCCGATACCACATTCGTATCCCTGACGAATCTCGCGCACATCCTCTTTCTGATGGCGTAGCGATGCAATCTCACCTTCGAAGATCATGTTGCCGTTGCGATAGACCCGTATGTTCGCGTTGCGGCGGATCTCACCCTCGCTTACGCGACAGCCAGCCACTTTGCCCAACTTAGAAACTGGGAAGACAGCCAGGACCTGGGCACGTCCGATCACCACTTCGCGATGCTCTGGCTCCAGCATTCCCTTGAGGGCTTTTTCGATGTCCTCGGTCAGGCGGTAGATAATGTCATAGGTGCGGATTGAGACGCCTTCGCTCTCTGCCAGGCGTCGGGCTGCGGCATCGGCCTGAACATTGAACCCGACGACAATCGCCTTCGAGGCCGCGGCCAGCATGATGTCGTTTTCGGTGATGTTCCCGGTCTCGGCGTAGATTACCTCGATCTTAATGTCACCGCTGCCCAATTTTTGTAGCTCGGTGATGATCGGCTCCAGGGAGCCCTGCACGTCTGCCTTGAGGATCAGGCGCAATTCTTTTGTCTCCCCTGCTTGATAGCGGGAGAACAAGTCTTCCAGCGAAACCTTCTTGCGCGCGGCGGCTTGCTGTTTCTGCTCCTCGATGCGTTTTTCGGCTTCCAGGCGTGCCTCGCGCTCACTAGCGACGACCTCAAATGGTTCCCCGGCGGAGGGGACATCACTCAAGCCGATGACCTCGACAGGGGTTGAAGGCTCTGCTTTTCGTATCGGTTTGCCACGGAAATCGAACATGGCGCGTAATTTGCCATAGGCCGTGCCCACCAGCACTACATCCCCAACCTTGAGGGTGCCGTTCTGGACAAGTAAGGTGGCCACGGGGCCGCGTGCTTTATCCAGTTTCGCCTCGATGACGGTGCCGATCGTGCGCCCGTTGGGGTTAGCGCGGATGTCACTGTTTTCGGCGACCAGGAGAATCGCCTCGAGCAAGTCTTGGATGCCTTGTTTTTGTTTGGCTGAGACGGGGACGACGAGGGTGTTGCCGCCCCATTCATCGGGCACCAATCCCAGCTCTGCCAATTGATTTTTGACGCGATCAGGATTAGCATTTGGCTTATCTATCTTATTCAGCGCCACGATGATCGGCACGCGCGCTGCTCGTGCATGGGCAATCGCTTCTTTGGTCTGGGGCATCACTCCATCATCCGCTGCCACGACCAGCACGACCAAATCGGCACCCTGGGCGCCTCGCGCTCGCATAGCCGTAAAGGCCGCATGGCCGGGGGTATCCAGGAAGGTGATCAGTTTCCCCTGATGTTCAACCTGGTATGCACCAATGTGTTGGGTGATCCCGCCGGCTTCTTCGGCGGCGACATTGGTACGGCGAATCGCATCCAGTAAAGTGGTTTTTCCGTGATCTACATGCCCCAGGATGGTGACCACCGGTGGACGCGGCTTGAGTGCCGAAGGGGGTTCACTGGCGATGGCTTTTCGCCAAAAGGGGAGTTCTCCGATTTCTTCCTGAGGTGCTTCAACTACGCTTTCGGGAACTGCTTCATATCCATACTCTGCTGCGACGATGGCTGCCGTCTCAAAATCCACACTCTGGTTGATGGTCACCATCACCCCGTTGCTCATCAATTTCTTGATGACATCAATCGGGCTCTTGTTAATGCGCTGTGCCAGTTCACGAACAGGGATGTTCGCCGGTAATTCGATCTTGTGCCCATTGTTGCTCATAGGACACCTCCTTCTTCTAAAGTTGGTGGGGAAGGCGCCTGTGAGCAAAGGGGCACCTTATCTCATCAGGCGCTCATCCTCCATCTTCATCTTCGGTAGGGAGCGTTTGTAGAAACGCTTCCAGGCGTACACGGTCTTCTGCCGTAAGTTCCACGCGTAGGGCATGGGCCAGTGCCCCTCTCAGGCCTTGTTCCCAGCACGAGCGTCGGCGATGCAGATAGGCGCCGCGCCCGGCCATCTTCCCACTTGGGTCAATGAAGACACCTTGCGGTGTGCGCACCAGGCGAATTAGCTCCCGCTTGGCATTGATCTCCCGGCAGCCGACGCAGGTACGCTGTGGAATGTGTTTGCGTGGAGCTTGAGACTTTTTCACTGCCAGGATATTTTACCCGACAATCCAATTCCTTTACAGGTTACCACTCTTCCCAATCTTCATCGCCACGCTTGTGGCGCTTGCGGGCGATCGTCTCGCCCGAATCTTCATCGTACTCGATCTCAATGTACTTTTTCTTGGCCTTTTTCTTGCCCTTGCCGCTCTCCTCTTCCATGCTAAAGGCCTGGGAGCGTTTGCGGAAGAGTTCGACACTGAATAGATCGTCCAGGCGCACGCCATCTTTGGCGAGGTCATCTTCTGGTAAAACAGTAGGTTGGGCAGGAGCTTCAACCGCAGACAATTCGGTCACGGGGATGGCTTCGCCGCTTACTTCCACAGGCATGGTCTCGGATGGGACGGGGGAGGCGATCTCTGGCGTGATCGCAGCCGGTATCTCGGCCGGAATTGTTTCCTCCGCTGCAGCAGGCGCTTCCTCGACAAATTGAGCAAAGGGGAAAGAAGCTAGGCAGGTCTCGATGTTCTCCATGGCGCGCGGGCCGATGCCGGGCATCTTCAGGATGCGATCCGGATCGGTCTTATAGACCAGCATCAGGTCGCCAATCGTTTCGAAGGATTCGCTGAGCAGGGTATAGATGTGCTCTTTCAGCCCCAGGCGCTCCAAAGGCAGGGAGAAGGCCACTTCGGGGATTTCGGCGCGGGCCGCCTGCAGACGTTCGTCCTTCATCCGTTGAGCATCCTCGCGTGCGGTAACGATGCGTCGTTCTACCCAATCCACAAAGCGTGCCAGCAACTGATATTCTTCCGGATTCACCGGGCGATTTTCAGCCTTTCTCGCCAGAATTTCTTCAATCTGAGGCATGGCCTCCACAGCTAACGGGAGCATAGATTGCAATACCGCGTCTTGCTGCAGCTTGTAGAGGGCCTCAGAAGCGGCTTCAGGCAAGCTCTTGATGTCAATGCGCCAGCCGGTCAGACGGGCTGCCAGGCGCGCATTTTGTCCATCTCGTCCGATTGCCAAACTTAGCTGATCCTCGCTCACGACCACCGTGGCAATGCGCTCGTCGCGTCCTTCTTCAGAAAGATAGACACCCAATACCCGTGCCGGGCTGAGCGCCTTGGAGATATAGACCACCGGATCGGGGTCCCACTGGATTACGTCAATCTTCTCATCGTGCAACTCTTTGACAATCGCCTGAATGCGCACTCCCTTGATGCCGACACAAGCACCGACCGGGTCAATGCCTGGCTGAGTGGCTGCGACGGCTACTTTGGCACGCTGTCCCGCCTCTCGGGCAATGGCGCGGATTTCCACGATTCCGCGATAGATTTCCGGCACTTCGTTTTCCAGTAAACGTTTCAGAAACTGGCGGTGGGTGCGCGAGAGGATGATTTGCGGGCCGCGCGGCGTTTCCTTCACTTCTATGACCACGGCCCGGATGCGATCGTGAACTCGGAAGCGTTCTCCCGGAATCTTGTGATTGGCCGGCAGGATGCCTTCCGCTTTCATCTCCAACCCGACCGTGATCTGTTGGGGTTGGACGGCCTGCACAACGCCGCTCACAATTTCTCCGATCTGGCCTTTGTAGTATTCCAATTGCATGTTGCGCTCGGCATCGCGCAGGCGTTGCTGGATCACCTGACGTGCCGTTTGCGCGGCGACGCGCCCGAAATCGGCTGGTGTGGATTCTACCAGCAGCATCTCGCCAAGCTGGGCATCCGGCTTGACCTTACGCGCATCTTCGAGGGAAATCTCGGTACGCGCGTCCTCTACCTTCTCGACCACTTCTTTTTCAGCAAAAATGGTAATACGGCCATTTTCCAGGTTAAGCTTGGCCTCCACCCGTTGGGCATTGGAAGCATTAACGGTCTTGCGATAGGCGTGTACCATAGCCGCCTCGATGGCCTGGATGATCGCCTCGCGCGGCAATTGACGTTCTTCCAACAGTTCATTGAAGGCCAGCAAAACTTCACTTTTCATGCTCTGTTACTCCTTATATACAAGCAGAAAAGTGGGGATCACCCACTTTTCGATGCCTACGGTCTGGTGCTGGTATTATTTTAGCACAAACTTTGCAATCAGGCAAGGATTGCTGAGGTGTGCGTTGTGCACTCAAGCGTTGTCGGTGGCATGGCTCCTATGGAATGACTCCGAGAGTTGTGCTACAGCTTTCGCATGGACACGAGGCGCGCTCAAGAAGGGTCTATGGAGCGCGGCCGCTCCACCGCTTTCCTGTTATATTTGGACTTCGGCGCGCAGGAGCGCCAATATCTGCCGGCGCAATTCTACAAAGCGCGGCAGCGCCTCGGTTTCCAGCAATGAGCGCGGGCGCGGCAGGTCCACCACGATCTCCGCTTTGATCTGCCCAGGTCGGGCGGTCATCACGTAAATTCGATCGGAGAGCAGGATCGCTTCTTCTACGTCATGCGTGACAAAAAGGACGGTGGTTTGCTCCTGTTGCCAAACGTGAAGGAGCAAATCTTGCATCAGCAGGCGTGTTTGGGCATCCAAAGCGCCGAAAGGCTCATCCATCAGCAGGATTTCCGGTTGGGCAACCAGTGCCCGTGCGATGGCCACTCGCTGGCGCATCCCACCGGAAAGCTGATTGGGCATGGCTCGGGCAAACTCAGAGAGTCCTACCCGTTGCAGGTACATTTTCACCCGTTCCTCCTGTTCTGCCCGCCCAAGCCCGCTTTTGGCCAACGCAAAACGCACATTTTCGGCCACGTTGAGCCAGGGGAAGAGGGTATAGGACTGGAATACCACCCCTCGCTCCCTGCCGGGCCCTGCCACCTCTTGGCCATTGACGCGAATTACCCCCTCGCTGGCCGTCTCCAGGCCGGCCGCCATCATGAGCAGGGTAGATTTGCCACAGCCGGAAGGTCCCACCAACGAGACAAATTCATTGGGGCCTACGAAGAGTGACACATCCTGTATGGCTATCAGTTCGTGTCCACCTGCCAGGGGAAAGCGTTTCCAGACATGCTCCAGCTCTAGTTTGGCTTTTATCGCGATTGGATGGCCCATGAGAATAAACGCTTATAGGTGATCTTGAAGAAGTAGTCGGTCACCAGTCCCATCACGCCGATGATCAGGATGCCCAGCAGGATAGTTTCCGTTTCCAAGAAGCGTTGGGCGCGCATGATGCGGTAGCCCAGGCCAAGGTTGGCGGCTACCAACTCGGCCACCACCAGATAGGTCCATGCCCAGCCGAGCGTGATGCGAAAGGTATCCCAAATACCCGGCATGGCCGCCGGCAACACCACCTTACGCAACACCTCCCATTTGCTCAATCCAAAAGTGTAACTGACCTGAATCCATTCACGCGGCACGGTCTTGACGTTATCTGCGATCATCAGCACTTCCTGGAAAAACGTGCCGATGAAAAGGATGGCAAATTTCTGTGAATCGCCGATCCCCAGCCAGAGGATGGTCAAGGGAATGAAGGCAACCGCCGGCATGTAACGCACCAGGTCAATGAAGGGTTCGAATAGCCCTTCGAAGAAGTGAAAGTTCCCCATCAAGATTCCGATGGGCAGGGCAAATAAGGTGGAGAGCAGCCAGCCCACGGTGATGCGGTAGAGACTGACGCTCGCATCTTGCCAAAGGATGCCACTTTCGATTTGGCGGATCAACTCTTGCCCCACGGCGAAGGGAGAAGGGAGGAAGATGCGCGAGACCAGGCCTAGCCCGGTCAGCAGCACCCAGATCAGCAAGAACAAGCCGATGAACGATGTGCCTGCTCCCCAATACCAGCGTGGGGGGATGCTTCTACGCAGTTCAAAGAGAGATGGGCGCTTTCCCATATCACCTCAACCGCTATCCCTTGTCCGCCGCCTACGATCCACCATTCCTGCCACTGCCCACCGTCCTGGTCTGGATTATTTGACAAATGTGGTGTCCACGATCGCTTTGAGATCTGGGATCTTCTCGATCAGGCCGATGCTCTGCGAGACCTCGGCCACGTCTTGCATGACGGCCATGAACTCACCACCCAATTCGGCGCGGTTTTCGCTCAGGTCATAGAAACGCACCCCGTCAAAGGCCGTCTTCAACTCCTCGGGTGAGCTTCCGACTGCCTTTGCAATGATCGCTTGGGCTTCTTGCGGGTTGGACTTATAGAAGGCCATCGCTTCATCCCAGACCTTGAGCAAGGCGCGCACGGCATTGGGATTTTCACGGGCGAACTTGCTGTTCACGATCAAGACATCCGAAATCAACCCTGGACGCTCTGCAGCAGTGTAGAGCAGGGCCAGATCGGGATTTTCGGCCAAGGCGGCGGAGATATACGGCTCATAGGTGACTGCCACCTGCACCTTGCCGGCGATCAAGGCCGAGCCGGCATCCGCTGCGGGCATGGGCACCGGTTGAATATCTGCCAGAGAAAGGCCATGATGCGCCAGCGCATAGTTCAGGAGCAGATCGCTGGTCGAACCCTCTTCGTAGGCCACCGACTTGCCGGCCAAATCCTTGATCGAGGTGATGGATTTCGGCGCCAGGATGGCATCCGCTTGGTAGGAAGCATCTTCAAGCAAGACGATCTTTAGGTCTAACCCGTTGGCAAATAATTTGATCGCCGTATGAGTGGCTACGTTGGCGGCATCCATGTTCCCGGAAGCAAAGGCGGCATTGACCTCTGTATCCTGCACGAAGTCCACCAACTCCGCCTCCAGGCCATATTTTGCAAACAACCCCTTCTCCTGAGCGATCCACCATGGGCCGTAGCCGATCCAGGGCTGCGTGCCAATGCGCACCTTGTTTACTTTAGGCTGTGGGCTGCAGGCGCTCAGCATCAGGAGCACGGCAAACAGAGAAAAAATCAGACGAATGAAGCGCATCTTTTCCTCCCTTAATTCGTAGAAGTTATACCACCTATTGCGTGCGGATAGGCCTTTTTTGGAATCTACGAGAATGGGCCTCCTTTTCCGTAATCTTGGCAACAGGCCGGCAAAGTTTTGCCTATTATATCGCATCTCGGACTTCCGAAGTCTCTGGGAAAGTGCCTGAAAATTTGCCGAATGGCAGCCTTTCGGGTAAACTTTTCAGTCGAAGAGGGAGACCTCTGTTTTTTCAACGAACTAGAAGGGAGTAGGTTATGTTAACGATTTATCATGAAGTGCATGCTGCCCGCGCCAGCATCCTGCAACGCCGTGCCTGGGATGAGATTGTTGTCCCGGAAGCGCTGCTGGCTCGTCTCGAAGCTCTCTTTGGGGAACGAATCTCCCCCGAAGAAGCGACGCGGCGCATCCTTCGCGATGTGCGCCAGCGTGGCGATGTTGCCTTGCGGGAATGGGCACGCGCTCTGGACGGGAAGGAACCTGTGGCAATACGGGTGCCTGAGGAGGCCATTCGCGCCGCCTATGAAATGTTAAAACCCGAAGTCGTAGAAGCACTGCGCTTGGCGGCACAGCGCATTGAGGCCTTTCATCGGCGTCAACCGGCCACAAGCTGGATTATGAACACTGCAGAGGGAACACTAGGACAGCTTATTCGTCCGATCGCACGCGTGGGGATATATGCGCCTGGGGGAAGCGCGCCGTTGCCCAGTTCGGTGCTGATGTCGGCCATTCCTGCGCGCGTGGCAGGAGTACCCTTTCTGGCCGTGGTCTCGCCTCCTCAAAAGGATACTGGCCTGCCCCATCCCTCTATCCTCGTGGCGGCCGACTTGGTGGAAGCGAATGCGGTGTATTGTGCTGGCGGCGCGCAGGCCATTGCGGCTTTGGCCTTCGGCACCGAGAGCGTATGGCGCGTGGATAAGATTTGTGGGCCAGGCGGTCTGTTCACTACCCTGGCGAAGCGACAGGTCTACGGAATTGTGGGGATTGACGGCTTACCTGGCCCAACGGAAACGCTGATCATTGCCGATGAAAGTGCCAACCCCCGCTATGTGGCCGCCGATCTCCTCGCCCAGGCCGAACATGATGTGCTTGCCTCTGCCATCCTGCTCACCCCTAGCCGGAACCTTGCCGAACAGGTAGCCCGTGAAGTCGCCCATCAGATGGAAATGCTGACCCGCCAGGATATTCTGCAGCAATCTCTGACGCGGAACAGCGGCATTGTCCTAACGCGTGACTTAGATGAGGCCTTTGAGCTGGCCAATGAGTATGCTCCGGAACATCTTTGTTTGCTCCTCACCGATCCGTGGAAATGGATCGGTCGAGTCCAGAATGCCGGAGGCATCTTCCTCGGTGAACGTAGCTTTGAGGTTTTGGGGGACTATGTGGCAGGTCCCAGTCACACCATGCCCACCGGCGGTACGGCACGTTTTGCCAGCCCATTGAATGTGTGGGACTTCATCAAGATTATTAACCTGGTAGATGTGAACGAGCATGGTCTACAAGCCATTGGCCCGGCGGCGGAGATCATTGCCCAGGCCGAGGGATTGACGGCTCACGCCGCCGCGGTGCGTTCACGCCTTGAAAAAATGGGGCGTCCAGAACCTTGACAACCCCCGTTTTTGTAATAAAATCTTTCTACAGTGGCTCCTCGCGCTAAACCGGCATGCACTTTTTGGGTTTTTATCTAGTGACCCAAAGGTGTTTTGGAAACGATGATCCCAATACTCGTGGTATCTAGTCTGAAAGTATATAGCGAGGATACAGCCTGGATTTGGCTTTCTGCCTGGCTGAAAGGATAATCTTGCGCGCCGATGGTAAACCCATGGGCGCGTTTTGTTTTTGGCCAAAGGAGGAAGATATGAGTGTGCCTTTAGAGGTAGAAGTGATTGCTTATGCCCCCACTGCGTATTACCACTGTAGCCACTGTGAACTGGCGTGGAACGAAATGGGGGTTACAACCGAGGTGCATCGCGAGCAACTAGAAAGTAGCCTGCCTGCTGACCTTTTCCAGGAATATCGTCTCCTAATGCAATGGGTGCAGGAGATCTTGCGTCGCTACTGTGATCAGGTGAGCGTTCGCGTGATTGACGCTGCATCGCCGCAGGGCCTCTGGAGATCGCTGCGTTATCGAGTGCATCGTTACCCGGCGGTAATTATCAATGGACGAGTGTGTTCGAGCGGAAAGGATGCTTTTGCAGTTGCCCGTTCCGAATTGGAGAGGCAGCTGGCGCAAATGATCCCGGCGTGAAGCTGAAAGGAGGTGATTATAGGGAAGATAATGGTTTGTCGCGGTGCAACCCATATGTGTCGTGTGATATGCTTCGTTCTATCTTTTGCCTGAGGAGGAAGACGTATGAATACTTTCTGGATCGTCGTACTTGGCGCCATCTACATCTGGCTCGTGTATAACTACTACGCGCGCCGCATTGATCGCGATATCATTCAATCCGATCCCAAGAAAGCCACTCCGGCGCGCATGTACATGGATGGGGTAGATTTCATGCCCACCAGCCGCAATGTGCTCTATGGTTACCACTTCAAATCTATTGCGGCAGCCGGTCCAATCGTCGGCCCGATTACGGCGGCAAACATTTGGGGATGGTTGCCTTCGCTGCTTTGGCTGGCGATCGGTGTCTCCTTCATCGGCTGGGTGAGCGATTATACGGCGATTATGGTAGCCGTGCGCAATGATGGCAATAGCCTGAGCGCCATCAGCCATCGCTTGATCAGCCCGCGCACCCGCACCATCCTGTTCGTGTTCATCTTCTTCTACCTGCTGCTGGTGGCCGGCGCCTTTATGGGCATCATGTCAGCGCTCATGGCAGCGCGCCCAGATGTTCCCTTTGGCATCATCATACTGGGCGTGATGGGCTTCCTGGCCGGGCAGATGCTCTATCGCTGGAAAATGGATCTGATTGTGGTCACTGTGATCGTCGTAGGCGTGACGATTTTGGCGATGATCCTGGGGCCTTTTGGCGCCACCTGGAACGCGGAGAAGAAAGCTTGGAACTGGGTAGGGCCGATCAACGGAGCTACGGTAGCTTTGAACAAAGCGGTTGATTCCATCACGGGAGGTCAGCCGGTGATGCAGGTCACCGACCCGACGGGTGTTGATCCGCGCGTGCCGCTCCCTGTGGATGGGAAGCAGCCGAAAACTGCCCTCTATGATCCGGAGACAGGGTTAATCAACACCATGCCCTCTTATCTGTTCTGGGCGCTCTTCCTGTTGGTGTTCTCCTATCTGGCGGCCACCTTGCCGATCTGGCGCTTTGCCCAGCCGGTTAACTATATCGGTTTCTGGGTAACCTTGCTTGCGATTGGCTTCAGTGCCATTGGTGCCGTGCTTGCTCCTTTCATCAAGCCACAAGTTGGCACCTTCGCTCTGGAACCGATCAAAACGCTGGGCTTTGTGTTTGATCCGAGCAAACCCTGGCAACCGCTTTGGCCGATGCTCTTCGTGACGATTGCTTGTGGTTCGATTTCGGGTTGGCATGCGCTCTTCGGCTCGATTGGAACGGCACGGCAATTGGAGTACGAGACAGACGGGCTGCCGGTAGGCGGCGGCGCCATGTTCACGGAGAACACGCTGGCTCTGTTAGCCCTGGTAGCCGTTTCCATCCCTGGCAGCGGCGGTGGCGGTGGCCGCTTCGCAGCCGGCGTGGGAAGCCTGCTCAGTGTGATCTTTGGCGATGGATTTAGGCCTTTCGGCACAGCTCTGGGCTTTGGCGTGTTCATCGTCATCGTGCTGACGGTCACCCAGCTGATCTTCCGCGTGATGCGCGTCACGTTCTCGGAATGGCTGGGTGAAGTCATGCCTGCGTTGAAGAACATGCACGTCTCAACCATTGTCTCGATGGTCTTGACCATGCTTCTGGTGCTCACCGGCACCTGGGTGTATCTGTGGCAGCTCTTCGGCGCAGCGAACCAGCTGATGGCGGCGCTCAGCCTGCTCATCGTCAGCGTATGGCTGAAATCCACCAAGCGCAATCCTGCTTTTGCCCTCTGGCCGATGCTCTTCATGTATATCACCACGCTGGCGGCCACCTTGATCACCGCGCGCAATTTGTTCGTCACCATTGTGCCAAAGGGTGGCGCGATCGCCATCGGTGGCTGGGCGATGATCCTGATCGCCATCTTGCTCTTCATCGCCGCTCTCTTCATCGGCTGGGATGGTTATCAGGCCTATCGGCGCTATGCCAAGGGCGAGGCCAAACCCGCAGCGGCGGCAGCCGATTAAGCCTAGCGAAAGCCGAAGCAACGGAAAAGGGAGACGCGTTGTGCGTCTCCCTTCTTTGCGAAAATGTGCTGCCGTATCAAACCAGGTTGTATTTGTCGGGCGTGCCTAAGGGGATGGATGGGGGATGGTAGACAGTGGACGATAAGTGTTCCCGTCCATCTCTGTGGGAAAGCAGTTTATCGTTCTCCAACGCACTGTCCTAGGGCGCGTAGCGCTTCAAAGTAGGCGTGGGCATCGGTAGATTTCGTGTCTGGAAAAGGAAGATGGATTTCCAGATGAGGAGATTGGCGACGCAGGCTGAAGCGAATGTAACGCGGCGAGAGAGTGCGCATAGGCTCTTCCAAGCGCTCAAGGGTTTGAGAGGCCAATTCCAGTAACCCGCGCGGCGCCATTAACTCCAAGTTCCCATAAGGACGCGATTCCCAATTGCGTGCGCGTGCCTGTTTGAGAGCGCTTCTTCCACTCCAGCTCCTTGGATCTGCCAGCTCAAGGTCAATCAGAGGCGGGGTGTGTAAGTGGGCGCGAAAGATAAGGAAATCTTCCCTTCCTTGCAGGCGTGCCATCAGCAACATCCAAAAAACATCGCGCGGCGCCAACACCAGCAAAGTGTCCAGCCGCCGGAAGGGACGTTTGGCCTGCTGGATGACCATTTCCACTACGGATGAGCCTAACCAGCGAAAAGTGGTCTTCGGGCCGATAGCCGGCAACCCACCTCGCAACCACTTCAGGATGCGATCGCCGCGACGCAGGTTATAGATCATGCCAAAGGCGAACCAGGCAACAATGATGACACCGATCAGCACAATCCAATATTGGGAATCCATTGACACCTCCATCAGAAAGGTTGGTAGTAGTATAATATGAACCATTCACCTAAGCAACCAATGAGCCGGTGGAGACAGGCGGTTAGCGAGTTCCTTTACGGCATGATGGGGTTTGAATTTGCCCAACATGCTCTGGAAATGCGCGCCGACGTGGAGAACTTGTTCCTGCTGGCAATTGTGGGGGATATGATTGGTGTGCCGATCCTGCCACCTTATTATAGCCTGCGTTTGCTTCCCTATGTTGTACCGCAAGTCGAAACCTGGAAACGGCGCGTGCTCCGCGAACGCGAGTTCACGGATGAACATGACTACCACTTGGAAGGACTCTAATTTGCACAAAGGAGAGAGCCATGACCGAAGAGAAAAAGAGTTTCTGGCAGAACTTGAAAGAGATCTTGTATGGGATGGCTTCGCACGACATGAGTCGGTATGCGTTGCGCACCCGGGCGAGCATGGAGCATCTGTTCATTTTGATTACGATGGGGGATATGATTGGCATCCCCATCCTACCGCCCTATTACAGTCTGCGCTTGTTGCCCTACGTGGTGCCGCAGATTTCCACCTGGAAGCGCCGCCTGTTGCGCGAAAAAGATATCTCTGACGCCATGTTCTAGGAGAAACTGCCATGACCTCGCTGCGCAAAATTTTCGAAGAACATCCGGAACGTCGCTATATCATGTTCGGGGGAAAGGGAGGGTTAGGTAAGACAACCTTTTCTGCCGCCACAGCCTATTGGCTGGCCAAACAAGGTAAAAAGGTGCTCGTCTTCTCCGTTGATCCGCAGGCAAGCCTTTCGGATATTTTCCAGCGCGATATTTTCGGGAAAGGGCCGGTCCAGATCATGGAGAACCTCTGGGCGCAAGAAATTGACGCCGATCAGCATATCAAGGTTTATCAGCAGGAAATTCGGCAGAAGATCATGGATATGTATGGCTTTGACAGTGTGCCGGAAGAAATTGAGCAATATATCCAGGCGGCTTCGGCTGAGCCGGCCATGGAGGAGAGCGCCATTTTCGACGCGGTGGTAGACATCGTGGTTGAGGGAAAGTATGATTATTACATTTACGACCTGGTGCCGCTCGGACATGCCCTGTATTACCTGAGCATGGCCAAGGTCTATGATGAGTGGATTACTAAGATCACCAAGCTGCGCGAGGAAATGCGTGAATACGAAGAGATGGTGGCGCGCTTGAAGCGTCAAAAGGAAACAGAAGAGGACCAAATTTTGCGTGAACTGCAATACATCCGTGGCCGCATCAATGCCTCTTCTCGCATCCTTACCGATAAGGAAAAAACCGCCTTCTTCTTCGTCCTAGTGCCGGAGGAGATGATCCTGATTGATACGCAGAAGGCTGCTGAATTGTTCGCGCGCTTCGATGTGCCGATCTCCGGTTATGTGGTGAATCGCGTCGTGCCGCGTGAATTGCTCCACCAGAATATCCCCCCCTATCTCAAAAATCGGATTGAAATGCAGGAGAAGTATCTGCGTGAAATCGAGCGCTTGTTCGGCTCCCAAGTCGCGGCCTATGTACCGGAGATGGAGCGCGATGTCACCGGATTGGATATGATCGCAAAACTTTCAAAGATCATGTATGGGGACTAGGAGGTAGCCATGAGCAGCAGGATCGAGACTTCTATGCGCGCTTACGTGATGGAACATCAACAACTCCGCTATATCTTCTTTGGGGGTAAGGGCGGAGTCGGGAAGACCGTCATGGCCGGGGCAACTGCTATCTGGCTGGCCAGCCAGGGACGGCGTGTGATGCTGGCCTCGACCAATCCGGTGCACAGCCTGAGCGGCCTGTTGGGACAAAACGTTTTCGGAAAGCACACTCCAGTAGAAGGCGTTCCCAATCTCTGGGCTTACGAGATTGATACCAAAGATACCATTGAGCGCTCCAAGCAGGAGATCCGTGACAAAATCCAGTGGTTCCTCAAATTCGCCGATATTTCCACCAAAGCCGATGATTTCGTCGAATCGGCAACCATGAACCCGGCGTTTGAAGAATCTGCCATGTTCGAGAACATGGTGGATCTGATGTTCCGCAATGAGTACGATGTCTACGTCTTTGACACGGCGCCAACTGCCAATGCCCGCCGTCTGTTGGGTATGTCGAAGGTGTACTCATTGTGGGTGAACAAGATGCTCAAGAGCCGCGAAGAGGCGCGCACGTTGCGGGAGATGCTCTCGTTCACCAAGAAGAAGGAAGAAGACCCCCTGATGGATTACCTCGTCGCTTTCCGCGATCGTATGGCGAAAGCGCGCACCTTGCTGACCGATGAGGCATTGACCGCCTTTTTCTTCGTGACCCTGCCCGAGGCCCTGCCGATCGCCGTGATTACACGCTTTATCGGCTGGTTCCACGACTTTGGCATTCCGGTTGGCGGCGTGATTGTCAACATGCTCATCGAGCGCTCCCAGGTAACGGACGTTTCCCCAGAGTTTGTGCGCAATCGCGTTGCCATGCAGGATCGCTATATGGACGAAATCTGGGAAAAATTTGATGGTTCGGTGCGGGCACTGGTGCCACTCTACGAGACGGAGGTGCGGGGTGTGCCCATGCTGAAGCGAACCGCAGAAGCACTATTCATATAGATGAGAGCCTACAGAAAAGAATCCGAAGGAGTCCTTCGGATTCTTTTTTCCCCAAGTGATATTTGTTCTTTTCCGATATGACGCATAGCACTACACACCTTCCGGTAGCGCCGTGATAATAAGGTAAAAGTACAAATTTACTCCGACTTCCCAAAAATTGTGTGGAGGCGAATCATGCCGGCAAAAGGTTGGATTGAAGTCAATCCGCTGTACTGTAAGGGCTGTGAATTGTGTGTGGATGCCTGTCCGCAGGGAGTGTTGGAATTGGATATGTCTCGATTAACGCCGAAGGGATATCACCCAGCTCATATTTTCAAGGAAGGTTGCACGGGTTGTGCTATTTGTGGTCTGGTATGCCCAGATGCGGCGATCACCGTTTATCGAGAAGTGACGAAGGCGCCGGCCGCAGCTGTAGCCTAGCTTACGGAGGCAGAGATGGGACGTGAACTCTGGAAGGGAAACGAAGCCATCGCCGAAGCTGCGATTCGGGCAGGCTTGCAGGCCTATTTTGGTTACCCGATCACCCCTCAAACGGAAGTCCTGGAATGGATGTCGCGGCGTATGCCCGAACTGGGGCGCGTCTTTGTTCAGGCCGAGAGCGAAGTGGCGGCGATTAACATGATCTATGGCGCCGCCTGTACCGGGGCACGTGTCATGAGCACTTCCTCCAGCCCCGGCATTTCTTTGATGATGGAGGGCATCTCCTATATCGCCGGCACGGAGGTGCCGATCGTGTTGATCAACGTCATGCGCGGCGGGCCCGGCCTGGGCAACATCGCTCCTTCTCAGGGGGATTACCACCAGGCCGTGCGCGGCGGTGGGCACGGGGATTACCCGCGCATCGTGCTGGCACCGGCCTCCGTCCAAGAAGCCGTTGACCTGACTTTCATGTCCTTTGACTTGGCGGAGAAATATCGCACTATCGTGATGATCATCGCCGATGGGAGCATCGGTCAGATGATGGAGCCGGCCGAGATGCCGCCCATGCAGCCGGTCTATCATCGCCAGTGGGATTGGGCCGTGACCGGCAAGCAGGGGCGCGAACGGCGCGTGCTCTCGTCCATTTATCTTGATCCATACCAGGAAGAGCAAACCAACCTGCGCCTGATGCAACGTTGGAAGGAGATTCAGGCCAACGAGGTGCGCTATCGCGAATATTACCTGGACGATGCCGAATTTGTCGTGATCGGCTTCGGCACGGCCGGGCGCGTTGCCCTTTCGGCGGTGCGCGCCGCGCGTCAGGAGGGCTTGAAAGTGGGGCTGCTACGCCCAATTAGCGTGAGCCCATTCCCACATGCTCTCGTGGACGAGTTGACCCAGCATGTCCGTGGCTTCCTGGTGGTAGAAATGAACACCGGGCAGATGCTGGAAGACGTGCAATTGGCTAACAAGGGACGCGTTCCGATCCGTTTCTATGGCCGTCCGGGTGGAGTGGTGCCCTTCCCCGATGAAATCCTGGATGAAATTCACCATTTGGTGCAACATCCCCCGGCCCTGGATGAGGATCCACGCCTGGCCTGGTTGGAACGCATGACCAGGACGAACGGAGGTGCAAAATGACCACACTGAGCATTCCATCGAACCTCGTTTTTACTCGCCCTGCCGGCCTGACCGAAGTGCCCACCCATTATTGTCCAGGATGTACACACGGGGTGGCGCATCGCCTGATCGCGGAAGTGCTGGAGGAGATGGGGGTGCTGGATAAGGCAATCGGCGTGGCGCCGGTCGGGTGCGCGGTTTTCGCCTATAACTATTTCGATTGCGATTTCGTCGAAGCGGCTCATGGGCGTGCCCCGGCCATGGCCACCGGCATCAAGCGCGTGCTGCCCGATCGCGTGGTTTTCACTTATCAAGGCGATGGCGATCTGGCCTCGATCGGCATGGGTGAAATTGTCCATGCCGCAGCGCGCGGGGAGAATATCACGGTAATCTTTATTAATAACGCCAACTACGGCATGACCGGCGGTCAAATGGCGCCGACCACTCTCCCCGGCATGAAGACGACCTCCTCTCCAAATGGCCGCGATGTGGAGACGCAAGGTTACCCAATCCGCATGGCAGAGATGTTGGCCACGTTGGAGGGTGCCGCTTATGTCGTGCGACGCTCTCTGCATGACCCCAAAAACATCCGCCTAGCCAAGAAAGCCATCCGCCTGGCATTTGAGACCCAGGTGCGGGGTCTGGGCTTTTCGCTGGTAGAGTTACTCTCGACCTGCCCGACCAACTGGGGATTGAGTCCAATCGAGGCTTTGCGTTTCGTCGAAGAAAAGATGGTGCCCTACTTCCCCATCGGAGACTATCGGGTGAGCCAGGCAGTGGCGCAAATTCGGGTTTAGGAGGCCGAGATGCAAAAAGAAATCATCATCGCTGGTTTTGGTGGGCAGGGTGTGCTTTTTGCCGGTCAGGTGTTGGCTTATGCTGCCATGGATGGGGGGAAAGAAGTGACCTGGATTCCATCCTACGGCCCGGAAATGCGCGGCGGAACAGCCAATTGCACGGTGATTCTAGCGGATGAGGAGATCGGCTCGCCCTTGGTGAAGTATCCGCCACTGGCGGTTGTCCTCAATTTGCCCTCCTTTGATAAGTACGAGCCGCTAGTCAAGACAGGAGGGGTGTTGATCGTCAATCAGTCCATGGTGGATCGCGGTCCCAAACGCACAGATATTACCGAGGTGTTTATCCCTTGCAACGAGATTGCCGAGGAAATCGGCGATCGGCGTCTATTGAACATGGTAGCAGTGGGTGCATTGCTGCGTTTCCTGGCGGAACTTTCGCTGGAAGATGTGGAAAAAGCCCTGGAAGCTCATTTGCCAACGCGTCATCGCAACCTGCTTCCCCTTAACTTCCAGGCACTGCGGCGCGGTTATGAAATTGCGGCAGAACCGGCAGTGCGCGCCTAGTCCTCATCGGAGGCGATGCCTGGCTGCTCCAAGCGCACGATTTCACCATGGACGTTGATCACCAGCTTGAAGCCCATCATCCCCAGATAAGCCCGTGTCTCTTCTGGGAGGCCTGTTTCGAGTAAGGTGTTGAAATGGGCCTCCAGGTTTTTTAATTGGGTTTCGATCATTGCCCGTGTGAAGAGATCGTCCTGCCCGATCATTTTGGCCGCCTGGGCAGAGATTTCTCCCTCATTGCCGCGGATCATCTCGCGCATCTGGCGCAGGACTTCCAAGTCCACCTGTTCGGATGGGATGTGCCTGCGAAAGCCGGCATCGTTGACCACGTAGCATGGTTCGTTGCCTACATAGGCTATTTCCACAGGATTCCCATCTTCGTCAACGACCAGACCGGCAAAGAGTGGCTCTCGGGGCATTTATCCTCCTCCTTGCTTTCCTTCGATCCCTGCCAGTAAGATAGCGGCAGCAATGCCCAGGCGCCGGTCAAGACGGCGCATGGTATCCATGCTGAAATCCACTTTCAGCTCATAACGAAAAAAGTGGAAGCGCTGACGCAAATCGGCAACGCGCTGGCCATTTATCAGCATGTCATAGTTCTGGGGCAAGAGAGCACCCAACAGGAGACGGCGCAAGAGCGCCAGGAACAAGGTATCCTCCGTCAATATAGCAAGTGGCTGATCCTGGGCATCCAAGATTTCCCAGTGGTCGCGGAATAGAGACTTGAAGCCGCGCCGTCGCAAACCCCCTACCTTTTCCCCGCTCAGGCTATCTATTACATCGTAAGCTGCGGCAAAGTCCAGGATTTGCCGGGCCTTGATCATGAGCACTTCCTGGCTTTTGCTCTCATCTGCATAGAGGCGAAAATCTTCACGCAGCCGGAACATCTTTTGCTCGCAAAAGAGCACCAACTCACCTTGGGGATTATACAGGCGAAATTTGCCGGTCAAGGCCAGGACCTGGCGTTTGAGCAAATAGTGGTCGTATTGGAAGGCAGGGTGCATAAGCTCCTCCTGTGGCAGGGAAATTACTCCAAATGGGTTTTGACCTGTTCTGCCGCCGCGCGCGTCATGCCGGGGATGGCGGCCAGTTCTTCAAGCGAGGCATTGCGAATTGCCTCGATGGAGCCGAAATGGCGCAGGAGCGCTTTACGGCGCGCCGGCCCAATGCCGGGAATAGCCTCCAAGCGAGATGCCAGGCCGAGCTTCGTGCGCCTTTGACGGTGAGCGGTCAACCCGAAACGATGTGCCTCGTCACGGATGCGCTGCAAAAGGTAGAGTGCGGGCGAGGTGCGCGGCAGGAGCAGGCTTTCTTCCCGTTCGGGAAGGAAGATTTCTTCCTGTTGTTTGGCAAGAGCGATCACGGGAATTTGACCATAGAGGCCAAATTGACGTAACACCTGCACGGCGCGCCTCAGTTGACCTTTGCCACCATCTACGACGATCAGGTCGGGTAGGCCGGCGAAAGCGCGATCGAGTTTTGCTCCGGGTTGTCTGGCGGCTTCCTGGGCGGCTTGCCAGCGGCGGAAACGTCGGGTGAGCATTTCTTCCATCGAAGCGAAATCATCCGGCAGGCCGCTCACGCTTTCGATATTGAAGCGGCGATAAAGGGATTTGGCCGGCACGCCCTGCTCAAAAACCACCATTGCACCGACGATGGCCATGCCCTGTGTGTTGGATACGTCATAGCATTCGATCCGATTGGGAGGGCGTGGCAGGGAAAGTGCCTGCTGTAGCTCGGCTAATGCTTCCTCTTGGCGATGGGTATCGGCTTGCCAGCGCGCTCGCAGCACGTTCAGAGTCTCACGGGCATTCTCCAGCGCCATTTGGAGCAATTCCTGAGCCGGCCCCTGGCGTGGTACCATGATTTCCACCTTCTCTCCACTGCGTCGCGTGCGTAACCATTGGGAGATAATCTGGGCTTCTTCGATCTCCTGAGGGAGCATCACCTGTTCGGGTACGTTGGCGGCTTCGGCGTAGAATTGCTTGAGGAATTGGGCGAGAATCTCGGCATCTTCGCTTTCGGCGGTGTTTTCCAGGACGAAATATTCCCGTCCCATTAGTTTCCCGCTGCGGATAAAGAAAACCTGGACACAAGCTTCCCCATTTCCCCGTGCCATTGCCAGAATATCCGCATCGGCCATCTCCTGGCCGAAGGTGATCTTTTGCTTTTCGATGACCGCTTGGATGGCCTGAATTTGATCCCGTAGGCGAGCCGCCTTTTCAAAGCGCAGCTCCTCTGCGGCTTGGTGCATTTCTTGCTGCAAGCGCTCGATAATTTGTTCGCCACGTCCGCTGAGGAAGTTCATCAGGTCGGCGATCATCTGGCGATAGCCGGTTTGGTCAATTGCGCCGATGCAGGGGCCGGCACACAGCTTGATGTCATAATAAAGGCAGGGGCGGGGATCACGGCCGGTGATTTCCCGATCGCAGGTCAAGTAGGGAAAGAGTCGCCGCAGCACGTCGAGGGTCTGGTGGACAGCCCAGGCCGAGGCATAAGGCCCGAAGTAGCGCGAGCCATCGTTGACCATTTGTCGCGTCACGGTGACTTTCGGGAAGGGATCGGCCCAGTGTACCTTGATGTAGGGGTAGCGCTTGTCGTCCTTCAGCCGGACGTTGAAGCGGGGGCGGTGTTTCTTGATGAGCTGCAGCTCAAGCAGGAGCGCCTCCAGTTCCGAGGTGACGATGATGAATTCAATGTCGGCAA
>JBKBPX010000021.1:0-26919 GCA_046292855.1 Anaerolineales bacterium
TGTGCCCCTCCAGGGTGCGGATGCGACTGCCTTCTGTGTCCCAGATCTGTATCTTGCTGCTCACGGCCAGAGCCAAAACTTGATTAGAATATTCGGTTATCCAGAAAACCTTCTCAAAAGTCCCTGTATCCCAAGCAATAATTTCCTCCGATGCCATAGATATTCTTCTCACCTTGCCGTCAGAGCAGCCGACAAACAGATACCGTCCATCTGCAGAGAAGACCACAGACCAATTCGTAACGGAGTCGAACCAACCTTTTTTGATTTTGAACAGGCGAACTTGTCTCCATCGTTGGAACTCTTTGCGCATCGCCTGATCGGCCTGACTGCGCAGCAGCCAAACTTTCAGGCCTTCCTGCTGATACTCAGGGTCGTGCTGGAAGACTGCGTCGAGGAAATGATAGGCCTGGCACCACGCCTGGCGTTGCAAGGCTGCCACTCCTTGTTTAAACATGGCCTGCAATTCATTCCCTCTCCACCACTCCTTATTTTGTAGGTTGCTCTCTTCCTGCATCACCGTCTCGCCAGTAACGCCCTGGTCAACGGTGGCGGCGTCGTCTAGGGACGGTGGACCGTAGACGGTGGACGGTGGACGGTCTGCCGTCTGCCGTCTGCCCTCTGCACCCAGCACTGCCTTCTCCATTGCCGCGGCCATCTCCGCCATGCTCCCATAGCGGTCTTGGGGCTGCTTGGCCAACGCCTTGAGCAAAATCCTCTCCACCGCTTCCGGCAAATCGGGGACGAACTGCGTCGGGCGCGGCAGGGACTCGGTGGCCTGCTTGAGCGCTACCGCCATTGGCGTATCGGCCTGGAAGGGCTTGCGCCCGGTGACCATCTCATACAGCACCACGCCCAGGGCATAGACATCCGATTGCGGCGTGACCTTGCCGGTCCACTGCTCGGGAGCCATGTATTCAGGCGTCCCCACGCCCATGCCCGTGCCGGTGAGCGTCTGGCCGTCTTCTATGTCCAGGATTTTGGCCACGCCGAAGTCGGTGAGCATGGGTTCGCCGGATTGGGTGATGAGAATGTTGGATGGTTTCACATCACGATGCAGAATGCTCTGCTGATGGGCATACTCCAATGCCCGCGCGATAGGCAAAAGCAAGCGCAGGGCTTCCGGCCAGGGGATGGGTTTGCCGAGGTCTTTCAGTCGCTGTTTGAGCGTGCCGCCGGGGAAATAGGGCATGACCAGGTAGGGTGCACCGTCGTGCTCGCCGTAGTCAATGATGGGCACGATGTTGGGATGGGTCAGCCGCGCCAGTGCCTTGGCTTCGCGCTCGAAGCGTTTGAGGATGCGCTCCAGCACGGCGGGGGCAAATTGCTCAGTGCGCAGCACCTTGACAGCCACATCGCGCTCCAGGCGGGTGTCGTAGGCCTTGTAGACGGTGGCCATGCCGCCTTCGCCGAGGCGCTCGAGGATGTGGTAACGACCGAGGGATTGACCGATTAAGTTTGTCATCTTGCGCTCCTTTCGGCGGACAACTCAAATGAGTTGTCCTACAGGTATCTTGACAGCCTGGAAAGGCTGTCCTACGGGGCGTAGGACAGGCTTTCTAGCCTGTCGTATTTTTGTGAGTTTCTACAGCGGCCTCATAATTTTACATTAGGTAAGGGCAGGAGGATAGGGTATCCGCACAAAAGTTGTAGCATGACTCTGAGGAGTTGTGCTACTAAATTCCTATGGCTGCTGCTAGGAAAACCAATCTGACAAAAACACTAGGGTAGGGTGGTTACCCGGGTAATTTGTCCAGTTTTTTCTTGACTTTTTACAAATCATTCGATATAATTTACGTTACATCGAATGATTATATTTGTCAGGAGCCTTCATGCGTGACCACATAGAGCACTTCCTAAGTACACTCCGACGCTCTCCGCGCACCATCGCTACTTATCGCAACGCGCTGGCACAGTTCCTGAACATCGTTGGCGAAGAGGCGGAACTGAACACAGAGACCTACATCCGCTTCCTCAAGGCTATCCAGGAAAAATCACCTGCCACCCAGCTGGTCTATCGCACGGCTGTTAGACGCTTTTATGCCTTTCTGCGCGCCGGGAACTGGATGGAAATCAAGGAAGCCACAGAACACTACTCTCGGCGTCAAGGCAAACGTATAGTGCACTTCGATCGTGACACAATTGAGAAAATAATCACAAATTGCGAACAAATGGCTCCTATCCCTGGCGCAGCCCCTTTGGTCAACCTAGCCCTTCTACGCGATCGCGCTTTCATCCTGACCCTGGCCGACACCGGCTTGCGTATTTCAGAAGCCTGTGCCCTGCGCCGTGGCGATATTGATTGGAATGAGCAACGTGCCATCATCATCGGCAAGGGCGATAAACAAGCAGTTGTTCGCTTTTCCAATCGTGCCCTAGATGCGTTACGTTGGTATCTACGCGAAAGAGACGCTCACTACCCTCCTTCGCGAATGCCACTCGCCTCTCAACCGCTTTTCGCCCGCCACGATATTCGCGCCAGCAAACGCATTCGTCCGATCACCAGTGGCGCAATGTGGAAAGCCATCAAAGGACGTATGGCCGAAATGGGCATTGACCCCCACCTGGTACGCATTCACGATTTCCGTCACTACTTTGTCACCATCACCTATCTGGCCAAGGGCAATCTGAAACTTTCACAGGAATTGGCGCGCCACGAAAGCATCTCTACAACCAGTCGTTATGCCCATTTCAGCGGCGAGCTGGACTCAGCATACGACGAGATTTTCAACCAGAACAGACAAACCCGAAAATCACAGACCCAAGAAGAATTCCCGAAGGAGTGAAGCCACTTCTTGCGGAAAAAAGGCATGAACATTATGTCCTATCCCGGGGAAAAGGTGCAAACGAACCTGACGGATCAGGCCGGCCATTTCTTTCAGAATCTTGCAATAGACCTGGTCCTCCCCTCCCCCAATGAGCAAAATGGGCATCGTAAGAAGCGAAAGGGAATCCCAAAGAGAAGGTTCGCGGCCGGGACTAAGCGTTTGTATAATCAAAGCCATCTGCCGCGCATCACTCCCCTGCCCTGCTTGGATCAATCGTTCGCGCCGTTCTTCATTAATTTTTCCAAAAATAGGCTGGTGATACCACTCTTCCAGGAACACTCGTTTTTGGCCTATGCGCAATTCCTGTGCCCGCATTCGGTCTAGTTTTCGGCGCGCGGCGCGCTCCGCCTCCGTCCGCAGCCCTGGTGAGGCACTTTCCAGCACAAGTGACAGGAGGCGTTCCGGGAACTCCAGAGCAAAGCGCAATGCTAGTCTGCCACCCAGAGAATAACCTGCAAGGTGAATTTTCTCCACGCCATGCTCATCCAAGAGAGAATTCAGCTGAAGTGCCCACTGCCCTAATGAGGGCCAGCGTCCTAGGCGGGTTTGATTATGACCATGGCCGGGCAGGTCGGGCAACAGGCAGCAGAATTGATCGGCCAAGATCTCTGCCACCGCAGCCCAAGAATCCGCAGAGCCAAGAAAACCGTGCAGAAAGACGATGGCCGGGCCGTCTCTTGATCCGACAACTCGGCAGGGCCATCTCTGCTCCATTGAATGCATCCGCTCTCACAAGCTACTTTTCCTGGAATTTGCCAATTATTCGGCTGGCTATGCATTTTCCAGGCGCCAAACCAGCGCCTCCAGTGCCAGCTCATATCCTTTCCACCCCAGCCCTATGATCTGTCCCCAGCAAGCTCCGGTCAGCAGCGAGTGCTGGCGGAAAGGCTCGCGCGCTGCCAAGTTCGAGAGATGTACCTCGATAGCCGGCACCCCCAGCGCCGTCACTGCATCGCGCAGCGCAATGCTGGTATGCCCGTAGCCACCTGGGTTGATAATCAGTCCTTGTGCCCAGCTGCGCGCCTCGTGCAGGGCATCAATCAAGGCTCCTTCGTGGTTGCTTTGGAAAAAGCGCAAGCTAGCGCCGAGTTCGGTTGCCCGCTCCCGCAGCCGCGCCTCAATCTCCTCCAATGTCATCCGTCCATAGATGTGCGGTTCACGCGTCCCCAACAGATTCAGATTTGGCCCATTGATGATCAGGATATTCATGAATCACCTCCAGAGTTTCCCGAAGTACCTCCGGCGGCACTTCAGATGTGATAAAGGGTTGAGCAATCTCTCTCAAAAGGATGAAACGCAATCGGCGTTGCTGCCGCTTTTTATCATACTGCGTTGCCCGGAGCATGTCCTCCACCTGAGCTTCGTGCACAGCGGATCGCAGACCAAGCCGTAGCAGAGTGCGCTCAACCCGATCTTTCAGCCCAGCCGAAGCAAGCCCCAAACGCTCCGAAAGCCAGGCGGATGCCCGCAACCCAACCGCAACCGCCTGCCCGTGAGGCACCTGATACCCTGTCGCCTGCTCGATAGCATGAGCGAAGGTGTGCCCCAAATTTAGGAAAGCGCGTTCGCCCCGTTCAAAAGGGTCTTTGGCCAGGATACTTGCCTTAACACGGATCGCCGCGAAGATGATTTCCTGCAATGGCTCCATCTGTCCTTGCTCGAGGCGAGAAAAGAGATCGGAGTCTCCGATCAAGCCGGCTTTGAGCACCTCGGCCAATCCGTTGCGAAATTCGATTTCGGGTAGCGTTTCCAGCACAGCCAAATCGCTCACGATAGCCAGTGGATCTTTGAAGGCTCCAACCAGATTTTTCCCAACGGGCAAATCCACCCCCACCTTACCTCCCAGACTTGCATCCACCATCGCCAACAACGAAGTAGGCACCTGGATAAATGGCAGCCCGCGCAGAAAGGTTGCCGCCACGAACCCCGTCAAGTCACCGATCACACCGCCGCCCAGCGCGACCAGCACCGAGCTGCGATCCGCATCTGCTTCAAGCAATCGCTCGTAGAGCGAAACTGCTGTCTCCAGTGTCTTAAAGCGTTCCCCATCTGGAACAATCAGCAAGGTGCTGCCTTTTACTCGTTTCTGTAATTTTTCGCCATAGAGCGGCGCCAATGTGTCATTGGTGATGATAAAGACTGCGGAAAAGCCTTTCTGGAGAAGGAAATCTGGCAAAAAGGCCTCTAACAGCCCTCTACCGAGATAGAGAGGAACGCCCTCGCTGGAGGAGGTTGGAGGAATGGTCAGTGATATTGTTTCCATAAGTCCAAAATTGCATTGGCTACTGCTTCCGGAGTGCGGAAGGTGGTGTCAATTTGGGGATAGCGCATATAGATGACCCGCCGAGATTCCAACAATCGCTCTAGGTTTTCTCGGTTTCCCGAATAAAGTGGCCGATCTTCCCCCTTTCCCAGACGGCGCAGGATCTCTCCCAGATCACAGGCAAGAGAAAAGATAATGGCACGTTCTTCCAGCTTCTGTCGCGTCTCTGCATTGAGCAACGCTCCCCCTCCCAAAGCGATCACCAGTGGCTCAGATTGGGCCGAAAGTTCCTGACACACCTGGGCTTCCACTCGGCGGAACTCTTCCTCCCCATAACGGGCAAAAATCTCCGGGATAGAAGCACCCAAACGGGCCACGATTTCATCATCGGTATCCACGAAGCGCCGGCCCAGGCGTTGCGCCAGAATGCGCCCGACCGTTGTCTTTCCACTCCCCATAAAACCAGTAAGCACCAGGTGACGATCCCTCATGGCTTTTGGAGCATTAAGGGGGTCTCATCCCACATATAGCCACTACCGCGCACGCTCACAATGCACTTTTCGAGGCCCGGAAAAGCGGCGATCTTATGGCGCAAGCGACTGACCAATGGACGGATTAACTCAGGAGCCTCGTGGGGAGCCACATTGTAACCTTGTACCAACAAAATCAATTCTCGATGGCCAAAGACGCGGCCGGCACTTTCCACCAGAATTTGCAAAAGGCGATTCTCGGCAACCGTTAAACGCACCTTGACCTCCCCTCGCCAAAGCAAACGACGGTTGAAATCGGCCTGAATGCCATTCGGCAGCATGACAAGGTGGCTGCTAGCTTCTTTTTCAAGCAGCTTTTCCCTGGCGCTCAAGCGCGCAGCACGACGCTCCAGTCCCTTTTGAATACTCTTGATCACGTCTTGAGGTGAAGCCGGCTTGACCAGATAATCATGTACCCGCAGGCGCAATGCTTGGATAGCGGTATCGGTGCTGGCATAGGCAGTTAAGAAAATTATTTCGGTGTCCGGTGAAATCTGGTTAACCACTTGTGCCACTTCGATTCCTCCCATTCCCGGCATTCGCAAGTCCACGATCATCAAATCCACCGGGTGGGTGCGCACATATTCCACCGCCGCCTGGCCATTATATACGGCAGCTACACTATATCCTTCCAGGCGCAAAATTTCCATCAAGGATTGAGCAGTAATTGGTTCATCATCCACGATGAGCAAGTGGGGTCTCATATTTTTTCGCCTCGAGAGGATTCCCTTGTGAAACGATGGGCAAAGAAATGCGAAAGCAAGCACCACCCGGCCGGTCTGTGACCAGCTCCAGCCGTCCGCCATGTGAAGTGATAATGTTGTAGCTAACGGTCAATCCCAACCCGGCACCTCCTTCTTTGGTACTAAAAAACGGTTCAAAGATATGCGCTTGGACCTCTGGCAGGATTCCCGGACCGCTATCCTGCAAGTAAACTTCTATCATACGACTGCGGCGTTGAGTCCATAAGCGAACTACTCCCCCATTGGGCATAGCCTGGATGGAATTCAGCAGCAAATTCAAAAAGACCTGCTGGATTTGCGATTTTGAACCTCGAACAGATGGCACTTCATCCGGCCATAGGGATTCAACCTGGATATGCTTTTCTTCTAATGTACTTTGCATCAACTTCAATACATGTTCCCAAACTTCCGACAAAGAAAAAACTTCGTTCTGGGCTGATGGGCGATAAAAATTGAGCATTTGGCCGACAATCGTGCGCAAGCGTTCCAGTTCATGCCTGGCCAGCTCAAAATAGTGCATACGCTCGTCCATCGGCAATTCCGGGTGACCTGCCAGGTGTAAGCAATTTTGCAAGGCCTGAAGAGGGTTGTTGATTTCGTGGGCGATAGAGGCGGTCAGTCGTCCCACAGTGGCCATCTTCTCAGCCTGGACCAGCGCCTGTTGCGATTCTTCCACGCGGCGCACGTAATCGCGCAATTCGGAGTAAAGGCGTGCGTTCTCCAAAGCAACGGAGGCTTGGCGTGCTAACAGGCTGAACATTTCCAGGTCCACTTCTCGGAAGGGCACATCCGTCCGCCCAGCATAGTAAAGGTGAGCGGAGCCATGGCGGGCCGAAGGGACGAGCATGGCAAAAGAAACGTGATTGAGCTGCAGGAAATTTTGTGTCTCTTCATCATAGGGATGCGTTCCGAGCAAAAGCGGCTGACCGCCTTCCAGAACCCTCTGCAGGAAAGCCGTTCCATCTAGGGCAATTTGGCCAGCCATCAAACGAAGCTTTTCCTCCTCTTGTTTGATGAGGGCAGCCTGGGAAGCTTGGAGGTGAGAACGAATGATCTGGGTAATAAGCTCTCCCAAGCGGTGCGGGTCTGTCTCAGAGAAAAGGACTTCTGTGACTTGAAACAGGGCACGCAGCATCGGCATGCGCGAGGCATCTCGCTTCTTCTGGTGATCCTCTAAGGCCAGATGTACGGCCTGAATCAACTCGCTCCCTTCTGCAAAAGGTTTGAGCAGCAATCCGTCCACTCCCTGGCGTAAGGCCCGGATCGCTGTCTCAATTGTGCCAAAACCGGTCATGATCAGGATGGCAATTTCCGGTTGCAACTGTTGCGCGAGGGAGATCACGCTAAAGCCATCCATATCGGGCATGCGAATATCCACGATGAGCAAATCCACGTGCTTTTGGCCCAAATAGTCTAGTGCCTGCCTCGCGACAGTAAAGCCCACTACGGAAGCCCCAGCACGGCGCAAAAGGCGCTCACATAGAAGGGTGATGCCCGGTTCGTCATCGAGAACAAGAATGTGTTTTTCCGCCAGGTTCATATCGGCAACCAGATACTGAAGCAGGAACCCTTCTGGGGTTCACTTTCGACTTCCAGCATTCCACCGTGATCGGCCACAATATTGTAACTGATAGAAAGCCCCAATCCAGTACCACCTTGGTGGGCGCGAGTGGTAAAGAACGGCTCAAAGATGCGTTCTCGCAACTCCGCCGGAATGCCAACACCGCTATCCTTAACATAGCACACGACCCAGGAACGATTTTCGCGCTCACAGTGGCGAGTTGTGATCATCAAATCCCCCCCAGCAGGCATAGCCTGAATGGCATTGTGGATGAGATTCAACAGCACTTGTTTCATCTGATTGACATTCACATAGACCCAGGGAAGATCGTCGCCGAGATCAAGGTGGGAATGTATGCCGCTGGTATGGAGCAGGTGGCGCACCAGGGAAAGGACATCATTCACAATGGAATTGAAATCATAACGCGCCCGGGTGATTTCGCCCTGACGAGCGAAATCGAGCAAACGTCGCACCACCTCGCCTGCGCGGCGGGCTTCGCGCAAGACCACTTCAAGATCGGGATAGAATGGCGAATCTTTTGGCAAATCTTGAAGGATCAATTCGCTGAAACCCACTACGGTCGTCAATGGATTATTAAGTTCATGAGCAACACCCGCGGCCATCTCGCCAACTGCGGCCAGCTTGGCCGCTTGAATCAGACGTCGTTCGGTCAGCTGATGGATTTCTATCTGGCGCTGGAGTTCTGATTGGGTAGCACGCAATTCTTGTACCGTATGCTGGAGAGAAGTGTACTGTTTCACGTTACGGGTGACGGCGGTCAGGATGCCGGCCAGAGATTCAAGGGCAACGAGGTCAATTTCGCTGAAGGCATCCGCTTGGCTACTTACCGCCAGCAATACACCCATAATTTGGGGCCCATTGCGCAATGGCACAACAATTGCCGAGGCCGGCCGCCATGCTTGTCTTCCCGTGAGCATTTCTGATGGGGAGAGATTGAGCAGCAGGCTTTCTCCCTTCTCAATGGCCTGACGAGAAAGGAATTCCTCGAACGAAAGCCCATTTGGCGAAAAAAGCCCATCGAGAGATTTTCCGGCACATCCTTTGTAGCTGGGCTCTTCGAAAAGGGTGACTTGGGCAAATTCATAGGAGAAATATTCAGCTAGCAGATCGGCCACAATTTGCACAATTTCCTGCAAATCGGACAACCCGATAATTTGCTCTATCACATCATGGATCAGGCCAAGACGACGAGCACGCGCCTCGGCATCCTCGCGCAAGCGACTATACTCAATCAGTGAAGCAAGATGACCGCTCAAAACGCCGAGAAGTTGCTCATCATGACTTTTAAACGCACCGGGCGTGCGACTCTGAAGCACAATCAACCCAATGGTCTGTCCGCGATGGCGCAAGTGTACGTAAAGCGTAGAGCGTATCTCTTCTCCTTCTGCACCTTCCAGGATGTTGCTCCGGCGTCGCGCGGAAAGGTAGGCGCCAAAGGGATGCTCGGAAGCCGGAAATACCTGTACCTCCAAACGGGAATCTTGCATTCGATATTCTCGCATTAAATCTCCATACCTCAACACCAAAAAGACCCGATCCGGCTTGAACGAGCGCTCGAGCAAAGCGAAAGTTCGGCGGATTACCTGATCCACGCTCTGAGTGGCCGAAATGGTGAAGGTAAAATCGTTCAACAAAGCCAGGCGATGCAGATAGCCGGTCATTTCCTCGAAAAGCAATCCGGCTTCTAAAATAAGAGCCAGGCGACGTGCTTGTTCTTCAAGCATTTTCTTCTCTGTCAACAGGAAAGGAGACCTGCGCCAGAGCACCAGAATCGCTATTATCCGATTCCCGACATGAAAAGGAATTCCCAACCAACCCTGTGCTGGAACATCGCCCTTGAGAAGGGGGAGGTGTTTCCAGTCCGGACGTTTTGGATCGAGTGCAATAGCCTCGCGCGAGCGATAAAGGCGATAAATTAATGGCTCCCCCTCTGGAAAGAGCACTTTCCCCCCCGCCTGGGGGCAGTTATATTCGTATTTGACCTCAAAACGCTCTGCGCGATGGATAGCCAACCAGCCTCCTTCGGCATGGCTTTGAACGATAAAGGCGCGAAATAGCTGTGCAACCGCTTCAGGCAAATCGCCAAGCAATTTTTCTTGAAGCTGGGTCAAAGCAGCTTCTGCCGATGTCTTTTTGAGAGGAAGTAGAGATTCGGCTAGCGCACGCCAGAAGCGCCGATGCTCGGCAGAAACCGTTCCTCCTACTAGAATTACCGAAAGGCTTCCTGAGAGGGGAAAGAGGGTAGCGCGTTCCGGTGACAATCCATGTAATGGAAAAACGTGCGAACGCACCGCGCGGCTGGTAAAAGCGCCACACATCCAGGCATCAATGGCGCTTTGATGCAAATACGAATGGAGGGCCTGGAGTAAGGATTTCTTGAGCCCGTAGGTTACAAGGATTTGCCACTGGTCATCTTCGCGACTTGCCAGAACAGCCCAGGAAGCTCCTGTCAACAGGCAGGCCTCTTTAATCAGCTTCTCTAAAGTCTTTTCGTTGGAAATGCCCGAAGAAGACATAGAGTCATTCTAGCATAATTCGCCTTTCTTGGAATGTAGATGGATCCAGGATCAAGTCTCCAGCACGCAGAATACGGCAGTGCGTTTTTTTCGGAATCGGAAGGGGTGTCAGGACGGTCACGGCATTGGCGGTGATATTCTCCTGAAGGATGCCGAGGGCAAGCAAAAATCCCTTGCCATCTTCCAGAGAAATCAACTGGAATGGCTGTAGCGGCGATGAAGCAATGATAGATACGGATGCCAGGTCATCGAAAGTGAGCATTTGGGCGGATTGGAAATATTCCCTAAACCTTTCCAAGCGATACTTACGTCGCTGTTCGGGAAGACGCGGCTGTATTTGCGAAGATGGCGTAATTCGAGCGATGCGGATCGCAAACGCTTGCGCGGCCCGGAGAATCGGCTCCAGCTCGTTCTCGCGCTGAAAAGCAATGAGCATGGATGGCTGCAGAAGCTCGATTTCGGCCAGTTTTAAAGCAAGCCCTCCTTCACTGGGGTTGACCAAGCCACAAGTATCATATACCACAACCTGTGCTCCACCTTGGCGCGCGGTTTGCACCAGGCGATGTACATGTACCAGCATGGGCAACATATGACCGCGCGGCGAAGTAGCGCCAAGAAAGCGTCGCCATAGCTGACCACGCGGCGGAAAAGCGCGATCCCCGCGACGATTGAGGGCAAGAGAAAGCGTGGTCGGAGGCCCGAGAATGCTCTGCCCCGGATCGCCATCCAGATAAGCCACGCAGGAATACTGACGACAAAGTTCTTGGTAGATCAGGCGTGCCAGCGTACTTTTGCCGCTATCCGGCGCGCCGATCACCATGATCAGGAATCCTGGCGCCGAAAGATCAAGAGCGTTGAGAGGGGAAAGGTCCATCTGACATCCCCTGCCACTTATGCCGCAACAGGCCAAAAGCAGAAACTCCAACCGCAATTCCTATCGTGTCTATCAGCACATCTATCACACTTGCATGGCGACCCGGCACAAAAGATTGGTGAAGTTCATCCGTGATGGCATAAAGCAGCGAGAAGAGCAGCGCCAGCGCTTGTGCCCATTTGAGGTCAATTTTCAGGCTTTCCCAGGAATGCGAAAAGAGCCATCCCAGAATTGCGTAACCGACCAAATGCCCGCTTTTTTTGACGAGCAGATCATACAACCCGAAAAATGGCAATTCGTCTGCCGGACGCGAAGAAAGGAAAAAGATCACGCCCATCCACAGGAAAGTGGCCAACCAGTTAAGATAAGGTCTCATCGGAGAGGCTTGCGAGAAAAGAATCCAGCGTTGCTAAGGCACGTTGCGCGTAAGCCTGAGCACGGGCGCGTTTATCCAGGCGTTTTTCACCCTCTAAAGGGGGCAGAATGCCAAAGTTTGCCTTCATGGGTTGAAAGTCCTTGAGTGAAGCGTGGGTCACGTAATGGCAGAGTGCTCCCAACATGGTAACGGTGGGCAAGGTTAGGGGCGTCTTTCCCTGGATCAGGCGCGCTGCGTTCCAGCCGGCCAACAGGCCGGTAGCAATATTCCCCATATATCCTTCGACTCCGCTGATCTGCCCGGCAAAAAACAGGTCAGGGCGTCCGCGGAATTGCAAAGTAGGTAAGAGCAGGCGCGGCGAAGCGATGAACGTGTTACGATGCATCTGCCCATAGCGCACAAATTCGGCCCGTTCCAACCCTGGAATCATGCGAAAAACGCGCTGCTGCTCTGAATATTTGAGATTCGTCTGAAAGCCGACAATGTTATAAAGGTCGCCGGCCAGATTATCTTGCCGAAGCTGCACCACCGCATAGGGGCGCTTTCCTGTACGTGGGTCAATCAACCCGACCGGGCGCAGGGGACCGAAAGCCAACGCATCACGTCCACGTTCGGCAAGGATTTCAATCGGAAGACAGCCTTCGAAGAAACGATCCATCCCTGCGCGTACCCCCTGACGGATCTCATTCTCGAACTCACGCAGCTCAATTCGTTCCGCTGTAAGCAGGGCATCTACGAAGGCCTCATACTCGTCACGGTTCATCGGGCAATTGATGTAATCCCCCTTTTCATCTATGCCCCGCCCATAGCGCGAAGCCCGGAAAGCGACATCCATATTGATGCTTTCGGCGGTGACAATGGGAGAGATGGCATCATAAAAGTACAGATGGTCTTCCCCTGTCAAGCGGACGATGGCTTGGGTGAGCGCGGGCGAGGTCAGGGGGCCGCTGGCGATAATGGCTGGAGTAGATGGGATTTCGGTAACTTCCTCACGGATAACACGGATATTAGGGTGCTGTTCGATGCGTTCTGTCACTTTGCGCGCAAAAAGCACCCGGTCAACGGCCAGGGCACTGCCGGCCGGTAGCGCGCTTTCCTCAGCACAGGCAAGAAGCATGGATTTCAGGCGGCGTAGCTCACTTTGTAACACTCCGGAAGCGCGATCTGGGAGGCGCGAACCGAGCGAATTGGAGCATACCAGCTCTGCCAGATCGGCAGTTTGGTGGGCGCCGGTCATATGGCGGGGGCGCATTTCGTAAAGGTGCACATAAAGCCCCCGTTCGGCGGCCTGCCAAGCGGCCTCGCTGCCGGCCAATCCACCTCCAACGACAATCAAATCCGGCTTCCTGATATGGTCAGGCATGAGCAGTCAGCGCGTTCAGATGGGCGATTTCGTCCTGGGTTAGCGAGACACTCAACGCGGCCAAGTTATCGTATAACTGTTGCGGAGTGCGTGGGCCGATGATCGGGCTGGTAACCAATGGTTGATGGAGCAGCCAGGCCAGAGCCAATTGCGAAAGCGAGGCTTCCTTTTGTTCCGCCATCTTATCCATTTCGTCAAGCAGTTTCCAGTTTTCCTCACGGAAGTACCTTTGTACACCTTCAGCGCGGGCGCTCTTAACCGAAGAATTCGGACGGTATTTCCCGCTTAGAAAGCCGGCCGCCAATGGGCTATAGGGAATGACACCCAGGTTGTATTCACGACACACTTGAGCCAGCTCCCCTTCAAACTCGCTTCGATGCACCAAATTATAGTGTGGCTGCAGACTCTCAAAGCGCGGCAGGTTGTTCTTCCTGGCAGTTTCCAGCGCGCCTCGCAAGGCCTCGGCTTTATAGTTAGAGCAACCGATATAGCGCACTTTGCCCTGCTGGATGAGTTCATCGAAGGCGCGCAGGGTCTCCTCGATTGGCACGTTCGGGTCTGGCCAATGGGTCTGGTAGAGGTCAATATAATCAGTTTGGAGGCGGCGCAGGGAATTCTCAGCCGCCTTCAGAATATAGGTGCGGGAGAGGCCCTGATCTAGAGGGCCCTCCCCCATCTGTCCGCGCACTTTGGTGGCCAAAATGATCTTCTCGCGCGGGATGCCACTTTGCCGCCACCAACGCCCAATGATGGTTTCCGATTCTCCGCCACGATGCCCCGGCACCCAACGAGAGTAAATATCGGCAGTGTCAATGAAATTGATGCCGGCTTCAAAGGCCATAGAAAGGATACGGAACGATGTCGGCTCATCGGCGGTCCAACCAAATTGCATTGTTCCCAGGCAAAGCCGTGAGACCTGGAGAGAAGTTTGGCCGAGTTGACGATATTCCATCACACATCCTCCCAACGAACAGTAAATTCGATGCCGCGTTTGCGGATTTCTTCCATGACTTGCGAGGCTGGTACAGTTTGCTCCATGCGATGAGCTCCTGCTGGGATGATCCGACGCGCTTGGAACCCCATCATGATGGCACAATGCCATCCGGTCAGGCGCTCCATGGCGGTGAAGCCGGTCGTCTCATCGTAGCGATCAAGCAGATCGACGGTCACTTTCCGTTCACGCCCGTCCTTTTTGCCGATCCCAACAGCGCGCATGATGCAAATATCTTTCATTCCGGCCGGCGCCTTGATTTGGGGTTCCAGCAGCGCGTGATATACCTGACGCGGCACCACCCTCTGACCGTTGACTTCGATGGGAGTCTCAGAAAAGAGTCCTAGACGCTTATAAGCCTCGAAAGTATAGAAGTGGCCTGGGTAACGCAAGACTTTGTTCTCATAACGCTGCAGTTTTCCCAAATGGGTATAAGGGGTGGTGGACATGCTGCCGGAAATGACGAAGGCTTCTAACTTGCCCAATGGTGGGAACTCAATATATTCCAACTCGCTAAACGTTGGCACCTTCACGATCTTCCCATCGCGGATAAACGTGGCTTCCCCATCGTATTCGTTGGTTAGACCATTGATATGAAAGGTGCACTGGTAGTTCCAAGGAGGAATCGGGTTTTGGGGCAGCCCCGCATCGTAAAGATATACCTCGCGTGGCTCGTCCAGGAGTTCCATTACGTAAACTCCCATGTGGTTAATCAATCCGGGTCCCATGCCACAATCCGGAACGATGCTGACGTCGGCCGCTTTTGCTTCGGCGTCCATCTCTAACTGTTTCCAGACCACATCCGTATTTCCCCCCATATCATTCATGCTGACTTTCGCCTGAATACAGGCACGTGTAATGCCCACGTTGAAGTAGTAGGGCACAGCACTCAAGGCTACCTCGGCACCTCGCAGGATGGAAACCAATGCCTTCTCGTCGGCGGCATCCACTTGCGCGGCAGTAGCGATTGGCCTGCCTATCAAACGATTTATGCGTTCTGCTGCCGCTTGGGCGGCTTCCAGGCGCGCATCAGCGAGAAGAATATGCTCTGCTTCACCAAAGCGCGCCAGGTCATACGCTGCGGCAGTCCCTTGTCGCCCAGCACCAATGACAACATAACGATAGCCCATGTGCGTTCTCCTCGATGGAAGATTGGATCAGCCTGTTACAAGTGTACAGTCAGCGGATAGAAAGTGTCAAGATGCCCACTGTCCAGCGTCCAGCGGCAGTTAAGCGTTTCGTTAGAGTTTCAACCTCCCCCTTGACTTTCGATTTCCCCTTCAGTATAGTATTTTTTGGTTAACAGCACCGCTGCCAGAAAGGCCGCCGTGCTTTTTGTTTCGCCAGTTCACCATGGAGAGGGACAAGCATGATTCGTGTCACGGGATTAACCAAAGATTACGGGAAGCGGCGTGCCATTGATGGGCTTACCTTCCATGCCGAACAGGGGGAAATCATCGGTTTCCTCGGCCCGAATGGCGCCGGCAAAACAACCACCATGCGTATCCTGACCGCATATATGCCCCCTACCGAGGGCCAGGCCATCGTCGCTGGCTACGATGTGGTAGAAGAGTCGCTCGAGGTGCGTCGGAGAGTGGGTTACCTGCCGGAGACCGTACCGCTCTACCCGGATATGACCGTCTTTGAGTATCTCAAATTCATGGCAGATTTGCGCCACCTCCCAGACGCAGAAGATCGGGTAGACGAAGCTGTCGAGATGGTGGGCCTGGAGGAGCGCATCAATAGCTACATTGGGAGCCTTTCTAAGGGGATGCGTCAACGCGTTGGGTTGGCCCAAGCTCTCCTCCACCGTCCCCAGGTGCTCATCCTAGATGAGCCTACCATCGGCTTGGATCCGGTACAGGTCGTCGAGGTACGCAACTTGATTCGTGAGATCGGCAAGGAGCGCACTGTGCTCCTCTCAACGCACATTCTCTCTGAGGCCCAGCAACTTTGCGATCGGGTTTTGATCATCAATAAGGGTAAGATCGTCGCTGAGGATACACCGGCCAACTTGCAAATGCGGTTGAGCGGTGGCGAACGCATCCTGGTGCGGGTGCGCGGCGATGCCGATGAGGCGGCTCAGCTCCTGCAAAAAATCAAGGGTGTTCAAGCTGTCCAATCTTTTGCGGATGGACGCATCGAATTCAACTTCCCGCCCGGTCAGGATGTGCGCGGCGAAGTGGCGCGCACATTGGTCAGCCATGGATATGACTTGCTCGAAATGCGACCGCTTCAGATGAGCCTAGAAGAGATCTTCCTCGAACTCACTCGATCCGAGGAAATGAGGTGACCTATGCGGAATATTTGGACAATTGCCAAACGCGAATATATGCATTATTTTGCTACCCCGATTGCCTATGTGGTAGCCTTTTTGTTGCTACTCACGATCGGGATTATCTTCGTCCTTAACATGCAATACTATTCCACCAATGCCATGTTCGGAGGTGGGGCGCCGTCGCCCAATATCGTTACCGGGCCTTTTGCCTTTTTGCTCATCCTCTCCGTCCCTGCGCTGACCATGCGCTTGATCTCGGACGAAAATCGCATGGGAACGCTTGAGCTTTTGCTGACCGCCCCGGTCACAGACTGGGAGCTGGTGATCGGAAAATGGCTGGGAGCTTTGCTGTTTTTGCTTACCATCTTGGCACTCACCTTGATCTACCCGCTGCTATTGAATACGCTGGTCAAACCTGGCATTGACAAAATGCTCATGCTCTCTGCCTATCTGGGCGTCGTTCTCGTAGCCGCTGCGCTGCTCGCGCTGGGAACTGGCATCTCGGCGCTTTTTAGCAACCCCATCGCATCCTTCTTCGTCACCCTGGCTGTTTTCGTGTTACTCTGGTGGCTCATTGGCGCTCCGGCAAACGTGTTAAACACAGGCGGTGAACTTTTCTCCTACCTGGATATGAGCGCGCATTTCTACGATTCGCTTAACCAGGGTGTCATCAAACTCACCGATATTGTCTACTATCTGAGCCTGACACTGCTCGGCCTCTTCATCGGTGCCACGGCCATCGAAGTGCGGAGGTGGCAATGAAAACGCGCGGCATCAAGATTCTCTCCTGGATTGGTCTGGTATTGACCACCCTGGCAACCCTGGGATTGGTTATCAGCGGCATTCTCCGAAGCCTCATGGCTTTGGCTTTATTCACGCCTTCTTCCCCGGAGTGGGTGGACAACGCACTCATCATCAGCGCTGCACTGATCCTCGCCGGCCTGGGACTATATGCAATTGCCGAACCACAGAAAGTCGCCCGCTTTCTGAGCGGACGCCAGGCGCGTTACGGTAGTAATACCCTGGTGATGAGCCTGGCCTTTTTGGGCATTCTCATTGCGGCCAATGTGATCGCTTACCAGAACCAACAGAGCTGGGATGTTACCGAGGATAAACAGCACACCCTTGCACCGGAGACGCTGCGCGCCCTGGCCACCTTGCCCGACCAAGTAACGGCAACTGCCTTCTACTCCAGCAATATGGCCATGAGCGCCGAAGACGCGCGCAAATTGCTCCAAGATTTCCAGAATAACAGCAAGGGCAAATTCTCGTTCACCTTCATTGATCCTGTCCAAAACCCGCTAGCTGCCAAAGAGGCTGGGATTACCGGCGATGGCAAGATTGTGCTCCGCATGGGAGACCGCAAGGAAATCGTCGCCTACGCCTCCGAGACTGAGATGGTACGCGCTCTTATCCGCCTGATGACTCCCGAGCAACGTACCGTCTATTTCCTGAGCGGTCACGGGGAAGCCGATCCAGAAGGCAATGCACAGAACAGTGCTCGGCGCGCTGCCCAGGCGCTGAAGGATAAAAACTACACGGTCAAGACCCTTAACCTGGCGGCAGAGCGGAAAATCCCCGATGATGCGCGAACTTTGATCATTGCCGGGCCGCGCAAGCCATTGTTGGAGGAAGAAGTATCTCTGCTCCAAACCTATCTCGAAAACGGCGGTGCGCTTATCTTGCTCCAGGATCCAACTTTGCTCACCGATTTTGGTGATGCACCTGATCCGCTGAGCGAGTATCTGCGCCAAAGCTGGGGAATCAGCCTGGACAACAATCTGATTTTCGATCTCTCCAGCAATCAGCCGCTCATAGCCATCACAGCTACCTACAATGCGGAACACCCGATCACACGCGGGCTAAACATGATTGCGGTCCTGCCCCAAGCACGCAGTTTATCTACCCCCGATCAACCGGAAAACGTAGCCCAGACTTCCCTGGTGCAGACCGCACGATCGTCATGGGGAGAGACAGACTTCGAAGCCCTGAAGAACAATCAGGCAGAATTCGACCCCCAGACCGACAAGCAGGGGCCCCTCACGCTGGCTATCGCAGCCGAAAATTCCAAAACGAAGGGGAAGATTGTCGTTATAGGCAATTCCCTATTTATCCATGATGATTTCTTTGACTCGTATGGGAACAGCGATCTGTTCCTCAACTCTGTGGACTGGACGGCACAACAGCAGGATCTGATCAATATCACCCCGCGCACGCCACGTCAGCGCACCTTCGTCATTCCAAGCCAATGGCAATGGGTAAGCATTTTCCTGGCTTCGGTCTGTTTCCTGCCAGGTTTGATCGTGGTTGCCGGAATCGCTACTTGGTTTGCACGTCGCAGGAGAGGGTAGAACTATGATTCGCCGTTCCACGTGGGTCCTTCTCTTTCTCCTTGTTGCTCTGATCGGCTTCGGATGGTATTTGAACCATCGTAAGCAGACCCTGGCCACCCAGGCTACTCCTACGGCCGGGCTGGAATATCTATTGCCCTCCGATGCCGGTGTTGTGACAGCGCTCAAAATCGAGGGCAAGGACTCGTCCATTGAAATTCGGCGCAACGCCGAAAACAAGTGGGAGATCGCCTCCCCGAATCCGAGCGAAGCCGACCAGGGCATGGTAGAAGCAGGAATTACCCAGCTTTCCACATTGCGCATTCTGGGACACGTCGAAATTGATCTGGAGCTGGTCAACCTGAAGACGCCGGATTACAAAGTGAGCATCACCTACAGCAATGGTCAAACCTACACGTTTGAGGTAGGTGCTGTCACGCCTATTAATACCGGTTACTATGTGCGCAAATCGGATGGGAGCCTTGTAGTCGTGAGCAAGGTTGGATTGGATAGCTTGCTCAAGCTTCTCACCAACCCACCCTACCTGGCTACCCCGACACCGACAATCACACCGACGCCCGAATTCACTCTTACACCCACCATCGAAGCAACAACTCCCACAGTCGAAGGGATACCTGCCCCTTCTGAAACGCTCACCCCACCGAGTGCTACGCCCTCGCCATAGAAAGCAAATTGCCCCTTGAATTTTGTAACGAAAATGTGTATTCTGTATCTAGGTTAACAAACCCCATTTAGGATGTTGGCTGCGAAGAGACTATGGACATCAACCGCATTTTGCTTTTTGACGAAGAAGAGGAAGAATATTCTCCTATTGCCCGTCTCATTGAATTGGGACGGCAAAAATCCTACGTCACGTTGGATGACATTCTGCACTTCTTTCCAGAAGCGGAGCAGGATGTAGAACAGCTGGAAGAGGCCTTCTCGGCACTCATGAGCGCAGGGATTCCTTTCATAGAAGAAATCCCTGGCGAGGAACCACCCGAGGAGGAACTGGCCGCCGTTGAAGAAGAAGCTCCAGAAGTAGAAAAAGAGCTGGGTGAACTGGATGACTACCTGGCCAATATTGATACAGATGATACGATCGGCCTCTATTTGAAAGAGGTCAGCCGTATTCCGTTGCTCACTGCCGAAGAGGAAGTGGAACTGGCACAACGCATCGAGCGTGGGCGCATGGCGCGCGAGGAACTGGCCAAGGGGAACGTCAGTCCGAAACGGCGCGCTGAATTGCGCAAGCTCATCGAAGATGGTTGGGCAGCGCGCGAGCATCTTATCACTGCCAACTCGCGGTTGGTCATCAGCGTTGCTAAAAAATATATGGGACGCGGTGTGCCTTTCCTAGACCTGATCCAGGAAGGCAACATTGGTCTGATCCGGGCCACCAAAAAATTTGACTACCGCCGCGGACACAAATTCAGCACCTATGCTACCTGGTGGATTCGTCAGGCCGTTACGCGCGCCATCGCCGACCAGGGGCGTACCATCCGCGTGCCGGTGCACATGGGTGATCAGATTAACAAGCTCCTGCGCGTCCAGCATCAGTTAACTCAGAAACTGGGGCGCGAACCAACCATTGACGAACTCGCCGAAGCACTGGGTGTGCCACCACGGAAAGTGGAAAACATGATTCAGGTGGCACGGCGTCCGCTATCTCTTGAAACCCCCACAGATGACGAAGAGGACTCCGTCCTCGGTGATTTCATCGAAGACGAGGAAGCGCCACCGCCGGATGAAACCGCTACCTACAACTTGCTGCGTGAACAGCTGAACGAAATCTTGAGCACACTTCCGCCGCGCGAAGTGCGCATCCTCCAGTTGCGCTACGGTCTGCTCGATGGGCAGCCTTACACGCTAGAAGAAGTCGGGCGCAAGATGGGCGTGACGCGCGAACGGGTCAGGCAAATCGAAGCGCAGGCTCTCAGCCGTCTGCGCCAGTCATCTATCCGCCGTAAATTGCGCGATTACCTCGGGGAATAAGGCCCACCATGCCCGCTACTCTGCTGCGTGACTGTTCACAGCTGGCTAAATTTGTAGACAACTCACAATGAGTTGTCTTACAGAAAGCGCAGACGTGCATCCAGAGCATACACTCCCTCAGGCAGAACGTAAAGGGGATTGATTTCAAACTCAGCAATGCGGCGGAAGCGTGCCATGAACCAAGAAAGGTTCACCAGCGCCCGAGCCACAGCCGCGTGGTCAAGGGGTGGCTGATTGCGGAATCCCCCCAGAGAACGGCCGGCCCAGGTGCGCGCCATGAGCGCTTCTGCTTGCTCGAAGCTCAAGGGGGCATAGGCAAAGGCGACATCGCCTTGTGCTTCGACCTCAACCCCGCCGCCGCCAAAAAGCACAAACGGCCCCAGCGAGGCATGGCGTAGCCCACCCAAAATGACCTCCCGGCCACCGCTGATCTGCGGCTGCAGATAAACACCATTCAGACGAGCCTGTGGCATCCGCTCACGAAAGCGCGCCATCATGGTCTCAAAAGCCTGTACGGCCGCCTCGTCACTCTGCAAATGCAGCACGACACCACCGACATCCGATTTGTGCAAGACCTCCGGCGAGGCGATTTTCATCACCAGGGGAAAGCCGAGCTGGTGCGCTGTTTCCCGCACTTCTGTTGCACTCCGCGCCAGGCGTAAAGGCAAGGATGGGATGCCGATCGCTTGCAGAATGCGCTCGATCAGCCCCAGATCAACCCATCCCGAAGGAGCGGCTTCAAGCGCGGCTTCCAGCTCAGGGTCCGAGAAAGCATGCGCCAAAGCCGGCCGCTCAGGGCGGATGATCTGCTCCTGACGCCGCGCCAGCACCCCCAGCACTTCCGCCGCCTGTTCCGCAAAAGGATACGAAAGGATGCCGGCGGCGTGGAAGCGCTTGCGCGCCTCGGCTACCTGGTCTCCTCCCATGAGCGCCATCACTACCGGCTTGGGCATCGGCTGGAGAAGGGGGATCAACGCATCAGCTACTGCTTCGGCAGAATACATCGGCGGAGGTGGGAGGATGACCAGTACCCCATCTACACCAGGATCGGCCAGGAGCAAGGGAAGGGCCTGGGCATAGGTCTGCGGGGAGGCCGAAGCAAGCATATCCACCGGATTATGCAAGGCGGCGGCCGGTGGAAGAAGCGCCCGAAGCGCTTGGATGGTCTGGGGCTGGAAGGTAGCCAGTTGCAGGCCGTGGCGCTCTAACGCGTCTGCCGCCAGCACGCCAGGGCCGCCGGCATTGGTCAGGATGGCAATGCGGCGAGCGGGCAAAGGGGGCAGATATTCAAGCGCCTGTGCCCAACGGAGCAGCTGCTCACCGTTTTCCACGCGCATCACGCCGGCCCATTCAAAAGCGGCCTCGAAGAGGGCATCATCGGTGGCCAAGGCGCCGGTATGGGAGGCGGCGGCTTTCTGTCCGGCGGGGCCACGCCCAGCTTTGAGAACCAGGATGGGGAGGCGACGAGAGGCTTCCCTGGCCGCTTGGAGGAAGCGTTCTCCATCCTTCAGGCTTTCAAGGTAAAGCACGAGCACTTTGGTATCAGTTTGCTCACTCAGGATGGGCAGAAAGTCGCTCTCTCTCAAATCGGCCTGATTCCCCAGGCTGATGATGCGGCTAAAGCCAATCCCCTCTCGGCGCGCCCAGTCAATCAGGGCGGCGCAGAAAGCACCGGATTGGGATAGGAAAGCGATTTGTCCTTTCAGAGGCAGGGGGGGCTGGAGGAAGGTGGTGTCCAACGGCAGATGGGTATCTATGATGCCGATGCAGTTTGGGCCGAGCAGGCGCATACCAGCAGTGCGCGCGATCTCCAGGCAGGCCTTTTCCAGCGCCGCGCCGCTTTCTCCACTTTCGCTGAAACCGGAAGAGATGATGATAGCGGCAGGAATGCCTTTTTCGGCACACGCTTTCAAGGCTTGAGGGGTATGTTCAGCCGCCAGGCTGAGCACGGCGAGATCGGGCACCTCCGGCAGGTCTGCCAAGCTGGGATAGAGGGGATGGCCAAAAAGCTCCCCAGCGCGTTGAGAGATAAAATAGATACGCCCAGGATAGCCGCTCTGCACCAAGTTGCGCGCGATACCATATCCCAGCTTTTCAGGGTTGGTAGAAGCGCCGATCAGGACGAGGCTGCGGGGAGAAAGGAGGGAAATGATCCCGGAGGAGGTAGCCATAGTGGTTGATGAGCGGTAGATTGTTCGGGGATGGGTGGGTGGTTACCAATGGCGGGCGCCGGTCAGGAAGACTTTGCCGTTCATCGGCTTTTTGCCGGCCGGCTGCACTTCTTCGAGCACGAGCAATCCCTGCGCCGTGCCGATAGCAGGCCAGCCCTGCCAGCGTAAGTGGGCAGCGGGGTCGGCATTTACATCCGAAACGACGCGAGCGCGCAAAACCTTGAACGGTGCCCCCTGCCATATGAACCAAGCACCCGGCCAGGGGAAAAAGGCGCGCACACGACGCTCCAGCACGACGGCGGGGAGCGAAAAATCCAGCAGGCCATCTTCCTTCTTCAGGCGCGGTGCCAGGGTCACGCCTTCGCTAGGTTGTGGGCGCGGGGAAAGGCGGCCGTTCAGGTACTGCGGCAAAGTTTCAAGCAGCAGCGTTGCGCCCAGCTTCGCTAGCTTTTCAGTGAGCGTTTTGGCGGTCTCATCCGCTGCAATCGGGATCGCCCGCTGCAAAAGAATGGGGCCGGTATCCAAGCCTTCATCCATCTTCATAATTGTGACCCCGGTCTCCGTATCGCCTGCCAGAATCGCATGTTGAATCGGCGCCGCGCCGCGCCAGCGCGGGAGGAGCGAAGCATGGATATTCAGACAACCCCAGCGCGGCAGGTTTAACACATCTGGCGGCACAATCTGACCATAGGCCGCCACGACGATCAAATCGGGTTGCCATGCTTTCAGCTGCTCCATTGCCTGAGGGTCACGCAGGCGAACGGGCTGGGCTACTGGCAGGCCGAGCTCCTGCGCCAGAATTTTGACCGGCGGTGGGGTGACTTGCTGGCCGCGCCCTGCTGGGCGATCCGGCTGTGTGACCACGCCAACAACTCGATAGTTTTCCGCCAATGCGCGCAGCGCAGGGAGGGCAAATTGTGGGGATCCCATGAAGACCAAACGTGTCATGCGACAGGCTCCTTCCGTTGACGTTTCCGATGTTCCTGCCAGAGACTTTCAGCCGCAAACAGGGCAAGTGCCATCCAGACCAGGCTGAAACCAATCAGATGGGGGCGACTGAAAGGCTCGCGATACACCGCCACTCCGATGAGAAACTGAAGGGTCGGGGCAATGTACTGCATCAGCCCAATGGCCGAAAGCGGAATGCGCTGCGCCGCAGAAGCGAACATCAGCAGGGGGACAGTGGTCACCAGGCCGGCACCCAGCAACAGGAGCGTGGTTATTGTGTCGCTATGCAGGAAGGCCGCTTGGCGGTTAATTTCCCGGTAAAGCAAGTAGGCGAAAGCCAGCGGGAAAAGGAGCGCCGTCTCCAGGCTCAAGCCATGTAGCGAATTCAACGGTGCCAGTTTCTTCACCAGGCCGTAAAGCGCAAAGGTACAGGCCAGAGTTAGCGCAATCCAGGGAATGCGCCCGTAAATCACGGTCAGATAAAGGACGCCGGCGGTCGCTACCCCGACCGGCAGCCACTGAAAGGGACGCAGGCGTTCGCGCAAAATCAACACCCCAAGCAGAACGCTCAATAAGGGATTGATGAAGTAACCCAGGCTGGTCTCGACGATATGATTGCTATTCACTCCCCAAACATAGACCAGCCAGTTTAAGCCGATCAGGAGCGCGGCAATGAGATAGAAGCGACGGATGCGAGCTTGGGTCAGGTGATACCAAAACACTCCCACCTGGCCGCTGAATGTCAACACGCCCAAAAGGGTCAGGAAAGACCAGAAGATGCGATGGCCGATCAATTCTATCGCCGGTACTTGATGCAGGGATTTCCAGTACACGGGGAACAACCCCCAAATGGTATAAGCACCGAGTGCGTAGAGAAAACCGTGTTTTTGCATGTGGTTGGTGGTCTGATGGTCTGATAGGCTGATAGGCTGATGGTCTGATAGGCTGAGAGGCTTGTAGGCTGATAAGTTAGTGGGAAGGGGGTCTGTGTAGCCATTCGAGGAGGCGCTGGGGTGACCAGGTGTTGATTACCTGGTCAGGGGTGATCCAGGCTCGCCGAGCAATCGCCACGCCGTAATGGAGCAGATCGAGGTCGTTTTCGCTGTGGGCATCGGTGTTGATGGTGAGCAGAATGCCACGCTCAGCCGCTGCGCGAGCAGAAACATCATCCAAATCCAGGCGGGAAGGATGGGCGTTGATTTCCAAAGCCACCCCATGTTCTGCTGCCGCCTGCAGGATAGCCTCCATATCCAAGTCAGCGCCGGGGCGATCGGGGAAAAGACGCCCGGTCGGGTGACCGATAATATCCACGTGGGGATTGCGGATGGCCGCCAGCAGACGCGCCGTGACGCGCTCGCGCGGCTGGTTTAGCCCCGTGTGCAAAGATGCGATCACCAGGTCAAGGCGTGCCAATAGCTCAGCGGGATAATCTAGCGTCCCGTCAGCGCGAATTTCGACTTCTGCTCCGTGTAGGATAAGCAGGGAATCACCCACTTCCCGTTGCGCGGCTTCGATCTCGCGCTGCAAATCTTCGTGCTGTTCTGGCCGCAGACCGCCCGTGACGCCTAGGCCGGCTGAATGATCGGTGATGGCCAGCACACGCAGGCCACGTCGCTGCGCCGCACGCGCCAGTTCCAGAACGCTCAAGCGCCCATCACTCCAAGTAGTATGCGTTTGCAGATCGGCCTGAATATCGCTCACTTCGATTAAGCGCGGCAGCGCGCCACGTTCTGCGGCTTCGATTTCGCCACGATCTTCGCGCAGCTCCGCTGGAATCCAGGGCAGGCCAAGGGCGGCGTAAACTTCTTCCTCGTTCGCGCAGAGTATCTCCACTCCATCTGAAAGGCGGGTCAGTGCATGTTCCGAAAGGGAAAGGCCGCGCGCCAGAGCGCGTTCCCGCAGCCGAACATTGTGGTCCTTCGAGCCGGTGGCATACTGCCAGGCCGTGCCAAAGCGTTCGGGTGGATGTACCCAAAGCTGCGCCCGCAAACCGTCGAAAAATTCCACCGAGGACTTGGTCTCGCCCTGTGCCAGGATGCGCACCACGCCCTCCAGATGGACAAAGGCTTCCATGAGCGCTCCAGGATCACGCGCTGCGGCGAGCAAATCCACATCTCCCACCGTCGAGCGCATACGGCGCAGGGAGCCGGCCATCTCCACACGCATCACGCCCGGAACACGCCGCAATTCGTCCAGGATGCGTTCGGCTAGGGGCAATGCCTGTCCCAACGGGATACGGCCACGGCGGCGCTTAAGCGCTTCGATCCCGGCCAGGATATTGGCTTCCGTCTTTTCGCCAAATCCGGGCAAATTGCGCAGGCGTCCCTGACGTGCGGCATCTTCCAGCTCAGCTAAAGTGACGATCCCTAGCGTCCGCCAAATCGTCCCCACCCGCTTTGGCCCCAGCCCCTGCACACGCAGCCACTCGGTCAGCGTAGGCGGGACCTCGGATTCTAACCGTTCCAGGAAGCCTAGTCGCCCTGTGCGCATGATCTCGTCAATTTTTTCCTCGATGGCCTCGCCGACACCGGGAATCTCGCGCAGCCGGCCTTCTTGCCAGTAACGCCGCGCCTCAAGCGGGAGCGTCTCCAGACTATCGGCGGCCTTGCGATAAGCCAGCACTTTATAGACGATCTCCCCCTGGATTTCCAGCAAATCGGCAATGCGGCGAAAGATCGCCGCCAATTGACGGTTATCCATAGCACCTCCGAAGAGGAATTATACCTGAGGGAGGGGGGAAGAAGGGAAGTCTGGTAGTCTGATAGTCTGATAGTCTGATAGTCTGATAGGCTGATAGGCTGATAGGCTGATAGGGGGTTCAATTCGCTCAACGCAACAAGGCCGAAAAGTTTTCCGGGAACCTTCTTACCGCCCCACCGTTTCACAAACGAAAGGAGGTTGTCATGAAACACCTGCTACACTTAATTTTGCTTTTTGCTCTGGTCGGCTGTTCAGGTGGCACGGCATACGCGGTTTCAAGCTTGCCTCGCGAGTCAATTACCCTGCCTGCTGCGCAACTAGCCCCTCTGATACAAGGAGAAGCGAATTTCTCTTTTGAGCTTTACCGCGCGCTGCCATCAGAAGAAAATCTGATCTTTTCTCCCTATAGCATCTATCTGGCCTTCGGCATGGTC
>JBKBPX010000022.1:0-26307 GCA_046292855.1 Anaerolineales bacterium
GGATGCGTTCCCAGGTATATGGTGTAGCTGCCTAAAGCCAGATACACAAAACGAAAAATGGACAAAGCACTAGTCACAGAGCGGGTATAATTTCACTTACATGAGGAGGTCTATTGGTTACCAAGAGCGTAATGCCGCCCTCATCCGATAACCCATCCTCCCAACACCTGGCCCCTGGTTCTCTGCTGGTCAACCGCTATTTGATTCAGGAGGTCATTGGGGTAGGGGGAATGGGCTCGGTTTACCGCGCCCGCGATATGCACTTTCCGAATGTGCCGCGCCTGGTGGCGGTAAAAGAGATGATCAACATGGCCCCCGACCCGCTGGTGCGCCAGACAATTGTGCAGAACTTTGAACGGGAGGCCAATATCCTGGCGACTTTAAACCATCCCTCTATTCCGCGCATTTACGATTACTTCAGTCAGGACAATCGCTCTTATCTCGTTCTTGAGTATATTCATGGGAAAGACCTGGAAGCGATCATCAACGAAACGCCCGGATTCCTGCCGGAAGAACAAGTACTCCACTGGGCGGTGCAGCTGTGTGACGTGCTGGCCTATCTGCACAATCACAAACCGGAGCCGATTATTTTCCGGGATATGAAACCCTCCAACGTGATGATCAATCTAAGTGGCGATGTGGTGCTGGTAGATTTCGGCATCGCGCGCACCTTCCAAGTCGGGCAAAAAGGCACGATGATCGGCACCGAGGGATACTCGCCGCCGGAGCAATATCGCGGCGAAGCAACCCCCCTGGCCGATATTTACGCCTTGGGCGCCACCCTGCATCACGCGCTGACTCGCCGCGACCCGCGCCTCGAGCCGCCTTTCTCCTTCGCCGAACGCCCCATCCGCAAAATCAACCCTTCCGTCTCGCCTGAGTTGGAAGCCGTCATCAACACCGCCCTCGAGTACGAACCATCCAAGCGCTATCCGAGTGCCGAGGCCATGAAGGAAGCCCTGCTGGCCGTAGCGCGTAAGACGGGAGCGCTTTCCCGTTTGCCGAGCATCGCCCCGCTCGCCTCCTCCACAGTCAAGCCCCTCTGGAAATTCAAATGCGAGGATGAGATACGTGCCTCGCCGGCGATCCACCAGGGAAATATCTTCATCGGCTCATACGACTACAACCTCTACGCGCTGGATGCGGCAAGCGGCACCTTCCTCTGGAAGTATCCGACCGAAGGAGGCGTGGTCACCCGTCCGGCAATTTACGAAAACGAGATTTTCTTCGGCTCCGAAGATGGCAACCTCTACGCCCTGAACATCCGCAACGGAAAGCTACTCTGGACATACCCAACAAATGGCCCAATTCGCTCGTCCCCTCGCATCACGGAAGGCTTCGTTGTTTTTGGCTCTGATGATCACCACCTCTATCTGGTCAACATTGCCCAGGCGCGCTCTATCTGGGCCTTCAATGCCGCAGATGCTATCCGTTCCACGCCCTTCATTCACCAAGAAAGGATTTATGTCGGATGCGAAAGTGGCGATTTCTACTGCCTTGATTTACGCGGAGAGCTGAAGTGGCGGCAGCAAGCACGTCGCGCAGTGACTGCCTCGCCGATTGTCGTCGGCCAGACTGTTTATTTTCCCTCCCTCGATGGGATGTTCTACGCCATCGAAGCGCAAACTGGTTGGATTTTGTGGCGTTTCCGCATGGGAAAAGGCTCTGTCACCACGCCTACCGCTGCCGAGAACCTGATATTCTTTGGCTCAGCTGATGGCTATTTTTATGCAGTAGACATGCGCAGCGGACGCGAAGTCTGGCGCTTCCGCACCGAGCACCAGGTTAGTGGCTCCCCCACCGTGTACAAAGATGCGGTGTATTTTGGTAACGCTGAAGGCGTTTTCTATTGCCTTGATTACCGCAATGGCCACCTGCGTTGGCAATTCCAAATGGGCGGTCCGATCACGGCGGCGCCATTGGTCTACGATGACGTCGTATACGTAGGCGCTGCCGACCACATACTCTATGCCCTGCTGGCCTAGCAAAGCGAGGTAACCGTGTTCGATTTCTTGCGAAAATGGCGTTCTAAAAAATCATCTACCTCAAGGCAAGCTATATCGGAGGTTGAAACCAGACCTCTTTCGAAAGAGGAGCTGCGCGCTGCTGGACAGTCCATGCCTGCGCCACGCCGTGAGATCAGCCAGCTGGTGGCCGCTTGTGGACAATCGGTCGGACGCCAGCGAGAGTTGAATGAAGATAGCCTGCTAGCGCTCACTTCCACCCTGGCAGGAAACCGCGGCAGTGTCGCTTTTGGACTCTATATCGTTGCCGATGGAATGGGCGGGCATCAATATGGTGAGATTGCCAGCAGCCTTGCCGTGCGCGTGGTGGCATCCCATGTCTTGCGCAAGCTCTTCACCGCTTTCTTCGATCCCCACCCCCAGGCTCCGCATCAGCCTCTTCGGGAAATCCTAGAGGCGGCTTTTAGCGAAGCGCAGCGCGTCATCCAGCGCGAAGCGCCAGGGAGCGGCACCACATTGACTGCCGCCGTAGTAATTGGCCAGCAGGTTACCGTCGCTCATGTCGGCGATTCTCGGGCCTATCTCCTGCACCCAGGAGGGTACAACGAAGTGATCACGCGCGATCACTCTCTGGTCAAGCGCTTGGAAGAATTGGGGCATCTTACCCACGAGGAGGCCGCCTCGTATCCCAATCGCAATGTCCTGTATCGCGCTGTTGGCCAGGGAGATGCTGTGGATGCGGATATTTACACCTTCACGCTCTCTCCGGCAGACTATTTGATGCTGTGTAGCGATGGCCTGTGGGGGGTGGTCCCAGATGAAAAAATCAGCCAGATTCTGCGCGAATCACCCAAACTGGAAGTCGCATGTGAAAAATTGGTAGAAGCCGCCAATGAAGCAGGCGGCCCAGATAACATCAGCGTGATCCTTGTGCGCTGGAACGGCTAGTATGCCTGACTACTACACTATCCTTGGCGTCCCGCGCGACGCAACACCCGAAGAAATACGTAAGGCCTATCTCGATCTTGTGCGCCGTCTCCACCCGGACAGGAACGTCCTGCCCGGAGAGACGCAGCTTTTCCTGGAAGTCCAGCAAGCCTACGAAGTACTTTCAAACGCAAAGCGTCGCGCCGAATACGATGCCACATTGCCAGCGGAAGAACCTCCATCGCCTATTCGCCTCTCGACTTTCTACAGCCGCAACGCGCTCTTACGACTAGACGAGCTCCAGTTACTTTACGTATTGCTCGAAATGGAGGTAGCATCTGGTGAAAGCCAGCGTCCACCGTGGAATGTCGTGCTGGCCATTGATCGTTCCACCTCCATGCAGGGAGAGAAACTGGAAACGGTCAAAACTGCCATCCTCGAATGGATGAATGCCTTTGCTCCTCAGGATAACTATAGCGTAATCACGTTCAGCGATCGCGCCGAAGTCATCATCCCATCGAGTCTCCGCCGCAACGTTCAGGGGGATCGCTCGCGGATCTATGCCATTCACGCAGGCGGCGGCACAGAAATTTATCAGGGGCTTCAGGCTGCCTACGAAGAGGCATTACGCGGTTATTCACCCGAACGCGTCAACTACATCATCCTGCTCACCGATGGGCACACTTATGGAGATGAACAGGCCTGTTTGGAATTGGCAGAACAGGCAGCGAAAGAAGGTATCCTTATCTCGGCCATAGGCTTAGGCAGCGATTGGAACGATGTCTTCCTCGATCGCCTAGCCTCGCTCAGCGGTGGAAGTGCTCACTTTGCATCCTCCGCCGAGGATGTGATGCGCATTTTTAGACATCTATTCGACCAGTTACAAAAGACCTATGCCGATGAGACAATTCTTGACTTCCAAGTGGGTGAAGGGGTAGAAATTTCTTATCTGTTCCGCATACACCCTGAAACTTCGCCCCTGCCCATCGAAAGTCCCGTGCGCTTAGGCCCTCTCTTAGGCAAGGAGCCTCTTTCATTGCTAATGGAACTACGAATCACCCCATCGGCTCTACAGGGAAAAACGGCACAATTATTGCGGGGGACGATCAGCACTACCCCACTCAGTGGCTCCACCCCTCTGCGCATTCCATTACGTCTGAGTTGCGCAGTTTCGGAGTCACCAGACCTCACGCCGCCTCCGCACAACCTGGTACAGGCGCTCTCCCGTGTTACCCTTTATCGCCTCCAAGAACGGGCCCAGCAACAGGCGCAAAAAGGCGAATATACCCACGCGACGCGCACTTTACACTACTTAGCCTCTCATCTGCTTAGTCAAGGAGAGCGTAGCTTGGCCCGCACAATTTTGCTGGAAGCCGATCGCTTGCAGCGGGAGGGGAAATTGAGCGAAGAAGGAAAGAAGACCATCAAGTATGGCACTCGAGCCTTGATTCTACGTCCCAAAGGGGAGGAAAAATGATTCTGTGTCCCAATTGTCATCACCCTAATCCTGCAGGTGCAGTGTTCTGCGTGGAATGCGGCGCACAATTGGTACGCTCCAATGCTACGATAACACAAACGATTCGCACCGACCGCATTCGTGAAAGCATCTCCAGAGGGCCGGAAGCTTCGGAGCGCCGCGTTGTCACCACTACTTGGCTGACCTTGCACCTTTTAGATAGTGGTCACTTACTTCCACTTGCCGAACGTAACGAGTTCACCCTGGGGCGTGTAAGCGAGAATCAACCGATCATGCCGGATATTGACCTAAGCCCCTACGATGCCTATGCCCAAGGCGTCTCACGCCTGCATGCAGTACTGCGCCGCAAACTCAACAATCAGGTCACGATTATGGACCTCGGCTCATCTAACGGCACATACCTCAAAAACCAGCGATTGGAAGCGCATCGTGAGTACCCTCTTTCCCATGGCGATATTATCTCTCTGGGCAAACTCAGAATTCAGGTCCTTTTTCAGGAAAGGTGAACCATGCCCTATACCTTGATCCTCCACTTGGCCAATCAATCTCCGGTGGTCGGTGAGGTGGAAGAGCTGCCCAAACCGACGGACAATCTGATTATCCTCTCTAACCCACGCACGCGTGAGGGAAAAGACTTGCATTACATCGAACCGAACGTAATCCGTGTAATTTGGCCGGTCTCCGCTATCAGCCTGATCGAGATTATCGAGGGTGAAGGCGAAGAAAAGATCATCGGCTTTGTGCGAGAGTAATATGACATCGCAGAATGCACAGAATGTACGTCGCCGTATTCTAGTCGTAGACGACGAAGAGCGTATGGTGCGCCTCATTCGTCTGAACCTGGAACGCGATGGGTTCGAGGTGGTTGAGGCGCTAAACGGGCGCGAGGCCCTGGAAAAGCTTCGCGACACCATCCCTGACCTGGTGCTCCTCGATGTAATGTTGCCGGACTTGGATGGGTTTGAGGTATTGCAGATGATGCGGGAGATCAGCAATGTCCCCGTGATCATGCTTACCGCGAAAGGGGAGGAGAATGATCGCGTGCGTGGCCTGGAGTTGGGCGCTGACGATTACGTGGTCAAGCCATTTAGCTCCCGCGAGCTGGTCAGCCGCGTGCGCGCCGTCTTGCGCCGCACCGAAGCGACTAGCGGCACAATGCATGGAATCATCGAAGTGGATGATCGCCTGAAAATCGACTTCGACCGCCGCGAGGTCTGGGTAGAGGGAAAATTGGTCAAGCTGCGCCCCACCGAACACCGCCTTCTCTACCACCTGGTACAAAATGCCGGTTGGGTGCTCACCTATGACCAGATCCTCACGCGCGTGTGGGGATACGAGTATCGCGATGAATCTCACTACGTGCGCTTGTATATTAACTACCTGCGCCAGAAGCTGGAAAAAGATCCTTCCAACCCCAAATATATCCTCACCGAGCGCGGGGTAGGCTATCGCTTCGTGGACTTCCGGCGCGCTCAACCTACAGCGTCCAGCGGGCAGTAGCAGCCATCCCCATCTCATCCACCTAATCAAGCGATTGGGCGTAAAATCGCCAAATCAAGCAGGCGCCTCTGTCAAATGGACTTTTTGCAGGGAAAGGATGTACACTATATCTGAAAGGAGAATTTCCTATGAAACGTGTACTCCTCCCCCTGCTTGGTCTGCTCCTGGCATTGGCCTGTAACCTGCCCATGAAGCAGATTTCCACCCCCACCCATGTTTTCTTGCCGACCGCCACATTTCCGCCAACCCTCCCGCCCACTATCCCATCCCCTTTTCCGATCCTGACCCCCACTCCCATCATTCCCACGGAAACGCCCAGCGCATTTTCTCCTACTATCCCCCCCACTTTCACTCCCAGTGTGCCCAGCGTCAGCCCTAAGGATCAGCCTGTGAATTGCCGCTATGGACCAGGGCCGGAATGGCTGGCCGTTAGCGCTCTGAAACTGGGGGCAACCGCCGAGATTGTGGGACGAAATCAAGCCAGCACATGGTGGTATATCAAGGATCCACTCCACGCCGGTGCTTTCTGTTGGGTTTGGACAGGAGCGACGGTTGCCACCGGCGATCTTGCGGGGCTCCCCGTCATTCCTCCACCGGAAGCGAAGGTCATTGATGTCAAAGTTGGCGTGGCGCCGGGAGGCGGAGTGTGTCCAGGCCCCATGACCGTGAACTTCAACGGTTCCATCTCGACCAATGGCCCGACTACGGTCACATATCGCTGGGAGGTGCGCGGGGATGCCACTCTAACCTCCACGCCCCAAACGCATGTCTTCGCCAAAGCCGATACTTGGACATTTGTCAGCGACGCGCTTCATCTTTCCTGCGGTTCCTATCGTGCGATCTTGCATGTACTTGCCCCCAACGACGTGAAAGCAGAAGCGAGGTTCACTCTCCCATAACTATGCCGATTGGTATCGTCACTGACAGCACAGCGGATCTGCCCCCCTCTCTCGTCGAGCGCTTTGGAGTCGAGGTTATAGCGGCACTGTTGATCCTGGATGGCCAAGAGTATATTGACGGGGTCAACATTTCGCGTCAAGAATTCTATGAGCGCCTGCCCACTCTACAACGGGTGAGCACCGCATCCCCTTCGGCTGGTGCCTTCAGGAGTGCTTATCAGAGGCTGTTTGAACGTGGTTACACCCACATCGTCTCTATCCATGTTGCCGCCTCCTTAAGCGGGATTTACAACGCCGCCAGATTGGCCGCTCAGGAATTCGCCGGCCGCGTGAGCGTGATGGATAGTGGGCAATTAAGCTTCGGCCTGGGATTGCAGGTGCTGGCCGCAGCCGAAACCGCTCTCCGCCCCGGAGTTCGCCCGCAGGAGGTGGTGCAAGCCGTCCTTTCGACGCAAAACAGACTATGGGTCAAAGCGGCATTAGATACGATGGAATACTTGCGACGTAGCGGACGGGTGCCGGCAGCGGTAGCCATGCTGGGAGGTATGCTCCATATCCGCCCGCTCATCGAATTGCGCAATGGAGTGGTCAAGGCGATTGGGATGGTGCGCACTACAGCACAGGCCGATGAGTGGTTAGCTAAAGACTTGCATTCCCTCCCCCCTCTAAAGCGCCTGGCCATTTTACACACCGGCGCAGAGGCACGCGCACGGCGTTTCATGGAAAGAATGAGCCAGGAATTGGGAGCCAATTGGCCTGCTGAATCCTGGCTCATCAATGTCACCAGCGTCATTGGTGCCCATTTAGGGCCAAACGGTCTGGGTTATGCTGCCCTGCGCAGGGAAGATTGATCGGCGCGCCGTAGGAAAATTTTGGTAATTTCTTCTGCGATAGCAGGCAGGATCGCCAGCCCAAACACCACTGCCCACTCACGCAGCGCCAAGAAGTGGGTATTGAAGATCGGCTGCAAGAACGGGACGATGCAGACTGTAAACAGCAGGAAGAGGGACAACCCCACCGCTCGTTGCATCCACACATTCGAAAATAGCCCAATCTGAAGGAGGGAAGCCCGCTCCGAACGCACAGTGTAGGCTCGAAAGAGTTCCACCAGCGAAAGCGTGACAAAGGCCATGGTTTCTGCCGTCTGAACATCCACCCCGCGCCAATCGTATTCGAGCAGGAAACGGATCGGATTCGCTCCGGCAGGGATCGCATCTCCGCTGCGCAAATGCCAGACCAAACCCAGCCCGAAAGCCAGCAAAACTACCGCTGTCTGCATGATGGTCTGCACAATCAGCCCGACTCCCATGCTACGGCTGATAATCGGTTCGTTTTTGGGACGTGGCGGACGCTCCATCACGTCTGGGTCGCCCTTTTCCATTGCCAACGCCAGGGCTGGGGCGCCGTCGGTTACCAAGTTCAACCAGAGGAGCTGGATAGCTGTCAGGGGCGAGGGCAATCCGGCCAGGGTAGCCAGGAAGATGATCAGGATCTCCGCTAGATTCGCCGAGAGCAGGTAGAAGACAAATTTGCGAATGTTGCTATAAATGACACGCCCCTGCTCCACTGCGGCGACAATGCTGGCATAGTTATCGTCCATCAGCACCATGTCCGCCGTCTGCTTGGCCACATCAGTGCCGCTAATCCCCATAGCGATGCCGATATCGGCGCGCTTGATGGCAGGAGCGTCGTTCACCCCATCGCCGGTCATCGCCACCACCTCGCCATGCGCCTGAAGTGCCTGGACTATGCGCAGCTTGTGTTCAGGATTGACACGGGCAAATACGTCCACCTGTTGGATTTCTTCCCGCAGGCGGGCATCGTCCATGTGCTCCAGCTCCTGCCCAGTCAGCACACGTCCGTTATCAGAGCGCAGCAGCCCAATGGATTGGGCAATGGCGCGTGCGGTGTTGGGATAGTCTCCGGTGATCATCAGGGTGCGAATTCCGGCTCGTCGTGCTTTTTCCAGGGCGGGAATAACTTCCGGGCGCGGTGGGTCAATCATCCCGATCAGGCCGACAAAGATCAGGTCTTGCTCTAACTCGTTTACATCTGGAGATTGATCTGGCACATCTGGCAGCGGGCGGAAGGCAACTGCCAGCACGCGCAATGCTTGAGCCGTCAGGGCATCGTTGGCCTGTAAAATCGTCTGACGTATTTCCTCATTCATCTCGACACTTTCATCGTTCACCCGCTGATAACGCGTGCACATGGGCAAGATCACCTCCGGCGCGCCTTTGATGGCGACTACATCCCAGCCACGCAGAGAAACATCATAGAATGGCGAAATATCTTCCGGCCGGGGTTCAAGCACGTCATGGACGGTGACCATTCGCTTGCGCTCGGAATCGAACGGGACCTCACTTTCGCGCGGATAAGCTAATTGCACTCGCTGCATTTCGCCGGTTTCGATCCCGGCTTTGATTGCGGCCACGAGTAACGCTCCTTCGGTAGGATCGCCCACCACGCGATAAGTTTGCCGATTTTGATCGGCGCCGCTGGCCTCTAATTGGGCATCATTATTGAGGATTCCCAGCCAGATAGCTGTGAGCGCGGCCGGGTAATCAACCAGCTTGACAGGCCGGCCATCGAGCAGGTATTCGCCGTTCGGGTTGTACCCGCTGCCAGTTACCTCGAACATGTGCCCATCCACCCACAAACGGGTCACGGTCATTTCGTTCTGCGTGAGTGTTCCGGTTTTATCCGAGCAGATGACCGTAGCCGAGCCCAGGGTCTCCACCGAGGCGAGTCGGCGAATCAACGCGTGGCGTTTTACCATTTCCCGCATTCCCAGGGCAAGGGTAATGGTAACGACAGCCGGCAACCCTTCTGGCACCGCGGCGACCGCCAGGCTGACCGCAATCAAAAAGGCATCGTTGATCGAGGCGGCAAAATCACGCAGGTATCCCAACGGTGAGACAAACGCTTCCCGTACATCCGTAAAGTTCACCAAGTTAATGAGAAGCACCATCGCCACCAAGATCAGGGCACTAATGGAAAGCACACGTCCCAGCTGGTCAAGGCGGCGTTGAAGAGGGGTCTCTTCTTCTTCCACCTGCTGGAGCATTGAAGCGATGAGTCCAAGCTGCGTGCGCATCCCAGTGGTAACCACGATCCCTTTCCCGCGCCCATAGACTACCAAGGTGCCCATAAAGGCCGTGTTCTTGCGATCTCCTAAAGGAATCTTCGCATCCAGGATGACAGCGGCGCTTTTCTGTACCGGCTGGGACTCCCCTGTCAAGGCAGCTTCTTCTACACGCAAATTGACCGCCTCCAGCAGGCGCACGTCAGCGGGCACATAATTACCCGCTTCCAGGAAGACGATATCCCCCGGCACAAGTTTGCGCGCCGGAATCATGACCCTATGTCCATCTCGCAAAACTTGCGCTTCCGGCGCCGCCAGCTGACGGAGAGCAGCCAGTGCCTGCTCGGCGCGTTGCTCCTGAATCACCCCCAGGATCGCATTCAAGACTACAATGGCTAGGATCGCTACTGCCTCGATGTAATCACCTAGCAGGAGCGAGATCAGCGCGGCCCCGATCAGTAGCCAGATCACAAAGCTATTGATCTGTGACCAGAGCATCGCCCAGAAACCTGAACGCGGCGCTTCGCTCAGCTCATTTGGCCCATACTGCTGCAAGCGCTGCACGGCTTCCTCGGATGAAAGCCCACCCTCTTGCACTTTCAAATGCTCCATTACTTCCTGGAGTGGAAGTGCATGCCATGCTTTCTCCTCGTTTTCCGCATAAACTTTGCGCTCCATAGCTTCTCCTAGAGAATTAATTTGTCAGAAGAAAAAAGACCACCACGTCACCTAACGCGGTGGTCTCGCCGACGCATAAAGCGTAGGGTTGCCGATGGCGATTTACGCCAGGTGTTGACGACAACCCAACCCGCAAAAGCGGGCGGCTACTCCCCAGCCGCCTTTAGTTTAACGCCAAAGAGAGATAGATGTCAAGAGCGCGCCAGGCCTCGAGTTCGACATTCGTTGAGACCACTGATTTTTGAGATATAAAGGATACAGAACTCAGCTGCCGTGTCTAAAAATCCGCGGAATGGCCTTCTTTTGAAGAATTGAGTCCACTGCAAAAAGGTCGTTTTACCGCCAATGAGGGCTTTTCAAAGATTTAAGGTACGACTACTTTTTATAACGCCGGCTTTGCCTGGCATACGATTTTGCGCCCTTGAGTGCCTGAACAACCAAAAAATGCCAAAAATGAGAATTTCGAAAAGCCCTAACCGCCAAGTTCGCAAAGTAACTGTGTTTCTTGTCAAGCGTTAGTATCTGAAGTTCGGACATAGTTCGGACACCGAATCAAGAAAAGGAATCCCCAAATCGGATAAACTTGGTTCATCACAACCAACACCGAATAGGGCTTCGTCCATTTTTGGTTTTGTGTATCTGGCTTTAGGCAGCTACACCATATACCTGGGAACGCATCCGTCTCGGAGGCTACCAACCCAAGCGTCGCTGGCGGACAGGACGTCCGCGCTCCCAGGATTCTCACTTCTGGCCTATTCGTCTTGCTCAAGCAGAAGTGGTCTGTTTCTCCCCAGCATTGGCAGGCTATCCTCAGCACAGCTTTGGCATTCTTGTTAGCGATTGTCTACTGCCCTGTCCCAACTTAAGTCCGAACCTCAGTAGGAAACGTTTGACAAAAGCAAATCAGGTAAATATAATACACATGCTATCTTGCTAAGGAACAGGGCACAATAACATACTCTTAACCACAAGGACGAGGCACTCAATGCCCGAACAGCTACTCCAACTCCAGGACCTAAAAACACACTTTGCTACACGAGATGGAGTCGTACACGCGGTCAATGGCGTGTCGCTGACTCTTAATGAGGGGGAAACGATAGGCTTGGTAGGTGAAAGTGGATGCGGCAAAAGCGTAACCATGATGTCTATGTTGCGCTTAATCCCGATGCCGCCCGGCAAAATTGTGAGCGGTTCTGCCTTGTACCACGGGCAGGACTTGCTCAAAATGAGTGACGAAGAAATTCGCCAGATACGCGGCGCTCAAATCAGCATGGTCTTCCAGGATCCAATGACCTCTTTTAACCCGGTACTGACCATCGGGCGTCAGGTTGCAGAGCCATTGGAAATTCACCTGGGAATGAGCCACAAAGAAGCCATGCAGCGCGTGGTGGAATTGCTGGAAATGGTAGGTATTCCCCAGGCCAAAGAACGGATCAATGACTACCCACATCAATTTTCCGGGGGCATGCGCCAACGTGTGATGATCGCGATGGCGTTAGCCTGCAATCCACAGATTTTGATCGCTGACGAACCAACCACAGCGCTCGATGTGACCATCCAGGCTCAAATCATAGATTTGGTCAAGCGCCTGCGGGATGAGTTGGGCATGGCCATCATCTGGATCACCCACGACTTGGGCATTGTGGCAGGTTTGGCACAGCGGGTGATCGTGATGTATGGTGGGTACTTCATTGAGGAGGCACCGGTCAAAGAACTCTACCACAATCCTCTCCATCCCTACACTATGGGATTATTGGGGAGCTTGCCACGCCTAGATAGGAGTGAACGCCGCAGATTGGTCTCAATCGAGGGCCTGCCGCCGGTTTTGTATGAAGAACCGCGCTACTGCCCGTTCGCGCCGCGATGTAAGTATGCGGTAGATCGTTGCTGGCATGAAAATCCACGTCTGGAAACCATTGATAGTGGTCACCGTGTAGCCTGTTGGGTGGATGTGACCACGGGAAAGGAACGGGCATGAACGAGAACAAAGTCCTGCTCAAAGTCGAAAATCTCGTCAAGTATTTCCCGATTACACGCGGCATCATTTTCCAGCGTCAAATTGGCGCCGTTCACGCTGTGGATGGAATTTCTTTTGACATTCGCGAGGGAGAGACACTGGGATTGGTCGGTGAAAGCGGTTGTGGCAAATCCACCACCGGCCGCACAATTATCCAGCTCTACCGCCCTACAGCAGGTAAGGTATTCCTAGAAGGGGTTGACCTAGTTTCCCTCAAGGGGGAAGAACTGCGGCGCATGCGCCGCAAAATGCAAATGATCTTTCAGGATCCATATGCCAGTCTCAACCCCCGAATGACGGTTGGAGAAATCATCGGCGAGCCTCTCCTCATTCACGGCGTAGCTAAAGGGAAAGAAGTTCAAGAACGTGTAGAACACCTTCTGGAACTTGTCGGTTTAAATCCTGCTTTTATCAATCGCTACCCTCACGAATTTTCAGGTGGTCAACGCCAGCGCATCGGTGTCGCGCGTGCGCTCGCCTTGCAACCCAAATTGATCGTTTGCGATGAGCCAATCTCCGCGCTGGATGTGTCAATTCAGGCTCAAGTGGTCAACCTATTGGAAGACCTACAGGAGCAATTCGGACTTACCTACCTCTTCATTGCGCACGATCTCTCCATGGTGCGCCACATCAGCGACCGGATCGCAGTAATGTACCTGGGTGTCATTGTCGAGCTGGCAGATCGCAACGAACTGTATGACAAGCCGCTTCATCCCTACACCCAAGCACTACTATCAGCTGTTCCTATTCCAGACCCGGTCGTAGAAGAAAAACGCAAACGCATTATCCTGCAAGGGGACGTACCGTCTCCGGTGAATCCCCCCTCTGGTTGCCGGTTCCGCACTCGCTGCCCTCTGGCTAAGGATATCTGCGCTGAAGCGCGGCCAGATTGGCGCAAGGTGCGGCCGGGTCACTATGTGGCCTGTCACCTAGTGTCGTAATCTTTCCAATATTGAAAGGAGGTGGTCACACTCCACATTCTGGTGTATCGAAAACACCACTAAGAAATTCCTGTTCTATCCCCCAAATTCACTCTTGTAAGGAGGAGAGTTCCTATGCGTAAGCTATTCACTTTTGCTGGGTTGCTGGTTGTTCTTAGCATGCTGCTCGCAGCTTGCCAACCCAAAACTGTAGTCCAGACTGTAACGGTCGAGGTGCCGGTTACCCAGACAGTTGAAGTACCCGTCACCCCGCCACCCGTGGAAGGTCCCAAGGTGTTGCGCCTGAACATGGGCGCTGGTGACATCCCGACCATTGATCCGGCTCTCGCTACGGACACTTCCTCTGTCCAGATCGTAGAGGAGACCACGGTCGGCCTCACCCGCCAGAACGAAGTCACCACTGCAGTTGAACCGGGCATGGCCACTTCATGGGAGGTCGCAGACAATGAGGACGGCACCCAGACCATCACCTTCCACCTGCGCAATGACGTCCCGTGGGTCAAATGGGATGGGCAGAAGGTCGTTCAGGTGATGGATTGCAACGACAAGCCGCGCATGGTCACCGCTCATGATTTCGCCTACGGTATCCTGCGCACGCTGAGTCCGAAGACCGCTTCGGACTATGCCTATGTGTTGGCCTTCGCCATCAAGGGCGCAGCCGACTATAACGAAGGCAAGAGCCAAGATCCTGCGGCCGTTGGCGTTGAGGTGGTGGATGACTACACCCTGAAGATCACCTTCAACGAACCTGCAGCATACAACACCAACATTGCTGGTATGTGGGTCGCACATGCCCAGCCCAAGTGGCTCATCGAAGGTGATGACTGCACCGAAGCCCGTGGCGATCGCTGGACCGAGACCGGTTTCTTCCAAGGTTATGGCCCCTACACCCTGAAGGAATGGGTGCATGACTCCTACATTACCCTGGTAAAGAACCCCTTCTGGCCCGGTTCCGACTCCGTGCCGCAGGCAAAAATTGACCAAATCACCTGGACCATGCTGGATGAAGCTCCGGCCTTCGCCGACTACGAGGCTGGCAATCTGGATGCCGCTGGTGTCCCGCTGGCCGATATTGACCGCGTGAAGGCTGATCCCGAACTGTCCAAGCAGTTGGTCATCGCGCCGGTATTGTGCACCTACTATTATGGCTTCAACACCCAAGCGCCGGTGGTCAACGATGTGCGGGTCCGTCGTGCCCTCTCCATGGCAATTGATCGCCAGAGCCTGATTGACAACGTCCTCAAAGGCGGTCAGGAGCCCGCGCAGTGGTTCTCACGGCCGGGTTTGGCCGGCGCGCCGACACCGAAGGATCACCCTGATCTGGGTGTGAAGTACAATCCGGAAGAGGCCAAGAAGCTCTTGAATGAATACTTGACCGAGACCGGCCAGACTGCGGATCAGCTGGACATCACCCTGATGTTCAACACCTCCAGTGGCCAGCAGAAGATCGCTGAGGCCATCCAGCAAATGTGGAAGGACGTGCTTGGCCTCAACGTCAAGCTGGTCAATCAGGAATGGAAAGTGTACCTGAAGACCATCAAAGGCGAGGAGACTCCTCAGATTTGGCGCCTCGGTTGGTGCCAGGACTATCCGGATGCCAACAACTTCATCCGCGAAGTCTTCGCAGTTGGCGGTTCATCCAATCCAAATGGCGCTGATAAGATCGGAGGCGTCTCTTGGAAGAACGACAAGTTCGAAGACCTGGTGCGTCAGGCTGCTCGTGAGACCGATCCGCAGAAGCGCGTCGAGCTCTATGCTCAGGCCGAGCAGATTCTGGTCTACGAAGATGCAGTGATTGCACCGATCTACTGGTACACGCGCGTTAGCGTGACCAAGCCGTATGTCAGCCGCACTTTCTCCGTGCTCGGCGGCCTCGAGCACATCGAGAAGTGGGATATCAACAAATAACTTCTGAGGTCTTGGGGGAGGGAGATGTTTTCTCCCTCCCCTAATCTTCTGGAGGCAATGGATGGGACGATATATTGCGCGGCGACTGCTCTACTTAATCGTGGTCTTGTTAGTAGTTTCTGTGATCACCTTCGGTCTAATGCATGCCGTGCCGGGGGGGCCCTTCGATCGCGAAAAGGCCTTGCCACCTGAAATCATCGCTAACCTGAACAAGGTTTATCATCTCGACGAGCCTTTGCCAATGCAATATGCTCGTTACCTATACGATGTGTTTATCCCACACTTTACATTCAAACCACCCACACCTGATTTAACGGACGATTTCCTCATCAACATCAAGGTTGGCTCATTATGGATCCGTTGGATGAACTTTGGGCCATCCTATGCATCCCGTAGCCGCACAGTGAATGACATTTTCCGTCAGCAGCTACCGGTCTCTGCACAACTGGGCACAATGGCTTTGCTAGTAGCTTTAGTGATCGGCATGCCGCTGGGAATTATCGCGGCACTGAAACAAAATACGATTTTTGACTATTTCAGCATGAGTCTGGCCATCTTCGGCGTGTCAGTGCCAGTTATTGTCCTCGGTCCATTGATGATTTGGATTTTCGGCGTGACCCTGAAATGGCTTCCCCCAACTGGTTGGGGAGCAAAACCGCCCTATGTGCTTAGTTTTCTTCCTTCCAGCCTCGGATGGGATTTCTTCAAGCACGCGATTATGCCCTCTATTGCGTTAGGGTTGGGTAATTCCGCAGTGATTGCCCGCCTGACACGCGCTAGCTTGCTACAAACTATTCGGGAAGACTACATCCGCACTGCACGAGCAAAGGGGTTGCCGGAACGTCTGGTTATCAGCCGTCACGCGCTCAAGAATTCTCTCATTCCCGTAGTCACCGTCTTGGGTCCTATGTTCGCCGCTCTGGTAACCGGTACATTTGTTACCGAGCTAGTCTTTGGCATTCCGGGAATGGGAAAATATTTCGTGACCAGCATTACCAACCGCGACTATCCGGTCATTATGGGCACCATCCTGCTCTATGCGGTTTTCCTGGTTATTGCCAATTTGGTGGTAGATATTATCTACGCCTATCTCGATCCACGCATCCGCTATGATTAAATCGAGAGTGACTGAGGAGCATTTATGACAGAGCACAAGATCAAGTCACAAAGCTTCGGTGTGGGTGGACGTCCGCTCTCCCATAAACGAGAGAGTTTGTGGGCCGATGCTTTCCGACGTTTGTTGCGCAATCGCGCTGCAATTCTCGGAGGCACAATTGTCATCCTCCTGGTTTTAACCGCCATCTTCGCCGATAAGATCGCCCTGCGCTCATACGAAGAACAGGTGTTGAGCGACCAAAACAAGGTTCCTGAGTGGCTCCTGACAATTTTCCCGACCATGAAGCCTTACGCAAAAATCTCCAATGAGTATCCCTTTGGTGCCGATTATGTGGGGCGGGACATCTTCAGCCGTATTGTCTATGGCGCTCGAGTATCGTTGACCGTCGCCTTTATCGGCCCGCTTATCAGCTTGATCATCGGGGTGATCTACGGAAGCATTTCAGGGTACTTTGGCGGTCGAGTTGATAACATTATGATGCGCATCGTGGACGTGCTCTACGCTTTCCCCGGATTGCTCTTCATCATCCTCCTGCTGGCTTTCTTCCGCTCAACGCTGACAAAAATTGAACCAGGAACATTTGCTTACTTGCTGAGTCAGCTGGATGCCAAAATGGGAGGGATGCTCTTCATTTTCATTGGCATCGGCCTGACAGCCTGGGAAACAATGGCTCGTCTGACACGCGGTCAGGTGCTTTCTGTGCGCGAGAAAGAATTCATCGAGGCCGCTCGTACCATCGGCGCCAGCGATCTGCGCATCATGTTCCGCCACATTTTGCCGAACATCATCGGCCCCCTGGTTGTGGCTGAGACATTGGCCATTCCAGGTTACATCTCCACAGAGGCGTTCCTTTCCTTCATCGGCCTCGGCGTTAACCCTCCTACCCCATCTTGGGGCTCGATGATCTCCGACGGGGCCCAAGTGATCCGAACTTATCCAAATCAAACCGTCTTCCCCGCTCTGGCATTGGCTATCACCATGTTTGCCTTCAACTTCCTGGGAGATGGTTTACGGGATGCCCTCGATCCGCGATTGAGAGGAACACAGTAACCAAAGAGAAACCGCGCTGCAAAGGCGCGGTTTTTTGTTTCAAAGTGCTCGCCGGGCCACAAGCCATTTTCACCCATTCCGAAACTGCAAACAATAGTGATGGAACGTATTGCTCACCCAAGCTGAATAGAGGCCATAAGGGGCCAGGCGCTGATTATCTTGACACCAGATTCGCTCATCCTTCAGGACGTAGACTTTGCCCAATTCCCGCCCCAAATCCCAGGCCAGGGGGTACATCCGCCCTTTCTTCTTGACATTCTTGACAATAATGGTGAGGTAGGCACCCGGACGTAGGAGCGGTTTCATGTCCGCATAGATTTTCACCAGGCGCGCCAGGAAGGTTTCGTAATCGTGGATGTTACCCAAATCATTGGGATCGTCGGAGTAGATCACATCCAAATTAGGAGACGAACGACGTTTGCGCTGCGTCTCGGCGCCTGGCGCATGGAGCATATCCCAATAGGGGGGTGAGGTGATCACATAGTCAATCGGCGGCAGGGCATATTCAGCCAGATGCGCCGCGTCTCCGGTGATGACTTCGGCGCGCAATCCATCCGCCTCCGCCCCCAACGCTTGACGCTCTTCTTCGATCAACCGACGGGCGATCTCCGCATAGCGGGGATTTAGCTCCACCCCATAAGCATGTCGCCCAGCACGCAGCGCGGCGATCAAGGCACTCCCCGTGCCGGCCATCGGGTCAAGCACCACCTGTCCCTTCTTGGTGAAGAACTCGATGAATTCTTGCGCCAGGGTCTCGGGAAATTTGGCGGGATGGACGAGCACATCCGGCCGGCGCGGCGGCGGATTATGCACGAACCAGGATTTCTGGAACTTGAGCCAACGCTTGGGATCGAGATCGTTGAGTTGGTTCTTCCGCATGCCGAAACTCTCCACAACCGGCTTGAAAATCAAGGACGCAAGGAATAAACGACCAAATTGGCAAAGCGCACCGTGAGCGGCGTATCACCCGCAGGACGCGCAAAAAAGCCGATCAAGCCACTTGTCAGTGTTCCATCCTGGACCTCGAACTGGAAACGGCCGTTCAGGAAAAAGCGTAACGTCCGGCCATGGGCCAGCACACCTATCCGAACTACGCCCGGGGCGCCGGGAGGTGCATCGCCAATCGGGATGGGCGAATAAAGTGGATAACGTACATTCCCTTTCATCCGATCCAGGCGCACCTGACCGCGACAATCTAAGCCATAGCGATAGGCGCCGTTTTCGCCATAGCGGAAAAGAACGCCGTAAAGGTCATCTCCCCGGCATAAGCTAAGCTCCGCAGTCACCTCCAGGTAAAAATTATCCAATAGTGGTTCATTGCGCAAGGTGAACAAAGTCGAAGCAGGCTGAGCAACCAGGACGATGGAACCATCCTGGAGGCTCACGCTTCCCGTGGAAGAACGCGCCAGGTTCCAAAAACGCGCTTCGGTCAACGGATCGGCAAAAAGCACCCCGCCAACTGCGCCGAACCAATCTGGGGTAGGCGTGAAAGCGCGGCGTGGCAAGGGCGTAAAGGTCGGAGTGGGAGGAAACCAAACCGGGGTCGAGGTGGGAATCGGAGTGGGAGAAAGGGAAGGAGTAGGCAATACCGAAGGGGATGGAATGCTCGAGCAAGCCATCAATAGGGAGATGCCGAGCGCAAGAAACATTTTTTGCCAGATCATGGGCATCAGGGGCAAGAAAAGTTGTAAAATACAGACGGAATCCATTCTAGCACATAAGGAGAAACCTATGGCAAAAGAAACTGTCCTGGTGACCGGCGCTTGTGGTGAGATTGGCCAGGCGCTGGTACAGGAATTGGGAAGGCGGGGAAACTATCGCATCATCACGCTCGACCTAGCTCCCCTACCGGATGGGATAAAGCCGCTGGTGGAAGAACATATCCAAGGGGATTTGCTCTTGCGCGTCAAGCGTCTTTACGAGATGGATTTCGATCGCATCTTCCATCTGGCGGCATTTTTATCTTCCAAAGCCGAACAGCTGCCCGAAGAAGCCCATCGGATCAACGTGGATGGCACCTTTGAACTACTCCTCCTGGCAGCACGCAAATCTGAACAGCGTGGCCGGCCGGTGAAATTTTTCTTCCCTAGCTCGATCGCAGTCTACGGATTGCCCGACCGGGCGACCAAAGAGCGCCACGGCGCGGTGCAGGAGGAGGAATGGAATATCCCCCACACCCTCTACGGATGCCACAAGCTAAACGGGGAACAGCTGGGACGGTACTTTCGCAACTACTATGGGCAGAAGCACCTTGATCCTCATCCACCGGCCATGTTGGATTTTCGCGCCCTGCGCTTCCCCGGCCTGATCAGCGCCTTCACGGTGCCGAGCGGCGGTACCAGCGACTACGGCCCTGAAATGCTCCATGCCGCCGCTCAGGGAAAGCCTTATGCCTGCTTTGTGGACGCAGAAACCCGCTTGCCCTTCATGGCCATGCCCGATGCGATACGCGCCATTCTAATGTTGATGGACGCTCCCGGCGAACGCCTCTCGCGTTGTAGCTACAACATCGGCAGTTTCAGCCTCTCCGCAGATGAGTTCCGCCGCTGGGCCGAACGCGCTTTCCCCAATGCCCAAATCACCTATGCCCCCAACCCGCGCCGTCAAGGCATCGTAGATTCCTGGCCGGCCGAGGTAGACGATTCAGCGGCGCGGGATGATTGGGGCTGGAAGCCTGAGTATAACGTCGAGCGCTTCTTTGAAGAATATTTGCTGCCCAACATCCGTGAACGCTATCAGATGAGTTTGGTATGACAAACCGGACAAAACGAAGCGGTCCGGCGCGATAAAGGCATTCCCTCACTCCAGGGGAAAACATCAGGGAAGCAGGCCTATGGTATAATTCTGAAGCCAAAAGCGCAGCCTGCTGCGCAAACCCACAGTGCACGCTATACTCATCGCAGTCTGACCTCCGATGAGTTTTTCTTGCGGAGTTGGGTCAAGATTTTACCGAGGAGTTTCGTATGTCTGGACACAGCCATTGGGCGACAATCCGAAGGAAAAAAGGGGCCCAAGATGCGAAACGGGGTGCCTTGTTTACCCGCCTGACGCGCGAAATTGTGATGGCGGCGCGCGAAGGAGGTGGTGACCCCGAAACCAATGTGCGCCTAGCCTTGGCTATCGAAAAAGCCCGCGCCAATAACATGCCGAAGGAAAACATCGAGCGCGCCATTCGCCGGGGAACGGGAGAAGATAAGGACGCAGCGGCCATTGAGCAGGTCATGTACGAGGGATACGCCCCCCATGGCGTGGCGATGATGATCGAATGCGTGACCGATAACCGCAACCGCGCGGTGGCCGAAATCCGCCACGTCTTGACCCGTAGCGGTGGCAGCATGGCCGAGGCCGGCTCGGTGGCCTGGCAATTCCAGCGCATGGCTTACTTCTCCTTCCCGGCCAGCCAGATGGACTATGATCGCGCTTTCGAGCTGGCGGTCGAAGTCGGTGCCGAAGATGTGACCCAGGACGGGGAGAACATCGAAATCCTAGCCCCGGTGGAGGCCTTCAAGGATGTAGCCAATCACCTCCATGCTGCCGGAGTCCAACCCGAAGAAGCCGGCTTGCGCTACATTGCCAAACAGGAAATTGAGCTGGGTGTCGAAGAGACGCTCCAGGTGCTTAAAGTCATTGAGGCACTGGAAGACCTGGACGACGTACAGAACGTTTACCACAACCTCAAACTGACCGAAGAGGCGCTGGCGGCAGTCGAGGCTGGATAATGCGGCGGGTCATCGGCCTGGACCCTGGCACAGCGCGCACAGGTTACGCCATCCTGGATGAGGACGAAGCAGGCGCGTTAAAAATAGTGACCTTCGGCGTGATCGAAACGCCGGCAGACCTCCCCCTTCCTCAACGCCTGCTCCAGTTACACCAGCAGCTCGGCAAACTTTTACTTCTCCACCGGCCTCAAAGCGGTGCGGTGGAAAAGTTATTTTTTCAGCGCAATGTGCGCACCGCGATCCAAGTTGGACAAGCGCGCGGCGTAATCCTGCTGGCTCTGGCGGAAGCCGGCATCCCTGTCGCCGAATACACTCCCAACGAGATCAAGCAGGCCTTGACAGGCTACGGTTCCGCAGATAAACGGCAGATCCAGGAAATGGTGCGCCTGCTCTTGCAACTTCCATCACAGCCCCAACCCGACGACGCGGCCGATGCCTTGGCCATCGCCATCACCCATCTGAACTGGAAGACGTTCTAGGCCTATCGGTATCCACCCACCCGCCTGGGGAATGCAACGCCGGGCTCCAGTCACACCACAACCGGCCGAAGACCGGGTGTGCTACTTTTGCGCAGCCATTCCTTATGATCGCAATAATACAAATACAAAGGTAGCGCTTCATCCATTTTTGATTTTATTTTTCGGCTTTAGGCAGCTACACTACCTGGGAACGCATCCGTCTCGGATGCTGATACCTTGTTACCACCCCAAGCGCCGCTGGCGGAGGGGACATCCACACTAGCGGACGGGACGTCCGCGTTCCCAGGATTCTCACTTCTGGGCGCTTAGGCGGTTCTTTGGCAGGCCGCATCAAGTTCAATAACTCCAAAAGATAAGTGGACAGAGCATTACACTCACCGACTAAGCGCTCCAGGAGAAACCGATGCTCTGCCATCTGCTCCGGCTCTGCAAATAGCCGGCGCGCATATCAGAGTTGAGTAATGCAGCCCTGTAGCGCCAACAGAGTGCTATCATCAGCCCCCATCTGCCGAGAGAATCCCGCCTGCCAGTATGGTATACTCACCTTTGTAACCTACCACAGTGTGACAACCTCATGTTGGATCGAATCAGAGACCCTGATATTCTGGAGGAAAAGCAGGGTGTTGGGCCAAACGAGATAAATCGTCTGGACCAACGGCTATTTCAGCGCTTGGAAAGCAAATTCCTCGTTCAGCCCTCGCTCTCTCGCCTTTTGGTCAGTTTCCAAGCCAATAAGACCAGGCCGATTTATCGCTGGTACAAGTTCAAAGAAGCGTTTTCGGCTTCACTAGTGGAGTATTTATTCCACAAATACGGCATCACCACAGGTAGAATCTTGGACCCTTTTGCCGGCAGCGGGACGGCTCTGTTCGCCGCAAGCGCAATGGGCATAAACGCAGACGGAATCGAGTTGCTGCCCATCGGTCGCGAAATCGTCACAGCCAAACAAATCCTTGATGCCAAATTCACGCCCGAGGATTTCGAAAGATTACGCTGGTGGTCAACGCTAAGGCCTTGGGAACGATCGGAGGCGCGCGTTCCTTTGGCAGAGCTACGAATCACCCAGGGGGCTTATCCTGAAAAGACCAAAGAGGCAATCGAGCGATATATAGGTGCATCTCGCCAAGAGAGTGAAAAAGTCCAAGCGGTATTGCGATTTGCTTTACTCTGCGTATTAGAGTCCATCAGCTTCACCCGCAAAGATGGTCAATACCTACGATGGGATTACCGTTCTGGACGTACACACGGCAAGAAGGCTTTTGATAAAGGTGAAATTCCGGAGTTTGGGCAAGCTATCTCTGAAAAGATAAATGAGATTTTAGAGGATGTCTCGCCTGCTCACCAAGCAACGTTGTTCCCTACCGAGAAACTTCAAGGTCAGATTCGTTTCTATGAAGGCTCCTGTTTTCATGTGCTACCTCAACTGCCGGCTAACACCTATGACGCCATCATGACCTCCCCACCTTACTGCAACCGCTATGACTATACGCGCACGTATGCCCTAGAGCTTGCATTACTGGGAGTGGACGAACAAAGGTTATCCCACCTCCGCCAAGAAATGATCAGTTGCACGGTAGAGAATCGTGCGAAAGATTTGTTGAACATCAATCCGCAATGGGCAGTGGCGCTGGCCGCCGCTGACGAACAGGAACTACTGCAGGCCATCCTGAAATACTTGGAAGATCAAAAAGCGCGAAGAGCCTTGAACAACAACGGCATTCCTAGGATGGTCAGGGGCTACTTTTATGAAATGGCCTGCGTCATTGCCGAAAGTGCACGCGTGCTCAAACCGAATGCCCTCTTGTTTATGGTCAACGATAATGTGCGCTACGCAGGGGTGAGCATTTCGGTGGACATGATCCTCTCTGAGATTGCAGAGAAATTAGGCTTTCGAGTCGAACATATCCTCGTTTTGCCAGATGAGAAGGGAAATAGCAGCCAACAAATGGGAGAGCACGGACGCGAACCCTTGCGCAAGTGCATCTATGTCTGGAGAAAAATCTGATGTCTGGGCGACCATACCTGCAGCATCTTCGGTCTAGTGATGATCTCGTCACAAGCTACGAAGCCACGCGCGCAGGTTTCCTCGCACTTGCGCTTGAGAAAAACCGTCGCTCAACGCCTTATGTTGCTGAGGCAAGGGCATTGCAGGAGGCCGCATCCAGGGCTAAAACACCTACCGATTTGCTCACCATCGAAGGCATAGAAGCAGGCCTTCTTACAGCAGCAGGACTATCTGACAAGGCGCTGGCTCATCTTCGACCGGAAGACAAGACGGAAGCCATCAACGGTCTCATCAGGCATTTCCTGGAGCCTGCAGGAGAAAAATTCGTTGAGGAATTGGTGTTCAGATTCTTGCTGACACGCGGCGATGCGCTCGGTGGGGCGATGCGGAACATAGGCGGAGCCTTAGCACAAAGAAAGCTCACCCGGGCAATATTTCAACGCTGGGAATCGCCGGCATCAGTTACAAATGGCAACATTCAAAGACGAGACAGTGGATTGAGATGACCGATGATGACGCTGAAATCGAGCTGTCCTTGCGCGGCTTAAGCTGGCAAAGCAACGGTGAACCGCGCACCCTGATTTACAACTTGACCGTGCCGTTTGTAAAGAACAACGTGGACATCTGTTTGTTTAACATCGGCCCTGACGAATTGCAGGTCACAGGCTACAAATCAGCACAGTCCTATCTCGCACTTGGTGAACTCAAAGGGGGAATAGACCCTGCAGGGGCAGATGAGCACTGGAAAACTGCCCGGGCAGCCTTTGACCGTATCCATGAAGCATTTTCTAAAGTGGGACATTCGCCGCGCCTTTTCTTCATCGGTGCGGCAATTGAGAAGAAAATGGCTGCCGAGATATGGGATCAACTAGAAAAAGGTTGGCTTGCCAACGCAGCCAATTTGAATGCCCAGAACCAAATGGCCTCGATTTCTCGATGGCTATGTGCGTTGTAATGGGAACGATGCCTGCGCTTAGCCTTGCGCCTGGCCAATGCCCGTTGTCCCTCATCCGGCTACTTTCGGGGTCGGTTCGGGAGAATGTTTGCCATAGCGCCAACCCAGGCACCGGCCGCTGCAGCCCATGTTACCAGCCATAGGCCCCCGAAAACTGTGGCACTGAGCTAAGACACATTCCAAATCACTGCGCCGTATTCCCGCCATCCACCAGCAACGTGTGACCGGTGATGAAGGAGGCCTCGTCTGAGGCCAGGAAAAGCACGGCCCGGGCGATCTCCTCCGCGTAGGCGAAGCGCCCAAGGGGAATAGAAGAGGCAGATTCGCGAAGCGCTTCCTCCAACGTAACCGGTTGATGCCCTTTGAAATAGCCCTCTTCGACCCAGCGTTCCACAAAGGTATCTCCTGGGCAGACCGCATTCACACGAATCCCATCTTGTGCGTGATCCAGCGCCATGCTTTTGGTCATCAGCACCACCGCACCTTTGCTGGTGGCATAGGGGAGCGCGTTACGAGCGCCGACAATGCCCCAGTCCGAAGCGTTGTTGATAATCACCCCTCCCTTCTGCGCCCGCATAATCGGAATGACCAGGCGCGACATACGCCAGACAGCGGTCACGTTCAATGCCAGCGTATAGGCCCAATCTTCTTCCGATGTCGTCTCGGCTGTCCCCGAAGTGACCACGCCGGCATTGTTAAACAAGATATCAATACGCCCGAACTCGTGCTGGGCCACAGCGACAACGCGCGCGCAATCTTCCGCATGGGTGTGATCGGCCTGGACGAAGAGCGCTCGCACGCCAAAATCTCGGCATGCCTGAGCGACGGCTTCGCCACGATCGGCGCGGCGTCCACTCAGGACCAGATGGGCGCCCTCACGAGCGAACAGCAGCGCGGTCGCTTTGCCGATTCCAGAGGTGGCACCGCTGATCATCGCGACCTTGCCGCTCAATCGTCTACAAGATGGCAGGGATTCGGAAGAAAAGGACATGCTCATGCTCCTACATGCGAGAGTTCAGGTATAATTATGACACGCTTTTCCAGAAAGGAGGTGAAGAGTCCCACAGATGCTACAGATGCCCCGTTTCCCCCGTTTCCCTTTCGTTTCTAAACTTTCATAAGGAGGAGAGTTATGAAGTCGAAGACCCTTTCCCTGTTTGGTCTGCTGGTCATTGCCGGGTTGATCCTGGCTGCCTGCGGGCCGAAGACGCCGGTCTCCACTCCGGCGCCGGCCACCCAAGCGGCGGCTACCGCCGCGCCCACCGCCGCGCCCACCGCCGCGCCCACCGCTGCGCCCACCGCCGCGCCGACCGAGGCCACCCCGCCTCCAAAGGTGCCAATTGCCACCTATGATGGCAAGACGCTTTCCGTGCCCGATTGCGATTACGGCGGTGAGTTCAAGTCCATTGAGGCCACCGACAAATACACTGTGACCTTCACCCTCTGCCGCCCTGACCCGGCTTTCCTGTCCAAGATCGCCTTCAGCGTCTTCGGCATCCTGCCTAAGGAATGGATCGAAAAGACGGCCGGAGCGGATAAGCGCACCACGGAAGGTTTGGAACATCCCATCGGCACCGGTCCGTATA
>JBKBPX010000023.1:0-25190 GCA_046292855.1 Anaerolineales bacterium
CAGTCTATCAGTACTACCATAACCGCTTCCTTGAACTCTTTCAAAAACTGGGCATCACCTATGACCTCTTCACCACCACACACACCCGCAATCACTTCAAGGTCTCTCAGAGCATTTTCCTCGCCTTGCATCGGAACGGCTATCTTTTTACCCAGACCAGCCGTCAATGGTATTCGCCCTCCAAGGAACGCTTCCTGCCCGATCGCTTCGTAGAAGGCACCTGCTATATCTGCGGCTACGAAGGTGCCCGTTCTGATCAGTGTGACCGCTGCGGCAATGTCCTTGACCCGGAAAAGCTGATTAACCCGCGCTCTCGCCTCGGCGATGAGCATCTGGAATTGCGCCCCACTGAGCACTTCTACCTTGACCTTTCCAGCCTAGAAGAACAGGTGCGCCGCTTCTTGCATGAACGCGCTGCACACATGCGTGAAACAGTGCTGAGTGAATCCTTGGGCAAGATCGAAAAAGAAGGGCTGAAGCCGCGTCCGATCACACGCGATCTCGATTGGGGTGTGCCGGTGCCGATCGAAGGCTGGGATGGCAAGTGCCTTTACGTTTGGTTCGAGGCGGTGATCGGTTATCTTTCTGCGCCCATTGAATGGTCCCAGATCACAGGGCAGGAGCGTGCCTGGTATAACTGGTGGCTCAACCCCCAGGCCAAGCAATTCTACTTCATCGGCAAAGATAACATCTTCTTCCACACCGTCCTCTGGCCGGCCCAGCTGATGGGTGCCGGCGAGCAATTCATGGAAATCTTCAACGGCGAAAAAGGGTTGCGCCTAACTCTGCCCTATGATGTGCCGGCAAACCAGTTCATGAACCTGGAAGGACAGAAGATCAGCGGATCACGCAACTGGGCTGTTTGGGGATTGGACTTCCTGGAAAAGTACGATCCCGACCCGTTGCGCTACTATCTGACAGTGAACATGCCGGAACTGCGCGATAGTGATTGGGATTGGGCCGAATTCCTCGCCCGGAATAACAACGAACTCGTCGCTACCTGGGGCAATCTGGCCTACCGCACACTCTCCTTTGCCGCCAAACACTGGGAAGGACATGTGCCGCCCATTTCTCTGGCGGATTTGCGTCCCCAGGATAAGGCGCTCCTAGAGACCATCGAGAAGGGCTTTGAAAGCGTGGGGCGGGAGTTGGAGGCCGTTCACCTGCGTGCGGCCTTGCAGGAGGCCATGCGTCTGGCAAGCGAAGTCAACCGTTACCTGGATCAAAACGCTCCCTGGAATGCCGTGAAAGCGCAAAAAGAGCAGGCCGCTCTTACTATTTGCACCGCTCTGCGCGCCATTGATTCGTTAAAGATACTCTTTGCTCCCTTCCTGCCTTTCTCCTCCGAAGCGCTTCACCAGATGTTGGGCTATACCACCCCGCTTTTTGGCTCTTTGAAGATCGAAAGTGTCACCGACGATCTGGGCACGCACAACGTCCTGCGCTATTTCCCCAATCCGCAAACTCCAGCCATCCAGTGGCACCCCAGCGAATTGACGCCCGGACAGGCTCTTGGGAATATCCGCCCACTTTTCCGCAAACTGGATGAGGCGATTGTAGATGAGGAACGTGCTCGTCTGGGTAAGGAACCGTTATGAGCGAGTTCTTCTTTTCACAGGGGTTGCGTTTGGCCTTTGAATCATCCGGCCTGGGAACGCCGCTGGTATTGATCCACGGCTATCCGCTCAGCCGCATTATCTGGCAACCGCTCCTTCCTCATCTGCACGGCCTGCGGGTGATCCGGCCAGATGTGCGCGGCTTTGGAGAAAGCCAGGTCGCCGAAGCGGGTTTCAGCATGGATGACTTGGCAGCCGACTTGGAATCCTTGCTTGACCATTTGCACCTGGAGCAGGCTTTTATCGCCGGGCATTCGATGGGCGGCTATATCGCTTTGGCCCTTGCGCACCGTGCACCGCAACGCGTTAAGGGTCTGGCTCTGATTGCTTCTCAGGCCGCCGCCGATCCCCCTGAACGGCGCGCCGTCCGTCTCGAGACCGCCGAACGGATTGCGCGCCAGGGAATTGGTTTTGTCGCCGAGCAGATGAGCAGTGCGCTCACCCCCCAGGAAAGCCTGCGTCCGCAGATTCGCGCGCTCATTGAGCAACAGTCGCCAAAGGCCTTAATCGGCGCCCTGCGGGCAATGGCCGCACGTCCTGATGCCACAAACCTGCTGCGGGAAAGCACCTTTCCTGTGCTCATCCTGCATGGTCAGGCTGATGCCCTCATCCCCATCGAGCGCGCTCGCCAAATCCACGCGCTGACGTCTCGCGCCCGTCTGGTCGAGCTTCCAGCAGTCGGCCATATGCCGATGATGGAAGCCCCGGCAGAGACAGCGCAGGCGCTTCTCGAATGGTGCTCCTTTTATGAGCCAAATTGACCCCCGCGCCGCGCTGGATTTCCGCCAGGCCCGTTTCAAGGCTTTCCTCAACCGCATCGCCGCCTTTCTCTCCGGCCGTCCGACGCGCCTGCTCTCCTACGAAGAGGTCAGAGAAAAACTGCATATCGGCGGTCCGCTCTATCGTGGCATACAGCAGGTGCCCCTCGAAAAGATCGTTGGCAGCCTCAACCGCTATCACCAGTTTGACCGCGCCTTCCTCCCCCTCGATGACTCCATCGCCGAGCGCTGGCAACGGATAGCACATGCCTTTTACAAGGAAATCAGCCTGCCTCCGGTCGTGCTTTACAAGGTGGGAGAAGTCTATTTTGTCGTGGATGGACATCATCGCGTCTCCGTCGCCCGCCAGCAAGGGCAGCAGTTCATCGAAGCAGAAGTGCGCGAATGTCAGACGCGCGTCCATATCACCCCCGATCTGAAGCCGGAAGACCTGGAAATCATTCATGAAAAGGTGCACTTTCTCGAGCGCACCAACCTGGATCGGCTACGCCCGGAGGCGAAAATCAAGCTCACCATTCCGGATGGCTTTAGCCGAATGCTGGAACACATCGCCGTCCACCGCTACTTCATGGGCATTGACTTCCAGCGCCCCATCTCTGAAGAGGAGGCCGTCATCCACTGGTACGATACCGTTTATCTGCCGGTGGTACAAATTATTCGCGATAGCGGCATCCTGGAAGAATTCCCTGAGCGCACCGAGGGTGATCTCTACCTGTGGGTAATGGATCATCAGCGCTACTTGGTCGAAGCTTTGAATCAACCTTTGCGCCCCCCGGCCGAGGCAGCGCAAACATTCCTGGAGGAGAGAGAAAAATGAGAAAGCTTCATCCCCTGGCCGGCGTCTACGCCGCCGCCGTGACCCCGCTCAACGCCGACGGCACGCTTGATTTGGCTGGTCTGCTCGCCCTCTTGCGCTTCCTGGCGCAGCGCGGCGCGCATGGTGCCCTGCTTTTCGGCACCACCGGCGAAGGTCCCTCCTTCTCGCCCGAAGAGCGCATCCTCCTTTGGCGCCATGCCACGCTCATCCGAGAGGAATTCCCCGAATTCCGCCTGTTGGCCGGGTGCGGCACCCCCAGCCTGAGCGAAACGCAATTCCTGGTGCGCGCCGCCTTTGATCTCGGCTTCGATGGCGTGCTCGTTCTACCGCCCTACTACTTCCGCAATGCGCCCGAAGAAGGCCTCTATCGCTGGTTTGAACACCTCCTCGTCCACGCCGTCCCCCAAGATGGATTCCTGCTGGGCTATCACATCCCTCCGCTGGCCGGGATCGGCTTCTCCCTCGATCTGCTCGCCCGGCTCAAAGAAGCCTTCCCGCAAAAGTTTGCCGGCCTCAAAGATTCCTCCCACGACCCCGATTTCGCCGGCGCGCTCGGTGCACGCTTCGGCTCCGATCTGCTCGTGCTCACCGGCACCGATTCCCACCTGCAACTGGCCATGCAAAACGCCGCCCAGGGATGCATCACTGCCGCCGCCAACCTGCTTTCGCCGGATTTACGCCGCATCTGGGAGGGTTTCCTGCAAGGTGACGAAATCACGCCGATCCAGGAATATGTCGCCCATCAGCGCCACATCCTCGAACGCTACACGCCCTTCCCACCCCTGCTGAAGGCCCTGCTGGCCCGCTTGCACGGTTTTCCGCGCTGGGCCGTCCGCCCGCCGCTTTTGCCGCTCCCTGCCGAAAAAGAAGAAGAGCTGCTGCACCTCTGGCATGCCCAAACCGCCCATGCCTGACCTGTTTCTCCTGGCGCGCCTCGTGCCTGAAATGGGCGTGAGTGCGCTCTTTCATCGTCTTCGCTACCTCCTGCTCCTGAAAAGCGGCCTCCTCCGCCACCTGAAACCGCCTTCGCCTCTGCCTCTAACACCCTTTCGCCCCATTTTCTCGCTTCCCGATCCTCAAAAAATCAAAAATTTTTTGGATGAAAAGACCCTGGCGCAGCTGCAAGCCGAAGCAGAGGCCCTGCAAAAGGGGCAATTCCGCATCTTTGGGCATTTTCCCCTCTCGCTTCGTTCCTGGGACCTTGGGCTTCCGCGCCGCCATTGGACGGAATGCGAGGCCGAAGCATCACGCTTCGAGGCATTCCTGCCAGCAGGGTTTCCCCCCGACATCAAATTTCTTTGGGAGCCTGGGCGCTGGGGCTGGGCTTTCCTGCTGGGGCGCGCCTATCATCTCCTGGGCGAGGAACGATACGCCGCTACCTTCTGGGAGCTGGCCGAATCGTTCCTAGAGGCAAACCCGCCCTATTTTGGCCCGCACTGGATGAACGGTCAGGAAGTGGCCCTGCGCCTATTGACCATGCTCTGGGCAGCCCAGGTATTCGCCCCCTCCTCCCATACTACCCCTGACCGGCAACAACGTCTGATCGCGGCCATCCTCACCCATGCCCATCGCATCCCCCCCACCCTGGACTATGCCCTCTCGCAGAACAATAACCACTTGATCAGCGAATCCGCCGCTTTGGTCGCTGTTGCGCGAGCACTACCGGAGTATCCCCAGGCGCGGCATTGGGCCAAGCTGGGAACCCGCCTTTTCAATCGGGCCCTGGAACGTCAGATCAACCCCTACGGCGAATACATCCAGCACAGCACGAACTACCATCGCCTGATGCTCCAGATCGCACTCTGGATTTACGCCATAGACGCCTCTTGCTTCAGCCGCGCTGCGCGCCAAAATCTGGCGCGCGCCACCCACTGGCTACGCTCCTTGACCGATCCCGATTCGGGGCAAGTGCCCAATCTCGGCTCTAATGACGGGGCCAATTTCCTTTTGCTCACCTCCTGCCCCTATTCGGACTTCCGTCCCACTGTTCAGGCCGCCGCTCGCGCCTTCCTGAGAGAACATCCCCCATATCAAGGCCCCTGGGATGAACTTTCGCTCTGGCTAAACCTGATAGACCAGAGCGAGACAGAAGGCGCCGATCTGAAGGCAACCCACCTGGGCTACATGGGAGCGAGCGATGTAATTCACGGACGACATTCCTGGGGTTATCTGCGTGCCACTTCCTTCTGCTCTCCGCTTGCCCATAGCGATCAGTTGCACTTTGATCTCTGGTGGCAAGGCTTCAACATCGCTCGCGATGCTGGCAGTGGCTACTACAATCTGCCGGCGCCTTGGGATAACCCACTCACCGCTGCCCGTGTACACAACACAGTCACGGTAGATGGGAAGGAGCCGCGCCGGCGCCTAACCCGTTTCCTGAGCCTGGGCTGGAAACCGGCCTGGGCCAGCCCCCTAATCCCGGAGCACGGCGAAATCCTGGCGGGGCTAGAAGCACGCTATCGCAGCGAGGCCGGCATTCGGCACACGCGTCGCGTTTGGGTCTATGCGAACGAGCGCTGGGAAGTGCACGATGAGCTTTCATCACATCGCCCCTTTGCCGTGCATTCCTACCGCCTACACTGGTTGTTGGCCGATGGAGAATGGATGCTCGAACCTCACGAACAGGGTGGCCTTTTGCAAGTGATTCTGCCGATAGGAATCTTACAGGTGCAGGTTGAAGCCAGCGCATCGGCGCGCCTCCTGCTGATCCGTGCTGGGAAAGTCATCTGGGGCGAAGGGAATGCCTTGCCCTACGAAGGTTGGTTCTCCCCCAGTTATGGCCTGCTGGAGCCGGCACTCTCCTTCAATCTAGAATTGCGGGCGAGCGGCGAGGTCTCCTTTCTCACCCGTTTTATCCTGAAGCGTTGAGGGGGGCCTGCCTCTTTCGGAGTCTGAAAGATCAAGTCGAGCGTCTCAACACCATACTAGGGCTTTTCAACAATCTTCGTCCATTTTTGATTTTGTGTTCTAGCTTTAGGCGGCTACACACCTGGAATCGCATCCGTCTCGGATGTTGAACCTGGGAGCGCATCCGTTTCGGATGCTACCACCCCAAGCGTTGCTGGCGGAGGGGACATCCACACTAGCAGACGGGACGCCCGCGTTCCCAGCATCCACGCTGGCAGACGGGACACCTGCGTTCCCAGGATTCTCACTTCCGGGCGCTTAGGCGGTTCTTTGGCAGGCCGCATCAAGTTCAATAACGCGAAAAGATAAATGGACAGAGCACTAGCTTCACTCAATTGCCTTCAACAGCATCTCGCAAATTTCGCGCACGGCGCCCTGACCGCCGGGGCGGGAAAGCACATAATCTGCCGCTCGGCGGACTTCCGGCCAAGCATCCGCTACGGCGACTGCCCAACCGCTGATCTCGAAGCAGGGCAGATCGTTGAGGTCGTTTCCGACATACACTACCTCTTCCGGCAAAATGCGGCGCGCTTTCAGAATCTCCCGCAACACACTCCCCTTCTCTCTGATTCCGACCCCGTGAACTGCTTCCAGCCCCAATTTGCGCGCCCGCGCTTGCACGACTGGGTTCGGCTCGGATGAAAGAACCAGCACATCAATCCCGTTGGCCTTCAGCTCGCGCAGGAAAAGGCTATCACTGCGCAAAGATACAACCATCTCGCGGCCTTCGCTATCGGTCCAAACACGATTATCCGTCAGGACGCCATCGAAATCCAACACCAACAGCGAAACCTTCCGGGGCATAGGGCGCGGCCGGCGTCCCGGCCAGACAACCTCGAGGTCGAGATGACGCACTACCTGCTCATAGCGCTCCCAATCGGTCGGGGTATCAATATCCACTGTGTAGCGCGGATCGAGGAGAAGCGGATAGATCACCTCACCGGTCATGGAACGCTTTTCCAGGATTGTGCGGGCACGAATGGCATCAATATGGCCGGTCTGCCAGTAAGTAGGAGGTAGGCTCTGGCGCGGGGCGTTGTAGGGTTCCGCGATATCGGGCAGGTTTAAAAGCGGGATCATGCGGCCGCTTTGCGGATCAATGCGCCACATCTTGAAGGGATTTTGTCCAGATGGGACTACGCCACGCACACAATCCGCATCTGGATGTTCAAGGAGAATACGCACCGCTTCATCAATGCACCAGGGTGGGCGGATGGGGGAAGTGGGACGCAAGTGGACGACGATCTCGGGCTGATAACCTTCATGCTCAGCTAGCCAGCGCAGGGCGTGTTCAAAAACCGGCCAATCCGGCGTTTGATCCTGAGCCAGCTCCGGCGGACGCAAAAAGGGTACTTCGGCGCCGAATTGGTGAGCAATATCCGCAATCTCAGCGTCATCCGTGCTAACAATGATTCGCGTCACCGAGCGCGCTTGCTGCGCCGCGGCGATGCTCCAGGCAATCAGGGGATAGCCGGCAAACGGGCGGATGTTTTTGCGCGGGATGCCTTTCGAGCCGCCACGCGCCGGAATGAGAGCGAGAATCTCCATAGGTCCACCGTCCACGGTCCACCGTCCACCATTCATCCCCTACCAAGCCGTCCAACCGCCATCCACGATCAGGTTGGCACCGGTCATGTAGGAGGAGGCATCGGACGCCAGGAAGAGCAGGGCGCCGTTCATTTCGTCCCTTTGCGCCATGCGGCCAAGAATGGTGCGAGCAGAGTAGTTGCGGACAAAATGTTCATCGTGCTGATTATAAACGCCGCCGGGGGTCAAGGCATTGACGCGGATCTGCGTACCGGCATAGTAGGCGGCCAGATACTTGGTAAAGCCCAGCACGCCGGCTTTCGTCACAGTATAGTAGACCGGCTTGTAGCCGATGCGTTGCCCCTCCGCATTCACATACAGGCGCTGATCCGGGCCATTCAGGCCGTAGGTGGAGCAAATATTGATGATGCTCCCTTTCCCTTGCTGAAGCATCGGCCCGACACAAGCTTGCGTGACCAGGAAGACGCCGGTCAGGTTGACGGCTAATGCTTGATGCCACAGATCGAGAGGGAAGTCCTCGAAACGTCCAGGGAGGATGCCTCGCGCTAAGGCTTGAGGGTCAAATTTCGGGTCTAGGGCGGCGCTATTGACAAGAATATCCAGACGGCCGAAGTGGCTCAAGGTCTCGGCGACCAAGTCACGGGTAGATTCGATGCGGGTCACGTCGAGGGGAAAGGCAAACGCGGCGGCGCCATCGCGGCTCAGTTGGCGCACCAGAGCTTCAGCGGCGTCGTAGTTAATATCGGCTACGACCACTGCAGCGCCGGCCTCGGCCAGGGTGCGGCAAAATTCGGCGCCCAGCAACCCGGCGCCCCCGGTCACCACTGCTACTCGACCATCTAAACGGAAACGATCCAGAATGCTCATGGCATGATCTCCTTCACTCCAAAAAGGACATCCCGGCCAGATTTATAGAGGACGGGTAAATCTTGCGTGGTCAGGAGATATTCAAGCGGCAAGTCCTCTCGATTGGCATCGAACAAGGCAATCACGGCCTTCCCCTGAAGGACTTCCTGACGGATACGCTCGATAGATTGCTCCACCCCTGAATTCAGTTCACGCGTGGTAGCCTGCACAAATGTCGGCAAGGCATAGGTGGTACGATCCGTGTAAAAGTAAACGGCCGGCCCTTGATTGGTATAGATGCGTACCTGGGTAGGCAAGCGTGGAATCTCCTTGAACAGCGGAGAATCGTACCAACGCCAGGAGGCAAAACCCTGTCCATCCTGGCGCAAATCCCCGATCATCGCCACTGCACCAGCCAAATTTATGGTCACAATCCCGAACAGGAGAAGAAGCATCAGGAAGCGAGCTCCTCTTTTCTGGATGAAGTCAAGGCTGGCCACTGCCAACGCCAGCAAAGAGGGATAAAGGGGGGAGAGGATGCGCCAATTAAGCGGCGTGCTAGCATCGAAGAGACTAATCGAGGCCAACATGGAGGTAGGGTAAGCAATCGCATACAGGGCATTAAGCACGCGACCACGCTCCGGGAGTCGCTCTGGATGATTTCGCCAGGCACTCCAGGCAAGATAGAGCAGCCAGGCGACGATCGCCAGGAAAAGGAGAACCACCAGACTGGGAAAAAGCGGTTTCCAGGCACGGTGGAGCGCAAAACGCCATTCCTCCACTGGCAACAGGAAACGGGAAAGAGTATCCACGCCCAGGCGGAGATTTTCATCCGTCAGCGGATGCCAGACAACGGTACGATTCGTGAGATTACCCACGACCAGCAAGTTACGGATATTCCAGGCCGACGGCAGGGGAAGCAACGCCAGCAAATAGACGCCCAGTCGCTTAAGGCGCTCACGCCATGGAAGGGGGAGGAAGAACGGCAATGCCAGGAAAGTAGCAATCAGAGCAAGGGCGGCATAGCGTGTCAGATAGGCCAGGCCACTCAACAGACCGGCCAGCACATCCCCACGGAAACGCAACCATCCCTCTGCCGGATGCTCTTCTCCCCCCAACCAGGCATGGAATGTGGCCAGGGTCAGAAAGATGAAAAGAGGCTCGCTCAAGGCATAGACATGCACCCGTAACAACCCACCGTTGATGAGGAAAAGCAAGGCCAAAACGAGCGTACATAACCAACGACGCGTCATCCGCCAACCTAGCCAACCCATGAGAAAAGTGTTAAGGCCAAAGAGCACACCATTGAGCAGGCGCGCGGCGCGATAGGGTTCTAGGCCGGTGAGAAGATTAATCAAAGCCAGGCCAATCGAGAAGGCTGGGGGAAAATGGGTCAGAAAACGTTGCGAGGCCAACCAGGCCGCTCGATAGCCCCGGCCTTCCAGCAAGGTGCGCGCCGCGCCAATATAGGCGATGGAATCGTCCGTCAACCCCATCCCATAGGGCGTGGCAAACCACACCAGCCATATCCCAATCAGGGATAACAGGGAGACGAACACCCAGAGAAGGCGCCGCGAGGGGCAAAACATGGCTTATTCTTTCAGCAGGTACCCTTGCTCTTCGAGATAGGCGACAATTCTGCGCGCGTTCTCCTCCGGTGTCGTACCATACCCCTTTAAGGTGATTTCTGGATCCACCGGCGGCTCGTAGGGATCGTCCACCCCCGTGAAGCCCAGCGGGTGACCTTCGGCTAACGCTTTCCGCGCTTTGGCATAAAGTCCCTTCACATCGCGCTGTTCGCAGATCTCGAGCGGCGTATCCATGTACACCATGACGAAATTCTCACCGACCATCTTGCGGGCTTCGTTGCGCGCGGCACGATAGGGGCTGATGGCCGAGACAATCACCACACCGCCATGTCGCACAATCTCGCTGGCGACAAAACCGATGCGCAAAATATTGGTGTCGCGATCCTCTTTGCTGAAGCCCAAGCCCTTCGAGAGATGGGTGCGGATCACATCTCCATCCAACAGGGTGACATTGCGGCCGCGCTCGAGGAGCATTTCGGTCAATGCCTGCGCCGTAGCCGATTTTCCCGCACCGCTCAAGCCTGTGAACCATACGCAGAACCCTTGTTCATGCCTCGGCGGATACATCTGGCGCAAAATCTGGGCTGTTTCCGGACGGGTGAACCATTCCGGCAACAGCTTCCCATTCGCCAGATACTCCTCCCGCACCTGGGTGCCGGAAATATTCAACGTGCGCGCCCCCGCTGGCACCTCATTGGCCTCAACATAGCGATCTTCATCCGGCAAATAGACCAGCTCTTCAAAGGGAATCATCCGCACGCCTAGCTCATGCTCATACCGCTTCATCATCTCCTGGGCCTCATAGGGACCATAGAAGGGCTTACCCGTCGAATCCTTGCCCGGACCGGCATGATCACGCCCAACGATGAAATGATTTGCGCCGTAGTTGCGGCGAATGATGGCATGGAGCAGCGCCTCTTTTGGGCCGGCCATGCGCATTGCCAATGGGAGCAGGCTGAGGAGCGTGCGGCTCTTATCGTAGTATTTCTCAACCAGCACCTTGTAAATGCGCACACGAGTATAGTGATCCACGTCTCCCGGTTTCGTCATGCCTACCACCGGATGAATCAGCAGGCTGCCATTGATCTTCGCGGCAGCGCGCTTGGTCAACTCTTCATGAATACGATGAAGGGGATTCCGCGTCTGGAAAGCGACTACGTTGGGATTGCCCATCTCCTCCAGAAGAGCACGCACCTGATGCGGGGTGCGACGAAGCTCCACAAAATCATAGTACTTCGGCAGGTTAATCACCTTGAGTTCGCCAGAGACGCATACCTTCCCCCAATTGACCATCTCCGAGACCATCGGGTGACGGGCATCGTTCGTGCCGTAGGCCAGAAGCGCCTCCTTCTGCGGGTCCCAGGAGAAGACTTCTTCCAGGCGCAGGATTGCCAACGGCTCGTTCAATGCGTTGCGCAACACCAACTCTTCCCCTACGCGCGGCAGCTCGCGCGGATCAGCCGTGAGCGTGATGGGAAGCGGCCAGAGCGTGCCATCACTCAGACGCATCTCATGAAGCACACGCTCGTAATCCGCTTTTCCCATAAAAGTCTTCAAGGGAGAAAATCCACCAGTCGCGAGAAGCTCCAGGTCATGCACTGCCCGTTGAGAAATTTTGATCGAGGGAAGTGACGGAAGGCGTGCTAATAGCTCCTGACGCTCTTCATCGCCGACAACAAGATTGACTAAATGACCGCCATAAGGCGTAATCAGATTGGCCTTACGTGACATGCTAGCTCCTGATGGCAAAAATTATCGGCAGAAAAGTTCCAAAAGACACGAAGGCCTATTATAGCGCAAATTCGGCAAAATTCAGAATTTGAATATTGGAGCCCATCGCCCATCACCATACGGTCTACCCTTCCAGAACACCAGCCTTCTTCACACCCCTCCCCATGTTCACCCAAAAATCGGGTATACTACCGCGCGTATGAGCGAGCACATCCGCAACTTCTGCATCATCGCCCATGTGGATCACGGCAAATCCACCCTGGCCGATCGTCTCTTGCAACGAACCGGCACCATCTCTGACCGCCAAATGGTCGAGCAGGTGCTCGATAGCATGGACCTGGAGCGGGAAAAGGGAGTGACGATCAAGGCCTCGGCTGTGCGCATGAATTATACCGCCGCGGATGGTCATACCTATGAGCTGAACTTGATTGACACGCCCGGCCACGTGGATTTTGGCTACGAGGTCAGCCGCGCCCTAGCCGCCTGTGAGGGAGCGCTCCTGGTCGTGGATGCCACTCAGGGCATCGAGGCGCAGACCCTGGCCAACCTTTATCAGGCGATTGAGGCCGATTTGGAAATCATTCCGATCATCAATAAAATTGACCTGCCTTCTGCCAGAGTAGAGGAAGTGGCTGAAGACATTGGCAGTTTATTAGGAGTGTCGAAAGAGGAGGTGCTGCGCATTTCGGCCAAAGAGGGGACAAATGTCGAGGCCGTGCTTGAAGCGATCGTCCAACGCGTGCCACCGCCGCGCGGCGATCCCGAAGCCCCCCTGCGCGCCCTCATCTTCGATTCGCACTACGATGCCTATAAAGGGGTGGTCGCCTATGTGCGGATTAAGGAGGGCCGTATTCGCCCCACCGATACGCTGCGCATGATGTCCACCCAGGCAGAATGGAAGCCGGTGGAGATCGGCATCTTCGCCCCAGATATGCGCCCGGTCTCGCAATTGGAAGCCGGCGAAGTCGGTTACATTGCGACCGGTCTGAAAACGGTGCGCGATTGCCGCGTCGGCGATACGATCACCTCTGCGCTCCACCCTGCACCTGAGCCTTTGCCCGGCTACCGCCACCCCAAGCCGATGGTCTTCGCTGGCATTTACCCGGTCGAAGCCGAAGATTACCCCGATCTGCGCGAAGCGCTCGAAAAGCTACAACTGAACGACGCCTCACTCACCTTTGAAGCGGAAACTTCTCAGGCCCTGGGCTTCGGCTTCCGCGCCGGCTTCCTGGGGCTTTTTCACATGGAGATCATCCAGGAACGCCTGGAGCGCGAGTATAACCTGGACGTGCTCTTCACCGCCCCATCGGTAGAGTACGAAGTCCTTCTGCGAGATGGGCGCACCGTCAGGGTGGATTCTCCGGCCGAATTGCCCGATGAAGCCCAAATCGTGGAAATCCGCGAACCCTGGATGCTCCTCGAAATCATCACCCCCACCGAATACTACGGCGCCATCATGGACCTGGTGACCAAGCGGCGCGGCGTCTTCAAGGGACAAGAATATCCGGCGCCCCATCGCGTCCAGCTCAAATTCGAGATTCCCCTCTCCGAAATCATCGTGGACTTTTTCGATGAGCTTAAATCGCGCAGCCGCGGCTATGCATCAATGGACTACCAGTTCCTGGAATACCGCCTGGACGAGTTGCAAAAGCTGGAAATTTTGGTCAACGGAGAGGCGGTGGATGCCCTGGCTACCATCGTTCACCGCAAGGATGCCTATCACAAAGGTCAAGCGCTGATCTCCAAGCTCAAAGACCTGATCCCGCGCCAGCTATTTGACGTCGCCATTCAGGCGGCAGCGGGCGGACGGGTGATCAGCCGCGCCAATGTCAAAGCGCTGCGCAAAGATGTGCTCGCCAAATGCTATGGAGGGGACATCACGCGCAAGAAGAAGCTTCTGGAGAAGCAGAAGCGCGGCAAGCGCCGCCTGAAGATGGTCGGAAACGTGGAAATCCCACAGGAAGCCTTCATGGCCATCCTGCGCCTGGAGGAAAAATAAGACTGGAAGGCTATCAGATTCCCGTGACCTCCTCTCCCTCTCGCCCTCGCCTCTCCTCCCTGCGCTGGTTGCCGGGCGCCCTGATCAGCCTGCTCCTGATCGCCCTTATCCTGCGCAGCGTAGACCTGCCGAAGACCCTGCAAGCGCTCCGGCAAGCGAATTTTGCCTTATTGGGATTGGCCTTTCTGCTCTCCCCCCTTTGGCTGGGCCTGCGTGCGGTCGTCTGGCGCACTCTGCTGCGGAACCGTCCGGCCTACCCTGACGTGCTTCTGACGGCCGGTGAGGGCTATCTGCTAAATAATTTTTTGCCTTTTCGATTGGGAGAACTCGGCCGCGCTCTGCTCCTGAGCCGCAAAACCAGCCTGAGCGTAGGTGCCATCCTGCCCACCATCCTCATCGAACGCGTCGTTGACTTGGGCTTCGCGGCCTCGTTCCTGCTGGCCGCCTTACCGTTCGTGTTCGGCGCCGCCGAGGCACAAACCTTTGGCCTGCTCGTTGCCCTGCTGGTGTTGATCGGTCTCTTCGGCCTCTACTTTTTGGCCCGTTTCCACACCACCGCTTTGAGCCTTTTCCGCCACCTCACCAGACGCTGGCCGCGCCTGCAGGCGCGCGGTGCAAAAGCCCTGGAGTCCTTCCTGAACGGCCTGAACGTGATCACCGAACTGCGCTTTTTCCTGCTCTTCCTCTTCTGGATGACACTCAACTGGCTGCTGGCCTGGCTATCCTATTTCGTCATGGCGCGTGCCTACTTCCCCCAGGCCACGCCACTATGGGGCATGTTCGGCCTTGGGGCCGCCGCCTTTGGTGGCGCTATCCCCTCTCTGCCGGGTGCACTGGGCACGTTTGAAGGCGCTTTCGGCGGCGCACTGACTCTATTGGGTGGTGACCCCTCCACAGCGCTCGCCGTTGCCCTGACGGCGCGCCTGTATAATTACTTCAATAGCCTCCTTTTCGGCATTCCAGGAATGCTGCGTGATGGCGAAAGCCTGACTCACCTTTACGCTCAGCTACGAGCACTGCGTAATCTGCCGGAGTAAGATATGCTACCTCTTTACGATACCATCCCCTCGCGCCGCTGGCCGCTGGTCAACTGGCTGCTAATCCTCCTAAACGTGCTTGTTTTCCTGTTCGAAAGCGCCCTGGGAGATGCCCTGCTTAATCGTTTCATCTTTACGTGGGGATTGGTGCCGGCGCGCCTTTTTCGCAACCCCGCCCTAGCATGGCCCACCCTCTTCAGCAGCATGTTCCTGCACGGAGGCTGGTTTCACCTGCTGAGCAATATGTGGATCCTCTTCATCTTTGGGGATAATGTCGAAGACCGCTTGGGGCACATACGCTACCTTATCTTTTACCTGCTGAGCGGATTGGCTGCCGGCTTGCTGCAGGCTTTCCTGATGCCTCTCAGCCGTGTCCCAATGGTAGGCGCCAGTGGCGCCATCGCCGGCATCCTGGGCGCCTATATGGTGCTCTTCCCGCATTCCCGCATCGTCAGCCTGATCCCTTTCTTTTTCTTCATCACCACAGCAGAAATTCCCGCCGTGATATACCTCGGCCTGTGGTTCCTCTCCCAGCTCTATTCGGGGTTGTTCTCCCTGGGCAGCGCCCAGGTCAGCGGAATTGCCTGGTGGGCCCATATCGGCGGTTTCATCTTTGGCCTGCTGCTGGTGAGCATGTTTGCCCCGCGGCGGCGAGCGCGCACCTACTATGACTTTTTCGAGTAGAGGAAGCTTATGCACTATTTGGTCACAGGAGGAGCCGGTTTCATCGGTTCAAACTACGTCTTTCGCTTGCTCAAACGCGGCGAGCATGTGACGATCTACGACAACTTGAGTCGTCCCGGTGTTCAGCGTAACCTGGAGTGGTTGCGTCAAGCCTTCGGCGAACGCTCTTTCAACCTGATCGTCGGCGAGGTGCAGGACGCGGCTTTGCTCACTGCGGCTGCCCGCCATGCGGATGTGATCGTGCACCTGGCCGGCCAGGTTGCCGTGACAACTTCCGTGACCCATCCCCGTCAGGATTTCGAGGCCAACGCCTTGGGCACCTTCAACGCCCTGGAAGCGGCACGCCTTTCTGAGCGCGACCCGATCTTCATCTATGCTTCCACAAATAAGGTCTATGGGGGGATGGAGGATGTGCCTGTGGTCGAAAGAGAGACGCGCTGGGATTACTTGGACCTGCCCAACGGATGCCCGGAAACGCAACCCCTTGACTTCCATTCTCCCTACGGCTGTAGCAAGGGAAGCGGCGATCAATACGTGCGCGACTATGCCCGTATCTACGGCTTGCGCAGCGTGGTCTTCCGCCAATCCTGCATCTATGGGCCGCGGCAGTTCGGGATCGAGGACCAAGGCTGGGTGGCCTGGTTCGTCATCGCAGCCGTCACGGGACGCCCGATCACAATCTACGGCGATGGGAAGCAGGTGCGGGATGTGCTCTTCATCGAGGATCTGCTCGATGCCTATGACCAGGCCATCACGCACATAGACCGGGCACGTGGACAGGTCTATAACCTCGGCGGCGGGCCGCAAAATACGATCTCCATCTGGCGCGAATTTGGCGCATTGCTGGAAAAACTGCTCGGCCATCCTATCCCGGTCTCTTACGGTGACTGGCGGCCCGGCGATCAACGCGTCTTCTATGCGGATATTCGTAAAGCGGCGCGCGAACTGGCGTGGCAGCCACGTGTTGGGGTGGAAGAGGGCATCGGACGGCTGGTGCGCTGGGTGCAGGAACACCGTTCCTACTTCGGGTGAGCAAACATGACAATCCCTCCTTCCTTGATCCCTTTGGTGGATGGCCTGCTTGAGAGCGGATGTGTGCGCTTTGGGCAATTTACGCTCAAATCCGGCCTCCTATCGCCCATCTATTTGGACCTGCGGCGCCTGATAGCTTATCCTTCGCTCCTGGCTCGGGTGGCCCAAGCCTACCTGCCCACCCTACAGCCGCTCACCTTTCATCGTCTTGCTGCGCTGCCCTATGCGGCCATCCCGATCGTCACCGCCATCAGCCTGGCTGGGAATTATCCTTTCATCTACCCGCGCAAGGAAGCCAAAGAATACGGCACGCGTGCCGAGATCGAGGGAGAATATCGGCGCGGAGAACAGGTTGTGGTCGTGGACGATGTGGCTACCACCGGCTCAAGCAAGTTCGAAGCGATTGAAAAGCTCCAGGCGGCCGGCCTGATCGTGCGCGATGTGGTCGTGCTGATTGACCGTCAATCCGGAGCACGGAAGAGCCTGGCCCAAGCCGGCTTCGCCCTCCACGCTGTGCTTACCCTGAGTGACCTGCTGGATCACTGGGAAGAGAGCGGGCGCGTTCCCCTTTCCCTGATTCAGGAAACTCGTGCCCTGATCACCGATCTCCCATGAACTTCTACCTTTTGTTACGCCCCCTACTTTTCTCACTGCCTCCCGAAACAGCTCATCACCTGACCTTGCACGTATTGAGAACCATCGGCTTCTTTGCGCCAACGCGCCTCGTCCTGGAGCGTCTCTTCGCCTTTCCACCCAGCCCGGTGCAGGCATTCGGCCTGACTTTCCCAAACCGCCTGGGCCTGGCAGCCGGCTACGACAAGGATGCGCTGGCGGTGCGAGGATTGGCGGCGCTCGGCTTTGGTCACATCGAGATCGGCACGGTGACGCTCCGGCCACAAGCGGGGAACCCGCCGCCGCGCCTCTTCCGGCTGATCGAGGACGAAGCATTGATCAATCGCCTGGGCTTCCCCTCGCAGGGTGCCGCAGTGGTCAGCGATCGCCTGAGGAAACTCCGCCAGCGCCGGCAACGCTTGCCCATCCTCGGGGTCAACCTGGGCAAAAATCGCGAAACGCCACTTGAGGAGGCGCTTCAGGATTACCTGGCGCTGATGCGCATTTTCGCCCCCCTGGCGGATTATCTGGCCATCAACGTCAGCTCGCCGAACACAATTGGGCTGCGTCGCCTGCAGGGAGCAGAAATGTTGCGTTCCCTGCTGCGGGGATTGCAGGAAGAAAGGCGCAGGATGCCGGTTGCGCCGCCGCTGCTGGTCAAGCTAGCCCCTGACCTGGAGCCAGGCGAACTCGAAGACGCAATCGGGGTCATCCTGGAGAGGGGGATCGAGGGCGTGATCCTGACCAACACCACCGTGGCACGCCCTTCTTTGCGATCTCGATACGCAACGGAAAGCGGCGGCTTGAGCGGCGCACCGCTGGCCGAGCGCAGTCGCCAGATGCTGGCCTGGGTTGCCCGTCAAGTTGGCGATCGGCTAGCCATCATCAGCGTAGGCGGCATCATGAGCGCCGAGGAAGCCAAACGCCGCCTCGATCTGGGCGCTCATCTGGTGCAGATTTACACGGGGTTGATCTATCGTGGCCCAGGGCTGATCGCAGAAATCGTGCGCGGATGAAGGAGCCGGCCAATGAAGACCATCTGCCTCCGGCGGGCAGAGCCAGGCGGTAAATACAGCGAGGGACGCTTACGTGCCGGCTTCCGGCACGATCTCCATTATCTCTATTCTGTTCCCAAAAGGGTCGAAAACGTGTGCTCGATGATAGCCGGGAAGAGGGGGTTCATCTGTGGAGAGGTGATAGCCGGCCTGCTTACAACGAGCGATCAGGGCGTTCAGGTCATCCGTAATCAAGGCGACATGGGCCTTTTTGGCCGGCCGGAAATCTTGCTCCACGCCGAGATGTATTTTGACCGTGCCCTGTTCAAACCATACGCCGCCACGCTGAGCGAGGCTGGCGGGCTTGGGCGTCTCCGCCAATCCTAATACATCGCGGTAAAAGGCACGGGCGCGATCTTCTTCGCCAGGAGGCATGGCAATTTGGACATGATCAATGGCAAGTATCCTCATACATTCTCCTTTTGACCTTTCGGTAGCAATGGAGGCTTGTCCATATTCTATACTACTCGATCTTTTCCACCAAGCTAAGGCATTGATTGACTCCACTGCAAAAGGGCTTGTTTACCGCAGAGTACGGAAAATTAAGCAATGAAGAAGCTCGATGTGCTCAGTGGTGAGTTTTTGCAGTGGACTCATGATTATAAGCTAAAGCTCGGATATGAATTCGGCCAGAGAATCAGGGAAAGACCACCCAACATGGCGAGACGATCGGGAAGAGGCGGCTGGGCCCGAAAAAGAGCGCATTCCGGCCGCTTCTCGGCAGAAGAAGGGCAAGAAGTGGAAGCGTTGTCCCGGCCTGTTCGTCTTGCTCAAGCAGAAGTGGTCTGTTTCCCCACCAGGATTGACAAGCTATTGCTTCGTCTATTTTTCGTTTTGTGCATCTGGCTTTAGGCAGCTACACCACCTGGAAGCGCATCCGTCTCGGATGCTGATGCCTGGCTACCAACCCAGGCGCCGCTGGTGGACGGGACATCCATACTGGCGGACGGGATGTCCGCGCTCCCAGGATTCTCACTTCGGGGCGCTTAGGCGGTTCTCTAGCAGTCTGCATCAAGTTCAATAACGCCAAAAGATAAATGGACAGAGCACTAGACAAAAGCCGGCATATCTGCCAAAAAACATCGTTTCTGTATATAATAACCACCGAAGTGCGAGGAATGTCGGATGCTTAGAAAATTCTCACAAAATGCTCCTATCAAAATTCTTCCTGTTGCCTTTGCACCTCGGCACTGAAGTTCAGGGAGATGATGTTTTTTACCAAGTTGGCGACTCTTTCCCAAATTTATCACCACGAAGGAGGAATCCATGTCCACAGCTCCTCATTCGGAAATCCTTGAGATAGCTGCGCTGGCCCATTATCAGCCTGGTGCTATTGTCTCTCGCCAGGTGATCAAGGGTAGTGGTGGGAACATCACCCTATTCGCCTTTGATGAAGGTCAGGAGCTGAGCGAACATATCACGCCCTTTGATGCTCTTGCCCATGTATTGGATGGAGAGGTGGAGATAAAAATCTCTGGCAAAGTCTTCCTGCTAAAGGCGGGTGAGGCCATCATTATGCCTGCCAATGAGCCGCATGCTGTCCAAGCAGTAAAGAAGTTCAAGATGCTGTTGACGATGATTCGGGTTTGACGTATGAGTTTGGCCGAAAAAGGCTTTCCTAACCTTGTTCGCAGAGCAAACGGAGAGATGATACAGGGGACGCGCCGTGCGCTCGGCATTCTCTGCAGTGAGTTTTTGCAGGGGATTCACGATCCAATGCTCACGAAACGATTCTAAAAATTAAGGTCTTTACATGAAAGGTCGCTTTGTTCTGTTTCCTCACATGGGATTTGCTTTGCTGGCGTTATTCTTTGGCCTATGGGCAGGATTATTGCGTTTGGGGTGGGCCTTCCCAACTTTCCCGTCCCTTGGGCTGATGCATGGTCCGTTGATGGTATCCGGATTCCTCGGCGTGCTGATCCCGCTTGAGCGCGCCGTTGCCTTGCGTCAAGGCTGGATGTTCTTTGCCCCCCTCTTCAGCGGCATAGGTTGGATCACCCTCCTGGTCGTTCCCACGGTAGGCATTCCGCTCATGGTCCTGGGCAGTTTGGGGATGTTGGCCATCCTATGGGTGATGTGGCGGCGCGAACCGAAGCTGCACACATTCACCCTGCTCCTTGGTGGGGTCACCTGGGTGGGTGGAAATTTGCTCTGGTGGCTGGGTCGCCCGATCTTTCAAGTTGTGTTCTGGTGGATGGCCTTCCTGCTCCTGACCATTGCAGGGGAGCGGCTGGAACTCCAACGCGTTCTGCGTCCGCTGGGAAAAGAGCGCGATATCTTTTCGGCCTTGGTCGGCCTCCTCCTGTTGGCAACTTTACTCGGCCTCTTCAATCAACAGCTCGCCTCTCGCCTGATAGGATTGGTTTTCCTCGCCCTCACCTTATGGTTTGCGCGCTTTGACCTGGCGATTCGAAATCTGAGGCACCCTAGCCCTCTCACGCGCTACATTGCTATCGCCCTGGCGAGTGGCTTTGGCTGGCTGGGAATCTCGGGGATCCTCTTCCTGCGCTATGGAGCTGTCTACGCCGGCCCCCTTTATGACGCTGCCCTGCATGGGTTTTTCGTCGGCTTTGTGTTCGCCATGATTTTCGGCCATGCGCTGCTCATCTTTCCAGCAATGTTAGGGAGGCAGGCACAGTTCTTCAAGCTTCTCTACCTACCACTGGCGCTGCTTCACGCCTCGCTAGTTTTGCGAATTCTCGGCGATATAAGCTTTCACCATGCCTTTCGTCAGTGGGGTGGCCTGCTCAATGCTGTGGTGATCCTGCTCTTCTTCGGATTAATGGCCTCCTCTTTCCTACTACGGAGGAGGTGACCATGCCTCAGCCGACGCGCTGGTTTGTCAAGGCCTCGCTTCTCTACCTTTTCCTCGCTTTGCTATTCGGCATTCTGCAAACCGCAAATCTCGGTTACCCGTTCAATTTCTTCCCCACTTATCTGCACCTGCTTACTTTTGGTTGGCTCACCCAGCTCATCTTCGGCATTGCCCTTTGGATGTTCCCGGCGTATAGCAGGGAGCGACCGCGCGGTCCGAGCTGGGTGGGATGGAGCATCTTTGTTGCCCTCAACTTGGGTCTGCTCCTACGCCTGCTTTTCGAACCCTGGCATGGCATCAGGCCTTCGCCCCTCGGCGAACGGATGCTGATCCTATCGGCGATCCTGCAATGGTTGGCTGGAGTTGCTTTTTTCCTCGTTATCTGGCCGCGCATCAAGGGCCGCTAGTCATCATTCACCTTGCCCTTTATGCCAAAGCTCACGCGTTACTTCCTCCGCGCTTCTCTGCTCTACATGCTCCTCGGTTTTACCGTAGGGAGCCTGCTCCTCGCCCACAAAGGTTTTCCCTTTGCACCCTGGCTGTGGCGACTTCTACCGATCCACGTTGAGAGCATGTTGATCGGATGGATGAGCCAGTTTGCCCTGGGGGTGGCATTCTGGATTCTGCCACGCTTGGGAGAAAGCAAGCCGCGCGGGGATGAAATCTTTGCCTGGTTGGCCCTCTTTTGTCTCAACTTGGGGATAGTGCTGACCTGGGTTCTCAGTCAAAATCTCGGTCGTTTCCTGGAAAGTTTCGCCGTATTCCTCTTCATATGGGGCAATTGGCGCCGGCTCTATCCGCCTCGCCAAAAAAGATGAAGACGGCGGACTATAATGGGACAAAAATGGTAATCTTACTTTTTTGATTACAAAAATCATGTCCATATTGTGATGTGAGTCATAGACGGCGCCTCGTACATTAGATAAAATTGGGTAAAGACGTGGCGTGCTTCATGTTCGTCCTTTTGAAAATCTACTTATTCAATTAGGAGAGAGTCAATGAAAGCCAAAGTACTACTCGTTGTGGGCATCCTGTTTGTCCTTCTGGCGCTTTTTGTGGCCTGTAGCCCCCAGGCCGAGCAGGTTCCGACTACCGAGTACCTATTGACCATCGGCATGGAAAACGGGAAATTCGTTTTCCTGGGAGTCGGGGGTCAGATCAGGGGGAAGGTCAACCCTGAACTGACGGCGCGCCCCGGCGAGACGATCGCTCTGACGTTGGTCAACGCCGGCGAAGGGGAACACGCCATCGCGGTAAGCGGTCTGAAAGTGCAGAGCAAAACCATCTCCCGACGCGGCGAAATGGCTACGGTCATTTTCACCGTCCCCCAAAACGAATCGGAGTTGGAATATTATGACCCGATTGGCAAAAATGCCGAATTGGGGCTGCGGGGAAAGTTGAGCGTGCGTGCCGAGACAAAGGCCGCCGAAGCGCTGCCCTCTCCCACCCTTCCCGCGGCGGATGAAAAGACCCTGGCAATCAGCGCGCTGCAGAAAGGCGGCTGTGGTGCTTGTCACCTCATTCCCGGCGTCCCCGGCGCTGTCGGCAAGATTGGCCCTGACCTTTCCAACATTGGGGAGAAGGCGGCCAAAACCATCGCCGAGAGCGGATATACCGGCCAGGCGAAGACGGTTGCCGAATATATTCGCGAATCCATTGAGCAGCCGGATATCTATGTCGTCCCCGAATGTCCGAATGGGGCTTGTGTGAAGGGCACCATGCCGGCGAACCTGGCGGCGCTCTTCTCTGCCGAGGAAATGAACGCTGTTGTCCGCTATCTTTCCCAATTGCCTGAGGGAGCCGCGTCTGCGGAGGGTGAAGCACAACCGACGGCCGCTGCCGAAGCTCCCACGCTGAGTGCGGAAGAGTTTGCCTGGGCAAAGCAGACTTATTTTGAGCGCTGTGCCGGCTGTCACGGCACACTGCGCAAAGGGGCCACCGGTCCCGCTTTGACACCCGACAAAACCCTGCCCAAAGGCACGGCCGGCCTTGCGGCGATCATCTTCAACGGCACGCCGCGCGGCATGCCGGATTGGGGCAAGCAAGGCTTCTTCACCCAAGCGCAGACCGAAATCATGGCCAAATTCATCCAAATGGAGCCGCCCGCACCGCCGGAAATGTCCATGGAGCAGATGAAGGCTTCCTGGAAGCTCCTTGTGCCCCCTGATCAACGCCCAACCTCCCCCCAGACTAAACGCGATTGGCAGAATTACTTTGTCGTGACCTTGCGCGATGCCGGCCAAGTGGCCATCATTGATGGCGACACTTACGAAATCGTCAACAATGTTACCTCTGGCTATGCTGTACACATTACGCGCATGTCGGCGACTGGGCGCTATGCCTATGTCATCGGGCGCGATGGGCGGTTGGTGCTGATTGATCTCTGGATGGAAAAGCCCGATAAGGTGGCCGAAGTGCAGACCTGCTACGATGCTCGCTCTGTGGAGGTGAGCAAGTATAAGGGTGCGGAAGGAGATTTCACCGATAAACTCGCCATTGTGGGCTGTTACTGGCCACCGCACTTTGTCATTCTGGACGGGTTGACGCTGGAGCCGCTCAAGATTGTGAGCACACGCGGCTACACCGTAGATACCCAGGAATATCACCCCGAACCGCGCGTCGCCAGCATCGTCGCCTCCCATTTCAAGCCGGAGTGGATCGTCAACGTCAAGGAAATCGGTCAAATCTGGTTGGTCAACTACGCTGATCCTTTGTCTCCGCAGATAAAAATGCTACCTGCGGCTCGCTTCCTCCACGATGGCGGTTGGGATGCCTCCCATCGCTACTTCCTCGTCGCTGCCAATCAGTCAAACAAGGTGGCGATTGTGGATGCTAAGGAAGATAAGATGATCGCCATGGTGGACACACCCAAGGTGCCTCATCCCGGCCGGGGTGCCAACTGGCTTGACCCACAATATGGTCCGGTCTGGAGCACGTCACACTTGGGTGATGCAGCTGTCGCCTCGATCGGCACCGATCCGCAGGGTCACCCTGATTCAGCCTGGAAGGTCGTGCGTGTGACACCACTGCCCGGCTCCGGCAGCCTATTCGTCAAGACCCATCCCAAGAGCCAGTGGATTTGGGTAGATATGGCCCTCAATCCAGACCCGGTGCTCGCGCGCACCATCTGTGTCATCGCGAAATCCGATCCCAGCAAGACCTATAAATGTTGGGAGATCGGCAGCTATGGCCGGGCTGTGCACATCGAATACAACAAAGCAGGCAGCCAGGTGTGGATCAGCCTCTGGGGCGATGCCAGCAAGCCCGGTGAGACCGGCGAAATCGTCATCTACGATGATGCTACCCTGCAAGAAATCGCCCGCATCCCCAATTTGATCACCCCGACCGGGAAGTTTAACGTCTACAACACGGTCAACGACATCTACTAATTCTTCCGTGATTTTCGCATAGGCCTCCGGAGTCTTTGAGACTTTGGAGGCCTTGTTATTAACGGCCGGCTGCGAAGGTGCCCATCCATTCGGCTTGGGCAAGGATGTGCCCGCGCATAGCCTCCAACAACTGCTCTTTGCCGACTCCGGGGGGCAGGTTCAGTGTGCTATCCAGAGCATAGAGGCGGAAATAGTAGCGATGGGTGCCAGATGGTGGGCAGGGGCCCCCATACCCGATCCGTCTCCAGGAGTTTTTCCCCTGCAGGCTACCATCCGCCAGGCGCTCCTGGGCGGGGATTGCTTCCTCCAGGCCATGGCGCGTCGGCGGAAGGTTATAAATCACCCAATGCACCCACGTGCCCATCGGCGCATCGGGATCATCCATGATAAGCGCCAGGGACTTCGTGCCCGCCGGCAGCTCACTCCACTGCAGCGGTGGGGAAATGTCCTGTCCCTTGCAGCTATAGAGGGCCGGGATGGGTTGACCATAGCCAAAGGCCGGGCTGGAAAATGAGAATGTCATTGTGACCTCCTGTGTGGCACGGCCACAAGCGGCCAGGAAAAGGAGAAAGGCACTAAGCAGACGAGAGGGGACAGACATGGCCACTTACTTGCCCAGCTGAGAGAAAAAGCGAGGGAAAGTGAGCAATAGCCAGGGCAAGGTAGCGAAGATGCCCACCAGCGCCGAGCCTTGTAAGCCAATGAAGAACGAGGAAAAGATATTGGCGCCAGCT
>JBKBPX010000024.1:0-24621 GCA_046292855.1 Anaerolineales bacterium
GCAAGTTGCTGACCACGAACTTGCACTGAGTTTATCGAAGCATTCACGAAGACCTCCCCTTTCAACGCGCTTTTCCCCTTGCGCGCTCCGTATTCGAGCATTCGTGGACGGATTGTCATTCGTGGACGGATTGTGACCGCGGCGGCTGCCTCCGCCTCCACCCCCTGTTCCGCAGCTGCTGCTACAAAATTGATTATAACTACAATTGTCTCCGCAGTGATAAGGATAACTTGCCGGGCAAAGGGTTGTATTATAAGTTCCAATCCCAGCGCCGCTATTACAGCAAATCACACTTCTTTGATAACAAACTCCCAGGCTGCTACATGTCCCCGTCCCACAAGATGGCAGATTCCCCGGCACAGCAAAAACCTGACACTGCCCACTACCCACTTCTCCCACCTGGCAGCCAGGATAATTGCCGCCTGAACACTGGATGCTATACCCGCAATACCAGTTTGAATTACAGGTTTCGATTATAATTCTGAGTACCCTGCAAAAAGTCACCACAGAGCACAACAGAGCTTCTAACTCCCCATAGGCACTCTGTGCACCCTGTGGTAAGCAAACCTTTTTGCGTTGGAGTCATACTTTCTCTAAAAGGAGATGCTTATGGACTACGGACTGATTGGCAAAATTGAGAAAGCCAAGCGCTATGCCCAGGAACCCCACCGCTTCAAGTTCCAGCGCTTTGACCTGACTTTCCATGGCGATAACAACGATCATCATTTGCACTTCGAAAATGGCAACCTTCAGTGTGATTGTGAGTTCTTTATCACCCACCAGCGCTGTAGTCATACGATGGCGATCGAGCAGGTTTTCAAAGACATGCTTGCCTCTTGACAAATTTCGCCAAATGGTTAAAATCAGCGCCCGATGGCAAGCAGATTGGCATTCCCTCCTTCTCAACCTATGAAGCCTCCTTCCCCCATGAGAGCCGTTATCGGCTCTCTTTTTTTGCCTCTTTGAACCCGATCCGCATTTGGTTGAGCAATGTTGCACCTGCCTGGCCTGATTGACCCTCATGTCCATGTGCGCGAACCCGGCGCCACTCACAAAGAAGATTGGGATACCGCCACACAGGCAGCGTTGGCGGGCGGGATCACGCTTATCCTGGCCATGCCCAATACCCGTCCCTCCATCCTTGACGAAGGCACGCTCTCCCTTGCGCTGGAGGCGGCTTATGCCAAAGCCCGCTGTGACTACGCCCAGTATCTCGGCGCCAGTGCCGATAACGCCCAGGAAGTCGCCCGTCTGGCTCCTTATGCTGCCGGCCTGAAAATGTACCTCGACCAGACCTACGGCGAATTGCGCCTGGACTCGATGACCCTCTGGGAGGCGCATTTTCGCCACTTTCCCCCCTCTTCTCCTCTGGTTGTTCATGCCGAAGGCCGCACCCTGGCGGCGGCCATCCTTTTTGCCGCCCTCTATCGGCGCCCGGTGCATATTGCCCATCTCTCGCGTCGCGAAGAAATCCTGCTGGTTCGCGCTGCCAAAGAGCGAGGGCTCCCGGTCACCTGTGAAGTCACCCCCCATCACCTGTTCCTGTGCGAAGATGACATCCCTTCCTTCGCCTCCGAACACCCCGGCCGTGCCGCAGTCCGCCCAACGCTGGCGACGCGCACCGATCGGCAGGCACTTTGGGAAAACCTGGCCGTGATTGATTGCTTCGCCACCGATCATGCCCCTCACACCCTGGCCGAAAAGGATTCCACCACCCCGCCTCCCGGCTTCCCCGGCCTGGAGACCATGCTCCCCCTCCTTCTGACCGCCGTCCACGAAGGCCGTCTGACCCTGGACGACCTGATTCAGAAGCTTTATCACAACCCCCGCCGCATTTTCAACCTCCCGCAACAGCCCGAAACCTGGATCGAGGTGGATGAGCAGGTGGTCTGGGAGATTCGGGGGCGCGAACAATTCACCCGTTGTGCCTGGACTCCCTTTGAAGGCTGGAAAGTGCGCGGCCGAGTGCGGCGCGTTGTCCTGCGCGGGCGTGAAGCTTTGCGGGATGGTCAAATTCTCGTCCCTGCAGGCTTTGGCAAGAATATCCGTCTGGCGCTCTATGAAGACCTCAGCGCGCCGCATCATGAATGTTACCTCTGAAGGCTGTTTCACCACCGAACCGCAACGCGCAGAAACTCAACCCATGAAGCATGTGCTCCTGGCGCTTTCTGCGGTGGTTTTTTGCAGGAGACCCATTCAGCCCAAATAACTTTTTGGAGGTTCTATGCCCACTCTTCCCAATAATCCCCATCTCCCTTTTGGCGACCAACGAAACGCCCCCTGGTATGGCCGAGACATCATCTCCGTCAACCAATTCACCCGCGAAGACCTGGAATATATCTTCGCCGTTGCTCACGAAATGCGCATCATGGTCGAGCGCGTCGGCACATTTGACCTGCTTAAGGGCAAAATCCTGGCCAATCTCTTCTACGAACCATCTACGCGCACCTCCTCCTCTTTCACTTCGGCCATGGAGCGCCTCGGCGGGAGCGTCATCCCCATCAACGAAGTGCGCTACTCCTCCGTCACCAAAGGCGAAAGCCTGATTGACACCGTGCGCACGCTGGATGCCTATGCCGATGTGATCGTCCTGCGCCATCCGGAGGTCGGCTCGGCAGCCCTGGCGGCGAAATATGCCCGTAAACCGATCATCAATGCCGGCGATGGCATCGGCGAGCACCCCACCCAGGCCCTGCTGGATGCCTTTACCATCAAAGAAGAGCTTGGACACATTGATGGCCTGACCATCACCATGCTCGGCGACCTGAAATACGGGCGCACCGTCCACTCCCTGGCACGCCTGCTCTCCCTCTACAAAGTCAAACTCCACTATGTCTCTCCCGAAATCCTGCGCATGCCGCTGGAGATCGTCGAAGAATTGCGCAAGAAAGGCATCGAGCAAAGCGAGCACACCAGCCTCGAAGAGGTCCTCCCCGAAAGCGACGTCCTCTATGTCACCCGTGTCCAGAAGGAACGCTTTGAAGACCCGGCCGTCTACGAAAGCGTCAAAGATGCCTACATCCTCACGCCGCAGGTCATGAAAGCCGCCAAGCAGCGCATGATCGTCATGCACCCCTTCCCGCGCGTCTATGAAATCAGCGTCGAATTCGACGACGACCCCCGTGCCGCCTACTTCCGCCAGATGGAATACGGCCTCTACGTGCGGATGGCGCTCCTGGCCATGGTGCTCGGCAAAGCCTGATCGCGCCTGATGGATACAGATTTTTTCTCTATTTTGGAAAAACGATCCCGCGCCATCGGCTCGCTGCTGTGCGTGGGCTTGGACCCGCATCTGAGCTTCCTGCCGGCCCCCACAGCGCAATCGGCGCGCGACCTTTGCCTGCGCGCCGTTAAAGAAGCCGCCCCCTGTGCCGTAGCATTTAAGCCCAACGTTGCCTTCTTCGAGGCCTTTGGCGCGCCGGGTTGGGAAGCCTTGCGCATCGTCGTTGAAACGATCCACGAGCAAGCCGAGCGTCTAGGGCAGGGCCCCATCCCGCTCATCCTGGATGCCAAACGCGGCGATATTGCCTCCACCGCCGAAGCCTACGCGCGCGCCGCCTTTGAGCAACTGAAAGCCGATGCCATCACCCTCAATCCCTATCTGGGCTACGATTCCATTGCCCCCTTCTTGGCCTGGCCGGGGAAAGGCCTCTTTCTGCTCTGTAAAACCAGCAACCCCGGCTCGGCTGATCTGCAAGATCTGCTTCTACAAGATGGACGTCCCCTCTACGAACATGTCGCCGGGCTGGTGGAGCAATGGGATCGGGAGGGGCGCATTGGGCTGGTAGTCGGCGCCACTTTCCCGCAAGCCCTGGCACGCTTGAGGGCCATCGCTCCCCGGCGCTGGTTCCTCGTCCCCGGCCTCGGTGCTCAGGGCGGAGACCTCGCATCCACCCTGCGGAATGGCCTGCGCGCCGATGGCCTCGGGCTTTTGCTCACTCTCTCCCGTGCCATCCTGATGGCTGATTCTCCTGCCCGCGCCGCCGCCGAATGGCGTGATAAAATTGAGTCTATCCGTAAAACATTCCTGGCAGAGTGAGTCCCAAATGGCTGAAACATCCTGGTGGCAAAAAGGCATCATCTATCACATCTACCCCCGCTCCTTCGCCGATAGCAACGGTGATGGCATCGGTGACCTGAACGGCCTCATCCAGCGCCTCGATTACCTTGCCGAGCTAGGCATAGATGCGATCTGGCTCTCGCCGATCTATCCCTCGCCGGATAAAGATTTTGGTTACGATGTCGCCGATTACACCGATATTGACCCGCGCTATGGCAGCCTGGCCGATTTTGACCGTTTGCTCCAGGAAGCCCATGCGCGCGGCATCCGTGTGATCCTCGACCTGGTGCTCAACCACACCTCCGATCAGCATCCCTGGTTTCAAGAATCGCGCAGCAGCCGCACCAATCCCAAAGCCGATTGGTACATTTGGCAAGATCGCATTCCCAACAACTGGCAAGCCACCTTTGGCGGCAAAGCCTGGAGCTACGATCCCAAGCGCCGGCAATATTACCTGCACCTTTTCCTGCCCGAACAACCGGATGTAAATTGGCGCAATCCGCAGGTGCGCCAGGCCATGTTGGATGTGGTGCGCTTCTGGCTCGAGCGCGGGGTGGATGGCTTCCGCCTGGATGTGTTCAATGCCTATTTCAAAGATGCCCAGTTGCGCTCCAACCCCTTTACTCCGTTCGGGCGCCGGCCTTTCGAGTGGCAGAAGCACATCTACGATGTGGACCAGCCGGAAATGTTCCCGCTCTTGAACGAATTGCGCCGAATTCTGGATAGCCACCCTGAGCGTTATGCCGTAGGCGAGACTTTTCTTTCCACCGCCGAAAGGGCGGCACGCTACTGCGGCCCTGACCTGCTCCACGCCGCCTTTAACTTCGAGTTTACCAACACCCGCTATGACCCTCGCGCTTTCCTGCGCGCCGTTCAGAAATGGGAAGCGGCGTTAGGTGGACGCGCCTGGCCCAACTATGTGCTGAGCAATCATGATTTGCCGCGCTCTGCGACGCGCTACGGGCAGGGAGAAGATGATTCCCGCCCGCGGCTGGTTTTGGCCATGCTCCTGACCCTGCGCGGCACGCCTTTCCTTTACTACGGCGAAGAGATCGGCATGCGCGATGTCGCCTTACACCGCTCAGAAATCCTAGACCCCCTGGGCCGTCACTACTGGCCTTTCCACAAGGGTCGCGATGGCGCGCGCACGCCCATGCAGTGGTCAGATGCGCCCTATGCCGGCTTTTCCACCGTTCGCCCCTGGCTGCGCGTGCATGAGAATTATCGCCGGCGCAATGTTGAGGCCATGCTCCAGGATGAAAACTCGCTGCTCAATTTCGTGCGTCGTCTGATCCGCTTGCGCCGGGCAACCCCCGCGCTACACAGCGGTGATTTTCAGCCCCTCGCGGCTACGGATCGCCTCCTGGCTTATCTGCGCCGCTGGGAAGAGCAGGAAGTGCTGGTGGCCTTGAACTTTTCATCCCGCTCCACTTCTTTCGACTTGCCGCCCGGCCGCTGGGAACCTCTTTTTGCCTTCCCGCAATGGCCGGCTTCGTCATTGACCTCCCCTCTGCTTCTCCCCTCCCATCAGGTACTCCTAGCCCGTCGCGCCGCGTGAGGTTGGTGGCGCCATCATGGATGCCGATACCCGTAATCAAGGAGTTTTTATGCCTTTCGATCCCCAAGAGTTACTGAAGGTCATTGCCGATTCGATCCGCATTGAACGTCATAGCGTTCGTGTGGTGGACGAGACCAAATTGCGCCAAAAGGTCGGACGCCTGGCCGAAATCTCTGCTCTGGAGACAGGGCCTCGTCAGGGTTGGGCGCGTTACCTGGTGCGCCTGGCCGCCTTGGAATTGGGCATTGTTCCCTGTTCCATTCACGAAGTCTACATGGCGCGGGGTCGAGGTGAGATCGCCCCAACCTTCACTGTGCCGGCCATTAACCTGCGCGTCCTGCCTTTCATCGCCGCGCGTGCGGCCTTTCGCGTTGCCCAGGAGCTGAACGCTGCGGCTCTGATCTTCGAGATCGCCCGCTCTGAAATTGGCTATACGGCTCAACGTCCGGCAGAATATGCCACGCACATCCTGGCCGCGGCCATTGCCGAGGGGTGGCATGGACCGGTCTTCATCCAGGGAGATCACTTCCAGGTCTCGGCACGACGCTATGCTTCTTCGCCTGAAGAAGAACTCCATGCCGTGCGCGAGCTGACGCGCGAGGCCATCAATGCCGGCTTCTTCAACATTGATATTGATACCTCCACCCTGGTGGACACCCACAAGCCTACCCTGGATGAGCAACAGCAACTCAACTACCAGCTTTCTGCGGCCTTTTCGGCCTTTATTCGCGAGATTGAGCCACCTGGCGTGACCGTTTCCATCGGCGGAGAGATCGGGGAGGTGGGCGGCCACAATTCCACCGAGCCGGAGCTGCGTGCCTATATGGAAGGCTATCGCCGCGAACTGGCGCGTTACACCTCCCGCCCCGGCCTGAGCAAGATCAGCATTCAAACCGGCACCTCCCATGGTGGCGTGATCCTGCCCGATGGCCGCATCGCCGATGTGGAAGTGGATTTTGAAACACTCCTTAACCTGAGTCGGGTGGCGCGTCAGGCATACGGTCTGGCCGGCGCTGTGCAACATGGCGCTTCGACTCTCCCCGAAGAGGCCTTTGGCAAATTCGTCGAATCCGAAGCCTGCGAGGTGCACCTGGCGACCAATTTCATGAACATTTTCTATGATCTCATCCCCAATGATCTGCGCCGCGAAATGTACGCTTGGCTGGAGGTGAATGCATTGGGTGAGCGCAAAGCAGGCATGAGCGATGCGCAGTTCTATTACAAGACGCGCAAGAATGCCCTCGCCCCCTTCAAGGCGCAGATTTATGCCCTTTCTGATGAGGTCAAAGAGCGCTTGGGACAGGCCTGGGAATCGCAATTCCGCAGGCTATTCACTGCCCTGGGCATAGTGGATACGCGCTCGATCATTGAGCGCTATGCCTGCCCGAAGTTGGTGATGCCGCGCCTGAGCGATTACGTCACCGAAGAAGTGGCCGCTGAAGATGTGAGCGATCTCGCTGACTGAAATGCCGGTTTCCGATCAAGGTGTTACTTTCGATCGTTATATGCTCATCCCCCGTACGGCCATTTTTGTGCGCCGCGGGGATGAGTATCTTTTGTTGAAAGGCGCTCCCCACAAACGATTGTGGGCTAATCGTTACAATGGCCTGGGAGGGCATGTTGAGCGCGGCGAAGATGTGCTCACCGCAGCGCGTCGTGAGCTGCGCGAGGAGGCGGGGCTGGAGGCCGCTCTTTGGCTTTGTGGCCTCGTCATTGTGGATGCCTCGCCGCAGGTAGGGATTTGCCTCTATGTTTTCACTGGCCAGGTGAGAGGGAATGACCGGCCTCGAGCCTCTGCGGAGGGTCAGGCGGAATGGGTGCCTTATGCCCAGCTGAGCGAGTTCCCCCTCGTGGAAGACGTGCCCTGGCTGTTGGAACGCATTCACGCCATGCGACCTGGCATGCCGCCCTTCTTTGCCCGCTCCTGGTATGATGAAGAGGGGAATTGGCATATGGAATTTACGGAGTAGCCATCCTCCGCCGTCCATTCCCCACCGTCCACCGTCTATCCCCATGCCTCTCCTTTTTGCTTTCCTCATATCTTTAGGGCTTGCGGCCGGGCTGGCGCTATTCCAGGCCGGACCTTTCTGGCAGGGCACTTTGGCCTTTTTTGTGGTGCTGGTGCCAGGGGTGGTGGTCTTGGAAAGCGCAATTGCTCAGGCTGAGGAGGGGCCTTTGGCGCGGCGCGTTGGTTGGGGGTCCCTCCTGATCCGCCTGGCACTCGGCCTCGGCCTGTACCTGGGCCTCTCCCTCTATGGTTACCCCAATGAGCAGGAGCGAGCCGGTTACATTTTCACAGATGCGTATAACCGTGATCGTCAGGCCTGGGAATTGGCACAGAGTGGTCGTCCGCTCCGCGATGCCTTCCAGCAGCGTTTCTATGCGGATCAATATGGGGGATTGCTGGCGATCAGCGCTGCCCTCTACCGCTATCTTTCGCCGCATGCCCATCGTCCGTTGCTGATAGTGGCACTGGTGGCCTGGGTAGGGGCGCTGGGAGGGGTTTATTTCTGGCAATTGGCGAAAAGGTTGCTGCCGCCAGGCGCGGCACGGGCGGCGACCTGGCTTTTTGCTTTTTATCCGGAGGCACTGCTGCTTGGTGCTTCTCAGATGCGGGAGCCCTTTTTGTTGACTTTTGGCACGCTGTTTTTCCTCGGCGTGATGCGAGTTCGGGAGGGCCACTGGCGTTTCCGCTGGGAGGCCATTTTGGGAATAGGGGGGCTTTTGCTCATTTCTCCGGTCACCGCGTTGACCTTTGGATTGGCTCTGGGATTCTGGCTTTGGATGGAGGAGGGGAAGCGATTGCCGGCCTGGACATGGATCGGGCTTCTGGTGGTCATACTGGCGGGGGCGGTGCTTTTTGCGGCTAGCGTCGGTGGGCTTTCGGCGCCGAAAGGGGCATTCTGGGATGTGATTAGAGAGTGGTCACGTTTGACGGTGCGTTGGGGGGCCTATCAGCTGGAGCGTAGCTCAGGATGGGTGCAGAAACTCTTCCGTGAGATGCCACCGGTTTTGCAGTTGCCTTTTGTCACAGGCTATGGGGTCCTGCAGCCGATCTTGCCGGCGGCGCTGGTGGAGCCGGCATTGCCCATTCGGAAAGGGATTGCGATTGGGCGCGCCCTGGGCTGGTACACGCTTTTGCCGTTGCTCCTCTTTGCTTCCAGCGCCGTCTGGAAGACGCCCGCGCCGGAACGCAGGCGCTGGATGGCCTTTTTCCTGATTGTGTGGACGTGGATCGTGATTGCGGCGCTGCGCGGCGGCGGCGATCAATGGGATACGCCGCGCTACCGGCTGTTTTTCCTGACTTTCCAGGCTTTGCTGGCCATCTATGCCTGGGAGCATCGCAATCAATGGTGGCCGCGTGTGCTGGGAATCGAGGCTTTTGCCATCCTCGTTTTCCTGCAATGGTATCTAAGCCGCTATTATCACCTGGGTGGGCGGTTGCCGTTTCCCGCAATGATCGGGCTGATTTTGACTTTTGCCCTGGCGGTGCTGCTGGGAGGCTGGTTTTGGGATCGGAAGAAGGCAGGCGAGCGCTCAATTCACAAGTAAAATGAGTTGTGGTAAACTTTTCATATCCTTATTTCCAGGAGTCGTTCATGAGCAAATCCCGCTCCGATCAGATGGTAGAACGTTTACGAGCCATGCAAATTGCGGCACCGGAGATCGAGGCCTCCGCAGTGGTTTCGGTGGATGGGTTGATCATGGCTTCTGCTCTTCCGGCTGATGTGGAAGAAGACCGTGTTTCGGCCATGTCAGCGGCGATGTTGAGCCTGGGAGAGCGCATCGCCGGTGAATTAGGACGCGGTGCGTTGGAGCAGGTGTATATTAAAGGCGATAACGGCTTTATCGTGCTGACATCGGTCGGCGAAGAGGCCGTTTTGACTGCCTTGGCCCGGCAAGAGGCCAAATTGGGATTGATTTTCCTGGAAATGCGCCGGGCGGCTGAAGATTTGAAAAAATTGGTCTAGCCATGCGGTTTTCGCAAGCCTTGGATAGAAATTCAGATGGGGAGGGTTGATCGCCCTCCCCATCGCTGTTGGGAGAGAAACGATGAGCGAGGTAACGAAATACCTGATTTTTACCGGGGGAGTGGTCTCCTCGGTGGGGAAAGGGGTCACGGCAGCGGCGACAGGGCTGCTGCTCAAGGAACGCGGCTTCCGTGTGACCGTGCAGAAACTCGATCCCTATATCAATGTGGATCCGGGCACGATGTCGCCCTATCAGCATGGGGAGGTCTTTGTGCTGGATGATGGTGCCGAGACGGATCTCGATCTGGGGCATTACGAGCGTTTCATTGACATTCGCCTGAGGCGCGTCTCAAACTTCACCAGTGGTCAGGTGTATGCAGAAATTATCCAAAAGGAGCGGCGCGGGGATTTCCTCGGCGGCACGATTCAGGTGATCCCGCATATCACCAACGAGATCAAGCGACGCATCCGCCTGGTGGCGCGCGAGACCGGGGCTGAGATCGTGGTGATCGAGGTGGGAGGCACGGTGGGAGATATTGAATCTCAACCATTCCTGGAGGCGTTGCGCCAGCTGCGGAATGAGGTGGGACGCGAGAACGTCTTTTTCGTCCACGTTACCTGGTTGCCGTATATCGGCGCGACGGGTGAACTGAAGACCAAACCCACCCAGCACTCTGTCGCCGCGCTGCGCTCGATCGGCATCTCCCCGAATATGATCATTGCACGCTCGGATTATCCCATTGAGGATGGCATTTCCGAGAAAATCGCCCTTTTCTGTGACGTGGAGAAGCGCGCCGTCGTCCCGATGGTAACAACCGATGTGCTCTACGAGGTGCCGCTCCTTCTGGAGCAGCATGGGGTGGGTGAGTATCTGGTGCAGCGATTGGGTTTGACGGCGCGTCGGGTGCCGGATTGGGCGCCCTGGCGCGATCTGGTGGCGCGGGCGCGTCAGCCAAAGCCAACCATCCAGATCGCTTTGGTGGGCAAGTACGTTGAGCTTCAAGATGCTTACATGTCCGTGCGGGAGGCGTTAAGGCACGCTGCCCTGGCAAACGATGTGGAAGTCAAAATTCTCTGGGTGCACTCGGTTGACCTGGAAAAGGGAAAAGGGTGGGACTTGGTGAAGAGCGCAGATGGGATTCTGGTGCCGGGCGGCTTTGGCTCGCGCGGCATCGAGGGCAAGATCATGGCGGCACAATATGCACGGGAGAACAAAGTCCCCTATCTTGGGCTGTGCCTGGGGATGCAGTTGATGTGTGTGGAATTTGCGCGGAATGTGCTTGGGCTTGAAGAGGCCCACTCAACCGAGTTTGACCGCTCTACTCCCCATGCGGTGATTGATCTGATGCTGGAGCAGCGGACGGTTACCGATCTCGGCGGGACAATGCGCCTGGGGCTTTATCCGTGTGTGCTCAAAGCGGGGAGTAAAGCGGCTGCCTGCTACAATACCCCACAGGTCGAGGAGCGTCACCGCCATCGCTTCGAGTTCAATAATCATTATCGGAAGATGTTTGAGGAGGCGGGAATGGTCTTCTCCGGGCTTTCTCCGGATGGGAAGCTGGTCGAGATTGCGGAAATTGCGGATCATCCTTTTATGATCGGTTCGCAATTCCACCCGGAGTTTCTCTCGCGCCCGATGCGCCCCCATCCCTTATTCCTCGGCTTCATTCGGGCAGCGAAAGAACGTGCCGGGGTCTCTGGGTAGGATCACTTGCGGCGCATCAGGCGTTGGGCGTAGCGTCGGCTGCGCTCCATGCGCCAAGAATACCAGGCTAACCCCAATCCACCGAGCAGCAGCAGGCCACCCAAGATGCCCAGCCAGGGTGTGGTATTCTGCGGTGGGGCAGGTGTTGAGCCCGGTTCAACGGGCAGTGTGCGCTTTTGAGCGCCGAAAGCAATGGCAATCTGCTCGCCAGGTTGAAGCGTGAAGCGATAGGTGGTCTGGGTGGTGGGATTGTAACCATCCGGCAAGCCCACGCTGACGGTGTATTCGCTGGCCGGCACATTGCCGAAGCAGATCGGATCGCTACCGGCCGGCATCTGGCGGTTTTCGGAATATGAGCCGTTCATATCCACTACAATGATGGCGCTATTGGCAACCGCCAGTTCGTTTTCCTGGCGCAGCGCATCACCGTTGGCATCCTCATAGACTAATACACAGATTTCGGTGGTGCCGGAAAGCGGAGTAGGGGTTGGGGTGGGGAACTCCGGCGGGGGAGAAACGGCCGGGGTCGGGCTAGGAGCGGCAGGACCACCAATCCCGATGAAGAGGACCTGCCCAGGCTGTAAGATGCAAGCCTCATCCAGGTTGTTCAAGGCGCGCAGCTGGGTCAGGGTCAAGCCGTGACGATCGGCGATGAATTGACAATTATCTCCCGGCTGGACGATATAGAGAATCCGGCCATCTGGGCCGGGGGTGGGCGTGGAATAGGGCTGCTGCGCCGAAGAGGTCGCGCCGACGCTGTGAGCGAGCAGGGTCAAGGAGAACAGGATGAGGACGAAGAGAAACAAGCGCTTCATATGTGAGGATTATAACCTGGAGTAGGGTGAGTGGGCGAGGAATAACGGTCAGAAGCCTGAGAGATGGCAATCTGGCACAATCGGCGACCGATTGCGTCGTGAAAGGGGCCTGAGGTGGGGGTAATGCCACCAGGGTGCGAAGTCTAGCCGAAAAGGAGGGCAAATGCGAGGGCCAGCAGTGCTGCCGAAAGGGCACAGGCGATATTGACTCCATCATTATCCAGCCAGGGTAGGCCACGCAGGCGTGACGTGGCAGTGCCGCAGCTGTGACGGGGAAAGTGCTCCGTCTCTTTGCGGCAGCGCGGGCAGAAGTAAATGGCTTGCAGGGTGTCACCGAGAAGGGAATCAATTAGAGAGCCGATCAGCCCGGCTAGGGTGACCAGGACGAAGGTCAACAGGGGATGGGAGATAGGGAGGGGAGGGAGAAAGGCAGCCGGGAGGGCGATCAGGGCAGAGCCGAGCAAGGCAGCGGATGTGCCTAAGAGGGTGATGCCGCCGGAGGCGCCTTCTTCGACGATTTGCCAGTTGGTGATGCGACGTGGCGGATGGGGGGAGAGAACGCCTAACTCGGTTGCCCAGGTATCGGCATTGACGGCTGCCAGCGAGGCGGCAAATCCCAGCCAGGACCAGAGCGCCTGCGGAAAGGCGAAATGCGCCAGGACACAAAGAGCCGCCACGCCACCATTCGCCATGACCTGCATGGCATCGCGCTGACCACCTTTGGCAAACTTTTCGCTCAGCTTTCTTTTCCGATGGACGAAGGCACGGGTGAGAGCAGAAGATGTGAAGAAGAAGAGGAGCAGAAGCAATGCCCAGCGCCAGCCACCCAGGCCGAAGATCAGGCTACCAACCACGGTTGCGGCGAGCGCTCCGTTTACGGTCAGAGCGCGAAAGCGCCAGGCGAGCAACGAGATGAGGAGGGCAAGCAGGAAGGCGAGGATCATGGGCGATGCGAGAGGACTTCCAGCAGCTGGCTCAGATGTTGGCGGTCATGCTCGGCTATCAGGTTGACCAATCCCTGCAGGGTGATCGGGCCGAAGATGGAATGGCGCGCCGGGCGTGACCACTGCTCAGGGGTGAGCGCTTCTAGCTTTTCAAGCAGGCCCAGGCGCAGGTGCAGGAATTCGTCGAATGTCTTCAGGGGGTCTTGTTCCATATAGCGGCGCTCTTCAGCCCAGCGATCGGTTTCTTGGGAGACCAGGAAGGGGTTCTCTGTGCTGAGGATGAGGTCAAGGCGCGAGTGGTTCACTTCGCCATCCACATCGCGCAAGTGAGCAAGGATTTCCAGCGCGGCCCATTCTCCAGGTCGCGGCTGGAGGCGCCATTGATGGACAGGATGGGTTTTCAATCTGTGGGCAATGACCGCAGGGGTGGCGCGCAAGAGCGCCAGCAGTGCCGGGGGATCAAGATGGGGCATGCCATCGGGGGTTGGCGAAAACGCCTGAAGCCAGGAGAGTGCTTCGTTTAACGCGCCATGTGCCACGGCCTGGTCATGATCCGCCGGGGATGTGGCCGAGGAAAGCACCCAGTAGGGGGTGAAGGATAAAGCGCGGGCGGGCTGAATGTCCAATTCCCAATCATCCCCGATCATGATTATTGCTCCTTCCGGCCAGCCCAGGCAGCCGAGCACTTCTGCGTAGTATTCCAGGGACGGTTTGGCGAAGTGAAAGGTTTCGTAGGAGGTGATGAGGGAAAAGGGATAGTGTTCGGGAGGGAGGCCGGCCCAGGTGAGGCGATGTTCGATGGCCCGGCGCGGGAAGATGGGGTTGGTGGTGATGGCGATGCGGTGGCCATTTTCTAATGCCCATTCGACGATCTGGCGCGCTTCTGGGCGCGGACGGGCCAGGTGGTGCAGGGTGGGAAACACTTCTTCGTAGAAGCGATCAATGACCGGCTGGAGTTCTTCGCGGGTGCGTCCGATGAGCGGGAAGAAGGTGGCATCGAAGGTCTGGCGCAGGGTGCGTGAAGGATTGCGGTTGCCCAGCATGGCGCGCGTGCCTTTGAGGAGGGCCGGTAACATGATCTGAGCGGGGACATGGGGCTCGAGGAAAGCGGAGAGGGCCTGGAAGTAGGCGGGGATGAAGGTTTCCATCTGGATGTCGAGCAGGGTGCCATCGAGGTCGAGGAGGAGGGTGAGGGGCATATGGGGTTATGTGGAAAAGGTGAAGGGTTAGGTGAAGATGGGGGGCAGGGTGTGACATTCGCCGCAGCCGATTTCCGCTTCGGGGACGGAACGCTGCGTTTTTTCGCACCAGGCTTCCACTTGGACGCGTAGCTGGAAGAAGGCCTGGACGGGGCGGACGAGGCGCGGCCTTAACCGCAAGTGCCGGCAGGCATTGGCACGCAGGATGCCCGGAACGGGACAGGTGCGGCAAAGGTGGGCGTTCCAGGGCAGATGATAATCCTGAAGCAAGCGACATTCTTCTATCTGGCGACCACGGAAGTAGTCACCGTAGAAATAGGGACAGTCAATGCCTTGAGGAGTTTTCATGAGCGGTAAGGGTTGGTTTTGGTTGTCGGTCAGGCAAGAGAGGAGAATCTGGCGTCAATTCCTGGGCGAAGTTCGAAGCCGACTTGTTCAAAGACCTGGAGCAGGTCTTCGTAGGTATGTTTTCCACCGAGAAAGTTCCAACTCGGGGTGGAGTCCTGCCCGATGGTGTTTTTCCAGGCCTTGTTCAAGAAGATACAGAAAAACCCTGATCTCTTTCAGCGAGACCATGAAATAGCCGTCCTGATCTGTTGTGATCAGGTTTCCGTGCGCATCGTATTTTCCGATGCGTCCGCTCTGAATGTAATCATGGATCTCGGACGCCGTTTTGCCGAAAATTGCGGAGGCCTGTTCGATGGTTGCTAATTCGAGTTCGTCATTCATAGGGGCAGGGGGCCAATTGTCCTCGCAAAATTCGATCCTGACCACGTAAGGTTTTATGCGAGGGGAATCGTCAGGACCTGGTCAATATTGTAACACTATCGCATTTCACAAGAGAATGACCTGTGGATTATTTGACTATCTTGCTTTCTCCGCCAATGATGTTTTTGATCGCTGGTGCGATGTGGGTGAGATCGGTGGCGTGGTGGAAGGCGGCGCGGGCCTGAGGTGGGCCGATCAAGAGCAGGGGAACGGGGGCAGTAGTGTGGCGACGGGTGGAGAGGTCTTCCAAGTTGCCATGGTCGGATGTGATCAGGATGAGCAGGTCAGATGGGGCGGCTTCACAAAGCCCTTGCAACAGGCTATCCAGGGTTTCCAGCTGGCGGATAGCCCAGCCCATATCTTGCCGATGGCCGGCATAGTCGCTGGCCCAATATTCAAAAAGGGAGAACTCATATTCCGAGGCCAGCTTGGCCATCAGCTGACCTGCTTCACGCGCCGGACGGACAGGCGCTTGCGGAAATCCGAGCAGGGAGCGCCAGGCTTCGCCAGTGAAATCAGCGGAGAGGGCGCGGTCAGAGAAGAACTCATCTACGCCAAATAGCGGGAAGCCAGCCGCAGTCACAGAGAGAGGGATGGCAGAATAGAGGCGATGACCACTCTGAATGCCATGAAAATAGCGCGGGGGATAGGCGTTCAGCAAGGCGGCGCGCCGGCCCTGGAGGCGCAGATGCAGAAAGAGATTCTCCCGCTTCAGGTGGAGGGCAATTTCCGCATTTGGCTTGGGGCCATAATGATAGCCGATGGCTTGTGGAATGTTTTGCCCGCTGAGCAAAGTTGCCTGACCGGTAGCAGATTGCGGCAGGCCTTCCACTCCGAGGCAGGCATCCAGCGCTAGTAGAGAGGCCCAGGCTCCATCGTATGGCGCGGCCCTGCGCACCAGAGAGTGCCCTCCGAGCAGTTCTCTTAAAAAGGGCATGGAGGCACGCACCAGGGGGTTAATCGCAGGATCATCGGCGCCCAGGCCGATACCATCCAGGAAGAGGAAAAGGAGGGGCATAGGGTAGTCTGATAGTCTGATAGTCTGATAGTCTGATAGAGCGCGCTAGTGCTTTGTCCATTTTTGGTTTTGTGTAGCTGGCTTTAGGCAGCTACACTACTTGGGAGCGCCTCCGTCTCGGATGCTGATACTTGCTACTAACCTAAGCGCCGCTGGCGGAGGGGACATCCACACTGGCGGACGGGGCGTCCGCGTTCCCAGGATTCTCACTTCCGGGCGCTTAGGCGGTTCTTTGGCAGCTCGCATCAAGTTCAATAACGCCAAAAGATAAATGGACAGAGCACTAGCCTTCGATGGCAGAATGATCTTTGGCGGTAAGCTCCTTCCGGAAAAGAAACCAGGCGGAGGGACGTCCACGGCGGTCGGTGCCATCTTTGCGCCAGAGCAGGGAGAGGCCGCTCTGTTGGACATTTTCTAGGTCGCTTTCTTCCAGTCCGCGGGGCAGGCGAGATTGAAAAAGGGCAAACAGGCGATCTATTCCGTGAAACCGGGCCGGCTCGGCTGGACGGAAGAAAGCATAAAGCAGCCAATGGCCTCCCGGCCGCAGGATGCGCTGTAACTGGCGCAGATAAGCCAGCCGATCGGTGACGCCATGGAAGCAGCCGATGTCCAATGCTAGGTCAAAGGGGCCATCAATCCCCTCCAGACGGGTGACATCGGCCACGCGCAGATCGGCCTGCAGGCCGGCTTGGCGCACCTTGCGACGCGCCAGCGCGATGGCGCGCGGGGCAAAATCTACACCGCTCACCTCCCAGCCATGGTGGGCCAGGGTGATGACGTTGGTGCCGCTGCCACATCCCAGGTCAATGGCGCGGCCAGGCGGATGCTGCGCCAGGAATTCCAGCAACTCCGGCGGGGAGATGCCTTTATCCCAGGGCGGACGGAAGTAGTACCACAGGTGAAAAGAGAGACGGAGGAACATGGTAATCGGCGGTTGGTTCAGGGAAGGCGAAGATTGATAAGGATGGTGAGATCGAAAGGAAGGGAGCGCAGGAGGGTGGCGAATTCATGATAACGGGTTTCTTCCACCAGTGCAAGGTTGCCTTGAATGCCGAAGATGCTCTCTAGGATGGTCTTCTCAGGGCGGAAGGGGAGGCTCTGCAGACGTTGTGCCATGAGGATGCGTTGGGCCTCAGGGATGCGGCGGGAGAAGACGAAAAAGTCATAGGGAATGATGGCCGGGGTGCGCCAGAGGACCTGGATTTCATCGCCAATGGCAGGGAAATCGCCTTGCAAAGTGGGGAAGGTACGGGCGTCCGTGTAGGTGGCGCCAAAGTCACAGAGTTTGGGGAGATAGAGGGCGCGCAGGACCGCGGCGTGGCTTCCCAAAAAGGCCGGCTCCAGCGGCTCGACCGATGCCTGGGCCAGGTAGGCGCGCGGGATCAGGTAACCGGCCAGGGAGTCCAGAGACACCCAGCAGGGGCGACGATCGCGCAGTTGAGCGAGCGCTTGCGGAGCAGCGAGGCGATTCTGTCCGCTCGCCGGGTCAAAATAGGGCGTGAGACCGCTTTGGCGATGGGCGACGAATTGGGCACTATAGAAGGCTTGTCCTTCCTGTTGAGGCGCGACCATCGGGACCAGATCGGTCTCAGGAGGTAGGGCGGCATACATCAAGGGGGAAAGGTAGCTGAGGTGATAGCGTCCCTGAGCAAGGCCATCGAACCATTCTTTTTGCGAGGGGGGAATCACCGCGGCCAGAATCAGACCTGTATCCTGGCTCAGGAAGTCGGTCAGCTGGCGCATTTCTTTGATCTGTTGCTCACTGGGATGTGGGTTGGGGGGAAAGGCAAAGACCAGGGGATTTTCGCGCGTGCCCAGCGGCGCCGTCGGAGAAAATGTCGCGGTTGGGGAGGGTGTTTCGATAACGCGCCTCGGGCTCGGAGTCGAGGCAGGAAGTGCTGTGCGGCAGGCGCTTAGGACGAGGAGGGCGCTCAGGAGCAGCAGCAAGCTCAGGCCGGCACGCAGCCGCTTGCGTTCATCCCCAAAAATTCGGTTAGAATTGCAAAAGAGTTGTGATAACATTCGGAAGGAGGCGCAGCATGAAACAAAATTTGTTCTCTTTGTTAATCTTGATTGTCCTGGTCGCTGGGGTTTATTTTATCGTGCAAACGGTGCGCGAAGGGACCCAACAAGCCGTTGCGCCACTGCAGCAGGCAAATACGGAGCTTCAGACCCAGGTGGCCAGCCTGCTTCACCCAACCCCGACCATCATCCCTGACCCGGTGACGTACATCAACCAGGTGCAGGCATTGGCGCGGCTGGAGACGATCCAGTATAGCGTAGAGAAGGTGGTGACGGCGGAGCACAATCAAGGAACGCTGGGGTTTTTACTGGGCGATCGCCTGATTTTTGTGGCGCATGGGATCGTGATCGCCGGGGTGGATATGCAAAAGATCATGCCCCAGGATATGTGGCTGGAGAACGGGGTGCTCTATGTGCGCCTGCCACCCGCCGAGGTGTTTGTGGCGACCCTGGATAACGAGAAGTCCTATGTTTACGATCGGGAGACGGGGCTTCTGACCAAAGGGGTGAAGGACTTGGAGACGCTGGCACGTCAGCGGGCGGAGCAGGAAATCCTCAAGGCGGCGCTGGAGGATGGGATCCTGGAACAGGCACGGAAGAACGCGGAAGCCTATCTGCTGCGCTTCTTCATGTCGCTGGGATATAAGAGCGTGGTGTTCGTGAAGTGAGGGATGGATGGAAATGGACGGCGGACGGCGGACCGCGGACGGCGGTGATTCAAGGGGAGCGCGGAGTCCGGTCATTCTGGAGTAACCAAGCAGTGATGCGTTCTTCGGCGAGGCGGAGGTATTCTGCTTCGATCTCGTAGCCGATGTATTTTCTGCCCGCTTCCAAGGCGGCAATGGCGGTTGAGCCGCTTCCCATGAACGGGTCAAGAACGATGTCGCCGCTATAGGTGTAGAGCTGGATGAGACGATAAGGCAATTCAACCGGAAAGGGCGCCGGATGACCAACGCGGGTGGCAGATTCTGGACTCATGAACCAGACGGATTTCGTCCATTCCAGGAATTGTTCGCGCCTGATCGTGCTGGCTTTCCCTGCCGGTTTGGGACGCCGAAAGGCACCTTTGGAAAAGACGAGGATGTACTCGTGCGTGTCGCGTAATACCGGGTTGCTCGCCGAACACCAACTCCCCCAGGCCATCGAAGTGCCTGCGCCGGCGCCTTTGTACCAGATGATCTCGCCGCGCATCAGAAAGCCGATCTCCCTCATTATCTGGGAAAGGTAATCAGATAGAGGGATGTAGGGTTTCCGTCCCAGGTTGGCAATGTTCACGCAGGCGCGCCCACCATAGACGAGGACGCGGTAGGTTTCGCTGAAAACGCGGCGCAACAACTCAAGGTATTCCTCCAGTGTCAGATCTTTATCATAGGCTTTGGTGGCGTTATAAGGCGGCGAAGTGACCATGAGATGGACAGACCCATCCGGAATTTCCTGCATGCGCTCGGCGCTGCCGGGGATGATTTTGTTTTCGTACTCTGCAGGAAAGGGCTGTTCGGAGTGGGCAGGTGGAACTGACGCGCGGTGAAGGCCGGCATAGAGCCTGGAGCGATAATAGGGAGAAGAGTCATGGCTGATTCTGGAGACCGTGCCAAATTTGCTGGTACGAGAGCGCTTTTTCATAGGAGATATTGGTCAGTAGGGAAAAGGCCTGGCAAAAGGAAGCGTGGATAAGCGGATGATACCACATACAGGCCTCCCGGCAGGAATCTCAGTCGGCACGAGGCAGCGCGAAAAGCCAAAATCTTCGGTTCCTGATGCTGGTTAGTCGCACATCGCGGCCAAGAGCGAAGAGGCTGAGAGTATAATAGGCGCTCATGGCTAGAGATTTTCTCCCCCCACACCTGCGCGACCTGCCCTATTTTCGCGCCCTGGTGCGCAGCGTGGAAGCGGCATTCTATCAGGACCTCGCCCTGCCTTCCCCGACCCTGGACGTGGGTTGTGGGGATGGGCATTTTGCCTCCCTGACCTTTGACCGCCCGATCGAAGTCGGCCTTGACCCCTGGCGGGCCCCTTTGCGCGAGGCGCGGCGGCGCCTGGCTTATCATTGGGTGATCCAGGCGGATGGCGGCAGGATGCCTTTCCCGAATGGCTTTTTTGCCAGCGCCTTCAGCAATTCGGTGCTGGAACACATTCCGCACGTCGAAGTGGTGCTACAAGAGGTAGCACGGGTGCTCCGTCCGGGTGCGCCGTTTTACTTTTGTGTGCCCAACCCGCGCTACCTTTCAGAGCTCTCCCTGGGACGGGTGTTCGGCGCTCCTTATCGGGAGTGGTTTCGCCGCATCTCACGCGTTCATCATGCCGATGAGCCCCCTGTTTGGCAGAAACGGCTGGAAGCAGCCGGCCTGGAGCTGGTACGCTGGTGGCATTATTTCCCACCGGCCTCCCTGCGTATGCTAGAATGGGGACACTATTTTGGCCTGCCCTCGCTAGTCGCCCGTTTCCTGACCGGCCGCTGGATATTGGTGCAAAGCCGCTGGAATCTTTACCTGACCGAGCGCATCGTCCGTCCCTATGCATCCAGTGCTCCGCTGGAAGATGGCACCTTCACCTTCTACATCTCCCGACGTCCCACTGTTGCCTAACCAACCATGTCCTTTGACGAAACCTACTTTCGTTCCCATACCTATGCCAACGTCTCTTTTGCCCGTTTCAGCCAGTACTGGTGGTCGAACCGTTTCTATGCCATGTTAGCACGGCGCTATGGCCGGCGCGGTGGCAATTTGCTGGAGATCGGCTGTGGCCTGGGGCATCTGGTTGGGCAGCTGGAGCCTCATTTCCGCACCTGGGCAATAGATATTAACCGCTGGGCGCTGGGCGAATCGAAGAAAAACGCGCCGCACACCGGCCTGGCTCATGCGAATGCCGAGGAGCTACCTTTTGCCAAAGCCTCGTTCGATGTGGTATTAATCAAACACATCGTCGAGCATCTGCCTCATCCAGAACGTGCCATCGCCGAGATCGGGCGCGTGACCCGACCCGGCGGCCTGCTAATCCTGGCCACGCCCAACCTGGACTCGCTGCTCCGCCCGCTCAAGGGAGAGCGTTGGATTGGCTTCCAGGACCCGACTCACATTTCCCTGAAACCACCCCAAGAGTGGATGCGCTTAATTCAAGAGGCTGGGTTTGAGATGCGGCGGGTTTTCGCCGATGGCTTTTGGGATGTGCCCTATGTGTCCTTTATCCCGCCTCGCCTACAGAAGTTAATCTTCGGCGCGCCGGGTGGCTTTCAGGCCATCACCGGCTTGATTTTCGTCCCCTTGCGCTGGGGAGAAAGCATGATCGTCATCGCGCAACGTAAATCCTGATCCCGACTCCCTCGTTGTGCTATGCAGGAAACTCCCGAACCCACTTTGTTGGATTACCTGAAAGAGCGTTTCTCGTTATCTCGTCGCCTTGCTCGCTCATCGTCAGCGGAAGAGAGCCGATTGTCCGTTGCCGAGCTGCCGAGCGAGATAACGCAGGTGCGCCGAGGATGGCTGTGGTTGATCCTCCCTGTGCTCTTTGGCTTGCTGGCGCAGTCGTTTCTCGAACCGCCTCGCACGGGAGGGGAGCCTGTCCTTCTCGTCGCACTCGTATTTTATGCTTTAGCGCTCCTTTCCTTCATCTGGATGATGCGCGCGGAGACGCGCCTCTTCGACTTTCCGCCATCTTCTGCTGAATTCTCCCCAGATTCGCTCGTCTTTCGGCCCCGTCCGCTGCTCCTGGCGTTGCTCTTTGCTCTCCTGGCTTTTCTGGTCTTTGGTGGCAATCGCTTTACTCCATTGAACCTGGCCTTTTGGGGGCTGAGCCTGGCGTTTTACTTCAGGGCACTATGGGTATGGCAGGGAGGAGAGTGGATCAGCCGCACCAAGGCCTTCCTCGCCGCGCCGCAATGGACGTTTTCCCTGCCTCGCGAGCACCTTTGGCTGTTTCTTGCCCTGGCAATTGCCATCTTTTTCCGCCTATACCGCCTGGACACGGTGCCGGCAGAGCCTTTCAGCGATCACGCCGAGAAAATTTTGGATGTCTATGACATCACACAGGGTCACTGGTCTATCTTCTTCCCGCGCAATACGGGACGGGAGGGCCTGCAAATGTACTGGACGGTGCTGGTTGCTAAGCTTTTCGGCAGCGGGCTTTCCTTTTTGAGCCTGAAACTGGGCACCGCTTTGCTCGGCATATTCACCTTGCCCTATCTTTACCTGCTTGGTAAGGAGATCGGGAATCAACGCGTCGGCCTCCTGGCAATCTTCCTCGCAGGCATCGCCTTTTGGCCGAATATCATCAGCCGAATCGGTCTGCGCTTCCCGCTTTATCCGCTTTTTACTGCCGTTACGCTCTATTACCTGCTGCGTGGCTTGCGGAGCGGTTCACGAAACGATTTTTTGTTGAGCGGCCTGTTCCTGGGAATAGGGTTGCATGGCTATACTCCTTTTCGCATTGTCCCATTCCTAGTTGTGATAGCGGTTGGGCTTTATATGCTTCACCTCCATCAGCAGGCGGCGCGCCGAACGGCCTGGTTTGGCCTTATCCTGATCGCGCTGACAGCGCTCCTTGTTTTCCTCCCGCTCCTGCGCTATGCGCTGGAAAATCCGCAGCAGTTCGGCTATCGGGCCCTTTCGCGCCTTACCGCCCAAGAAGCAGCCATCCCTGGCTTCTGGCTTTGGGTTTTCCTCCAGAACGTCGGGCGCGCCCTGTTGATGTTCCATTGGGATGAGGGGAATATCTGGGTGGTTTCCATCCCCCATCGCCCCGCGCTTGACTTGGTAGGCGCTCCCTTCTTCGTCTTTGGCCTGGTTTTCCTGCTCTGGCGATATGGACGTCACCGTCAGTGGCAGGACCTCTTTCTCTTGCTGGCCATCCCCATCTTACAACTTCCCTCCACCCTCTCCCTGGCCTTTCCGGAAGAGAATCCGGCGCCAAATCGCGCCGCTGGGGCCTATGTGGTGGTATTTCTGGTCATTGCCCTGGGATTGGATGCATTCCTGCGTCGCCTGGAAACCCAGGGATGGAAAAAGCTGGCGCGAGGAGTGTCCGTGATCTTGCTCCTACTTGCGCTGGGACAAAATTATTCTCTCACTTTCCAGGCTTTCGACCGGCAATATCGCCTGGGCAGCTGGAATTCTTCGGAGATGGGCGCCGTCCTGGAGCAGTTCTTCTTGATCGGCGGCACTCCCGAATCGGCCTGGATTGTCCCCTATCCGCATTGGGTAGATACACGTCTGCCGGGGGTCTGGGCTGGCATTCCCAATCGTGATTTCGCCCTCTGGCCTGATCAGTTGGAGCAAAGCCTCCCTGTGGCTGCGCCGAAGCTTTTCCTGTATCACCCGGATGATCTTGCAAGTGCGGAAAGATTGCGTCAGCTCTATCCTCAAGGGATTGTGCGTCGCTTTACCTCCTCCATCGAGAACCACGATTTTTATCTCTTCTATGTGCCTTAAACGCTTTTCTCTCTGCCGATGCGGCTTATGAAACGGCTCTGGCTATATGATGTACTCTTCCTGCTCATCTTGCTGATGGCCGCGCTCTTCCGTTCCATCGGCCTGAATTGGGATGAGAACCAACATCTGCATCCCGATGAACGCTTCTTGACCATGGTCGAGACGGCGCTCCAGGCGAAGACTTGTCGGCAAGCGATGCCGGTTGAAGCTTGCCCCTCGGATCAGCAACGCTGGCTCACCTTGAAGGAATATTTCGACACCAAAACATCCCCGCTGAACCCGCACAATCGCGGCTATGGCTTTTTCGTTTATGGCACACTGCCGATTTTCGTCGTGCGCTATCTGGCCGAATTCCTCGGCCAAACCGGCTACGACCAGGTGCACCTGGTAGGGCGGCAGGTTTCGGCGCTTGCTGACCTGGGCACCATCTTCATCCTGTACCTGGTGGCAAATCGCTTGTTCAACCGCAAGGTGGCGCTCCTGGCTTCTGCCTTTTCTGCGCTGGCGGTGATGCAGATTCAGCAATCCCACTTCTTCACCACCGACACTTTCCTGGTCTTTTTCATGAGCCTGGCGCTCTACCTGGCTATCGAGCTGGCCCTCTTGGCCCCTGATTCCCAGCGAGCGAGGGTTCTCAACCGCCAACTACTCCTCAGCTTCGGCTTTGGGCTGGCACTTGGAATGGCCATGGCCTCCAAGATTAACGCGGTGGCGCTGGCAGTGGTCCTTCCTCTGGCGCTTTGGGTGCGCACCGCCCGTCAGGTGGATTCTGATCTGCCGGCCATTTCCCGGCTGGGGAGGGGATTACTGGACCTGCTGGAAGATTCCGGTGTGTTCCTCTATCTGGCTGGCGGCGCCCTCACTGCGCTCCTAGCCTTCCGCATCTTCCAACCTTATGCTTTTGACGGCCCGGGCCTGAACCCGCTCTGGGTGAGCAACCTGAAGGAGCTGGCCGCCCAATCTAGCGGCGATGCAGACGTGCCTTTTGCCCTACAATGGGCACGGCGCACCCATCTCTTCTCTGGCGAAAACCTGACCATCTGGGGATTGGGCCTACCACTCGGTCTGACCGCCTGGGCTGGCTTTTTGCTCCTCTTCTGGCGCAGCCTGCGCGGCCATCTGGAATGGCTGGTGCTCT
>JBKBPX010000025.1:0-24595 GCA_046292855.1 Anaerolineales bacterium
CGTGACATCTTCCTCACCTCCTGTCCCTATGATACCATAAATCACTACTAAATGAAGTGACTACCCCGGCGTCTGTACCCCTTCAAAAACCTGCGTTTGCCTCATCCCAGGCACGCGCCGAGCAACTTTCTGAACCGTCTCGTAGACCAATGTCTTGCTCATCCCCAATCCCAACGCTTCCATCACCTGCGAGACCGCCCCATAACTCAACCCAAGCAGATAGAGAATCACCGCCAATCCCTTCGCCCGTTTGGAAAAGTGATCCCGAGATACCCCACTAGGATAGACTCGAAACGTATGACCACATTTCAAACAGCGATAGCGATATGCGGACACTTCCGTATAGTTGGTGTCTCGCAAGCGCTTTGGCACTTCTTGGAAACACTTGAAGTACCTGCCGTTGCAGCCCGGACGCGGGCAAACTTTGGGCGGTTCAAACTTTGCAGGTTCTACTTTGGGCAAAGTAAATGCTAGACGCATGGGGCGCCTCCTGCTTTTGAATGCGGATTTGGCCTTTATATTTTACTCGAAAACGGAAGATGGCACACGGAGAACAGTTCTCAAAAGGAATTTTTCCGAATTGTGAACAGTCACTCCCCTTGAACATCCTGGACAAATCCTGTAAAATTTTACCAGGATAACTCTCTGCCCCTCTTTTCCTCATCTGGGAGGTCGTTATGGACATAATCAAAGTTTCTGCAAACTCCCGTACCTCTGCGGTCGCCGGGGCAATTGCAGGTGTGGTTCGCGAGCATAAGCGAGCCGAAGTACAGGCCATCGGAGCTGGAGCGGTCAATCAAGCGGTCAAGGCCCTTGTACTGGCTACCGGTTATCTCAAGAACGATGGCATCAATGTCGTCTGCATCCCGGAATTCGTAGATGTAGAAATTGACGGCAAGGTGCGTACCGCGATCAAGCTGGTCGTCGAGCCGCGCTGATTGGTAAAGCGCCCCCCTCTGTTTCTCTATTGCCCCTCCCTTTTTAGTATCGAAGAAGGGATCACCAGGGGTATAGTGCCTGTAAGGTTCTGACAGGCACTATATGGGATTCTCATATGTCACGCTCCCTCGCCCGTACCCTTTTGCTCTTGGCCATTCTGACTGGCCTTGCGGGATGGAAGATCGTCAGTTCCCTGGCAGCCCAGCCTGCGATCCCTGCCCAGCAAAATCCCCTCCCTCGCGTCGTCATCTCCGAATTCCGTTCGCGCGGCCCAAATGGTGCTTCGGATGAATTCATTGAAATCTACAACGCCGATGGCGGCGCAGTGGACTTGAGCGGCTGGAGCCTGAAGAGATCTAGCGCGTGTGGAAGTACCTCTGCCTCTTTGGCCACTTTCCCTTCAGGCACCATTCTCTTGCCGGGCCAATATTATCTCGTTGCCTCCACTTCTTTCACCCAAAATACTCCTGATCTGACTTACTCCTCCTCCTTCGCCGATGATGGAGGGCTAGCTCTTGTCAATCCATCAAATACACCGGTCGATCAGGTAGGAATGTGTAACAGCACTCTCTACCTTGAAGGGACCCCTCTTCCGCCTGTAACCTCCTCCAGCGACTGGAGCTACGAAAGGCTCCCTCGAAACCCCCAGGGAAACTGCACAGATACCCAGGATAACTTTGCCGATTTCGGCGGTGGGACGATCGCTCCCAGCAACCCTCAAAATTCCAGCGCTCCGCCCATTTATTGTGCTGGTCTGGAAACCTTCACTCCCACTCCCAGCGATACTCCAACACCTACCAACACCGCTACCCCCACAGAAACATCCACCCCGACACCCACAGATACCCCTACCGAGACGCCTACTTCTGGCTTTACCACTCCAACTTTCACTCCCACTCGCACCCCCTCTCCAACGCGCACTCCTACCCCTACTCGCACCTTTACCCCAACGATCACCCCAACCCCTTCTCTTTTGATCATCATCAACGAAGTCGCCTGGGCCGGCACTGCGGCCAACAGCAACGATGAATGGATCGAACTCTATAACCCCGCCGGCAGCACCGTTTGCATGAATGGTTGGGTGCTCAAGGCTGAAGATGAAAGCCCCTTTATCACCTTCACTGCTAGCGATTGCATTCCCCCCAATGGCTACTATCTCTTGGAACGAACCAGCGATAATACGATCAGCGACATCACCGCCGACAAAATTTACGTGGGCAGCCTGGATAACGGTGGGGAGCGCCTTTGGCTCTTCGATGCCACAGGGAATCTCATAGATAGCGCCAACTATGACGGAGGCCCTTGGCCGGCCGGCAGCACCAGCGGTTACCGCAGCATGGAGCGCATCCGCCAACCAAATTCCTCCTTGCCCATGCGCGATAGCGATGCCGCCTGGATGACCTTTGCCATGCCCACCCCGAACATCGGCAAAGACCGAAACGGGAATTGGGTCAACGGTTCACCGAAGAGCCAGAACTGGGCCTACAGCGTCACGCCCACAGCCACCAAAAGCCCCACCCCCACCCGAACTATCACCCCAACCCGAACCATCACACCCACTCGCACCCCGACCAAGCCGCCCACCCCTATCCCTCTGATCGTCATCAGTGAGTTTCTACCCCGCCCGGCGCATGATTGGAATGGGGATGGCACAGTCAATATCTATGATGAATACGTTGAAATCCTAAACGCCAGTCCTAATGTAGTAGACTTGCGCAATTGGAAACTTGACGATGAGGCCAACAGCGGCGCTGCCCCGTATACTTTTCCCAGCCTCAAGCTAAATCCGGGAGAGCGACTGGTGCTTTTTCGTTCTCAAACCAACTTGCCACTTCCTGATGCCGGCGGGCGCATTCGCCTCCTCACCCCAAACAATTTGCTCTTTGATGACTATATCTATCAAGGCGTGGCTGATCTCGATCAGGCCTGGTGCCGCCTCTATGATGGCCGTGCGCCCTGGTCGGATCACTGCTGGCCGACACCTGGCTTGCCCAATGCCCTCGCCTCTGCCGCATCCCCCTCTCCCCCCTCAGCCGTGACCCCTGCGGCTCCCCTGTGCCCCTTATCCGATCTTCTCCCCCTCGCTCTCCTGGCAGGAGAATGCGACTCTGTTGGCATTGGCATCTGGAATCCCTCCCTTTGGGAAGAGCGCTTCGAAAAGACATTCCCTATGCCCCTATATAAAGGTGGATTCACAGTCTATTGAAAGGTGATCTTCATGACAGGTACACTTATCAACGTTCTCACTGTTCTCACGGGTGGTAGCCTAGGCCTTTTCCTTGGTGGACGGCTACCCGAACGACTCAAAGCCACCGTCATCGCCGGCTTGGGACTTTTCACCACCGCCCTTGGCTTGCAAATGTTTCTCAAAAGCGAAAACGCCTTGATCGTTCTGGGAGGTCTGCTCATTGGCAGCCTGCTCGGCGAATGGTGGCACATCGAAGAGGGGCTGCGCAACCTGGGGGCTTTCCTGGAGGCTCGTTTTGCGCGCGGCGCATCCAGCCACTTCGTGCGGGGCTTTCTCACCACTTCTTTGCTCTTCTGCATCGGGCCGATGACCATCCTCGGCGCTATCCAGGATGGTCTCAGCGGTGACTACCGCCTGCTGGCTGTCAAAGCAGTCATGGATGGTTTTGCGGCCCTGGCTTTCGCTTCCTCACTTGGAGTGGGCGTTCTATTTTCCGCCCTCACCGTCCTGATCTACCAGGGTGCAATCAGCCTGCTCGCTGCCCAATTGAGCGCCCTGCTCACCACCACCATGATGAATGAAATGACTGCCACCGGCGGCGTCATCTTGCTCGGCCTGGCGGTCAGCAGCCTGCTGGAGATCAAACCTATTCGCAGCGGAAATTTCCTTCCTGCCCTTCTGATCAGCCCTCTGATCGTCTGGATTTTAGGGCTTTGGAAATAAAGAAGAAGAGGCCGGCCTGCCAGCCGTTGCTTTTTCTAAAAAGGAGCAGGCAGCCATCCTGAACTTGCTCTTCTCGGCACATCACGCCTTGACCACAGGGTTCTGCAGTCTCCCCAAGCCCTCGATGCTTACTTCAACAACATCTCCCGCGTTCAGGGGGCCGACACCCGCCGGGGTGCCCGTGAAAATCAGATCGCCAGGTTCAAGTGTCATCACCGACGAAATGAAAGCAATCAGGGTAGGTACCGGAAAGACCATTTCACGCGTGGAGGCCATCTGTCGCAATTGACCGTTCACGCGACAGGTGATCATGGCATCCGAAGCATCGAATTCTGTATCCACCCAGGGACCAAAGGGACAGAAGGTATCGAATCCCTTAGCCCGCGTCCATTGACCATCGCTCCGCTGTAAATCGCGGGCAGTCACGTCATTCCCCAGCGTGTAGCCGAGAATGTAGTTTTTTGCTTCTTCCGCTAGGATGTTGCGCCCACGTCGCCCGATCACTACGACCAATTCTGCCTCATGCTCCACCTGCTGTGATTGAGGCGGCAGCACAATCGCTTCACCCGGGTTTAGGATTGCCGAAGGCGGTTTGAGAAAGATCAACGGGATTTTCGGCACTTCTGCGCCATGTTCCTTGGCATGTTCCACATAGTTCCGCCCGACACAGATGATCTTACTGGGTGTCATAGGCGCCAGCAGACGCACCTCATCCAAAGGCAGCGTCGCCTCCAGACGACGATAGGCCCCAAAAATATCGCCCTCGATTGCACCGACCTTATCATCGAGCACCCAACCATAGCGAGGCGATTCTGTGCCCTTCTGATAACGCACAATGCGCATATCAACTTCTCCTGGATGAGAATAAGATTCGGCCTTTCTCCACCTTGCTGTCAATTCTACCCGAATCTGCCTGCTTATGCATCGAATCCATCTTTAAGGAGATGCAGCACCTCATCCAAAACGGCGTTCAAAATCTCATGCATAATTTCTTCCGAGACCTGATAAGGTCCGCCGAAGGAACCATCCTCGTATGTCAAGCGTGTCTGCTGGGCACCTAACAAAAACGATGGTACCTGAGGAGGCACTTTGGTCTCTGCAGGCAACCGCTCCGGGGAAACGCGGGTGAACGGAAAGGCCTCCAACCAGTTTGCGTGGGCAGGTCTCAATGCGTGTTTCTGAGCGATCACCTCAATCCGTCTGGAAAGCCACCAGTCATACCAGATGATTTTCAAATCATTGATTTCATTGAGCATCTCTTGCAGGTGGGCGCGTGCTGCGATGTTCCCCCCATGCCCGTTGAGAATCAAAATGCGCCGGAATCCCTGATGATAGAGCGAACGCACCACATCCTCTAATACTGATAGGAAAGTAGCCAAGCGCAAGCTAATTGTTCCAGGATAGGCAGCAAAATAAGGGGAAACACCAAAATTCAGAGGCGGTGCCACCAATACGCCACTGCGTTGTGAAGCCAAATCTGCCAGAGCCAAAGGAATCTTTACATCCGTAAGCAGGCTTAGATACCCATGCTGCTCACAGGCGCCTATCACCAGGATAACCCGATTTTCCAATTCCAGGTAACCTTCCACATCCATCCAATTCAAATCTTCAAAGCGCATATCTCCCTCACTGATGCAGAAAAATCGAGTCACTCACCGCAGCTCAAGATCTTTGCCTCCCCCCTGCAAGGCATCCGTCTCCTTGGGCGGCTTGGGGAAAATCGCGGCCAAGTGCATTCACCACCAATCTCAGGAAGCATTTGGTATAATTTTATCAAGATTTCCACACCAAAAAATCTAGCATGAGAACATAGCTTGCGACTTTTTAGAGCAAGGTAGAACAGCTAAAATGCCCAATCCCTTGACTTCCCGTAGCACGGCCTCATTTCTACTCATATTCACCCTCACTCTCGGAGCTTATTTCCGCCTCCTCCTAGCTGCCCAAAATGATTTTCCCATTTTGGATGGGGGGCTATTCTACGCCATGACCACCGACCTGCTCCAAAACGGTTGGCGCTTGCCCTTGGCGACGACCTATAATTACCTAAACATCCCGTTCGCCTACCCTCCCCTACCGTTTTACCTGCTCGGCGGCGTGCACCGCTTGACAGGGATAGATTTGCTAATCCTGCTCCGCTGGCTGCCGCCGCTTATAAGCCTGCTGATCCTGCCCGTTTTCTATGCTATGGCACGGGTCATGCTGGGATCGGAAACATTGGCAGCACTGGCGACTCTGCTCTTCGCTCTCTTGCCTCGCTCTTGGGAATGGCTAATCATGGGCGGTGGGATCACGCGGGCCATAGGAACGCTCTTCTTCTGCGCCTTTGCCTATGGAGTCTATCAAGCCTTCCACACGGAGAAAATCAGCGCAGCCGTTTATGCCGGCCTCTGGGGTGGACTGGTTCTCCTTTCGCATCCGGAGCGCGCGCTTCATGCGGCCACCACCGGGCTGCTCTTCTGGATTTGGTGGGGTAGATCAAGAGAAGGGATCACCAAGGCATTTTTGCTCGGTAGCCTCACCCTAGCCATTGGAGCGTTCTGGTGGCTACCGTTGCTTATCCATCATGGCTGGGGAGCGCTCCTGCCTGCCTCCCAAAGTGGAGCGCCGAGATGGCTTTTCTGGTCTCTTCTGATACAGGTCAATTTCACCGATGAGACGGTCCCTCTCCTGGGCCTGCTGGCAATTTATGGCCTGTGGTGGAGCTGGAAAGAAGGCAAACAATGGCTGGCATGGTGGTTGCTCATGATGATGGCAACCGATCCGCGCAGCGCCCCTCATCTGCTTCCGATTCCGATCGGCCTTTTGGCCGCTTTGGCCCTCGCAAAAGGGATTTTCCCGCTGCTGGTACAACCTGTGCGCGCCTGGGAAGAAATCTTCTTCCGCCGCTCAGGGCAACTTTTCTTCGGTTATTTGCTCATCCTTATGTTGTTCAACGCGCAGAGCACCCTCCTCGAGCTGCAAAAGCTAGTGCTCAGCCAACCCGATCGTGAGGCTCTAGCCTGGATTGTCACTCACACGCCCCCACAGGCGCGCTTCCTGGCCCTAGATTGGTATTCTGAACCGACCATGTCCCCTTTGCTAGAATGGTTCCCCGTCCTGGCCCAGCGCACCAACATCACCACCCTCCAAGGGCGGGAATGGCTGGCGGGAGAGGGCCACTTCAAGGTACGCTACCAAGCCGATCAGGAACTAAAAAATTGCCTTTACCAGGACATCAGCTGCCTGCAGGAATGGAGCGCGACTTATGGGGAGAAATTTGACTATATCTATCTTGCTCTCCAGGCGCCAGATGGAGAATTGCGCCGGAGCGCACTCGGCGAGGCGCTTCGGCAAGCTCCTGAATACCAGCTGATATACCAAACGCCCCAAGTCCTGATCTTTCAACGGCGGTGATCAGTACTACCTGTCCGCCTGAAATGTAACGCCAGGCTCTGCCTGATGAGCACATTGCCATCCTACCCAGCCGGCCAAAGTCTGGCACAAGATCCCTTGCGCGGCTTTTTCCCTTTCCAGCCGCGCCAATTTATTCAGCAAGTAGCTACGCATCCGCATAAAAAGTAGGACAATTCCTAGGGAATTGTCCTACACCGGCGGGCGGAAGGGAGTATTATCAACCCTTTTATCAAACCACGTGACTATGCCACCACTTCCGCAGCTTTCTGTTGAACGCCGGCCATCCACAGGCCCAACTGCTGACGCGTTGCCTTCGCGGCTTCCAGAGTAACCACGATCTGCCCCCGATACATCACCGCAATGCGATCGGAGAGGGCCATGATCTCATCCAGCTCCGCCGAAACCAGCAGAACAGCAATGCCCCGATCGCGCATCTCGACGATCTGACGATGGATATACTCGATTGAGCCGACATCCAGGCCGCGCGTTGGTTGATTGGCGATCACCAGCTTCACGTTCGGGTGGCTGAGTTCACGCGCCACGATCACTTTCTGCTGGTTGCCGCCTGAAAGGGTGGAGACAGCCACGAACGGGGAGGGAGCACGAACATCGAAATCACCCATCAGACGCTGGGCAAATGCCTCAATCATGGCATGTTGAAGCACCCAGCGACGCGCAAACGGTGCCCGGTAGTAAGAATTCAGGATCAGATTATCTGCTACCGTGTAGGGGAGCACCAGCCCATGCCGTTGACGGTCTTCAGGAATGTGCGCCACCCCTTGTTCGGTAATCATGCGCACCGGCTTATGGGTCACATCCATGCCGTTCAACCAAACGCGTCCACGGTGATAGAGGCGGAGGCCGGTTAAGGCTTCGACAAGCTCCGTTTGCCCATTTCCCTGCACGCCGGCAATTCCCAGAATCTCCCCAGCACGCACCGAGAAGGAGACCCCGCGCACCACATCCAGGCCGCGCCAATCGCGCACATGCAGGTCTTCTACGCGTAGCACCTCTTCAGCGGGCTGTGCTGGCTTTTTCTCGACGGTGAGAATGACCTCGCGCCCAACCATCATGGCCGCTAACTTATGCTCATCGGTCTCGGCAGGGGTGGTCGTGCCCACCACTCGACCGCCACGCATAACTGTGATGCGATCGGCGATGGCCAAGACTTCTTTTAGCTTGTGCGTAATGAAGATGATCGAAACACCGCGCTCTTTCAGCTCGCGCATGATCGAGAAAAGTTCTTCCGTCTCCTGAGGCGTGAGCACAGCGGTCGGCTCGTCGAGGATGAGAATTTGGGCATTGCGGTAGAGCGTTTTTACGATCTCGATGCGCTGCTGCACGCCTACCGGCAAATCGCCAACAATAGCATAAGGGTCTATGGCCAGTTTATAGCGATGGGAAATCTGGCGCACATGCTCCGCTACTGAACGGCGGTCTAGCACGGTAAAGCGTGTTGACTCCATGCCCAGCATCACATTTTCGGCCACAGTGAAGACCGGAATGAGCATAAAGTGCTGATGCACCATGCCAATCCCTAGAGCGATCGAGTCTTTCGGTGAATGGATATGCACCAGGCGGCCGTTCACAAAAATCTGACCGTCATCCGGGTGGTAAAGGCCATAGAGGATATTCATCAGCGTGGTCTTACCGGCTCCATTTTCGCCCAACAGGGCATGTATCTCCCCTTTGCGCAGGGTAAAATCCACACGATCATTGGCCAGGACGCCGGGGAATTGTTTGGTGATGCTGCGCGCCTCTAAAACGAACTCCTCTGTGCCAGCAGCAGCGGCTATCTCCGAAGGTTGAGGTGGGGTCTTGACTTTGGCCGGCTTCTCATAAGGAATGCCATCTGCCGCTGGTGGGATAGTGCGCCCGACAATGCCGGTCAGGATGAGCATGGTCAGAATGTAGGGCACCAACCCGACCACATACGAAATCTGCAAAAAGGCCCATTGGGGTGGAATGAGGGCCCGGAAGAATTGCAGGTTGATCTGCAATGCCTGAGAGGCGCCGAAGACCAATGCCGAGGACCAGGCGCCAAAGGGTGTCCAGTTTCCAAAGATCATGGCTGCCAGGGAAACGAAGCCACGCCCGTTGGTCATGAGCGGCTCAAAGGAGGGCACAGACTCCAGGGTGAAGTAAGCTCCACCCAATCCCGCCATCAGGCCGCCGATGATGACATTGACATAACGCATGAGATATACGTTAATCCCGACCGTATCGGCTGCTTGGGGATGTTCCCCAACCGCGCGCGTGCGCAGTCCCCAGCGGGTATAAAAAAGCACGTAATGGGTCACCAGAACCAGCAAAATGGCCGCGATCGCAATCGGCTTTTGCTCAAAGATGCGTCCAATGACCGGCAAATCTGCCAACAAAGGAATGTGAATGATCGGCAGGGTCCCCGGCGCATGGGGCACGTTTCCGCCGAAAATACTTCCCTTCTCAAAAAACAGCTGGCGGTTCAAAAAGCCGGTGACGCCAATGGCAAGGATATTGACGACCGTTCCACCTATAATCTGATCCACCCGGAACGTAATCGAAAGTACGGCGTGTAATAGGGCAAAAAGGCCCCCGGTCAGGATTGAGACGATCACGCCGACGATCAGGCTGGGCATCGGAGGGTAGCCAAAAATAGAATTCATGTAAATCGAAGCTAGCCAGCCAAAGAAGGCGGAGGCCAACATCATCCCCTCGATGCCGATATTGACCACGCCGGCGCGTTCACAATAAATCCCCGAAAGGGAGCCCAAAGTCAAGGGGGTGGCGACGGCAACGGTGGTCGCAAACATGCTGGTAATAATGACGATCGGCGGCACCTGAGATTTGCCGATCAACACCACCACCCCAAAGAGGATGACGATGATGAAGGTGATAAAGCTGAAACGCCTCCAGTCCATAACCGACTCCTATTTGCTGCCCCAACCCGTAGTAAGAACGACGCGCTCCTCACGTGCGCGAATACGGTAAAAGTAGCGAATGATGGCATCGGCAGCGACAAAGAGCAGGATCAGAGCCTGAATCACAGAGATCACATCTACTGGGATCTGGGTCAAGAATTGCATACGAGTTCCGCCATTGCGCATGGCGGCGAAAAGGATAGAGGCCAGTACGACGCCCAGCGGATGCGTTTTCCCCAGCAGAGCAATGGCAATCGCATCGAAGCCGTAACCGATCGAGAAACCTAGCTCATGACGGTAATTTAACCCGGTCACCTCAATCGCCCCGGCCATGCCGGCCAGGAAGCCGGAAAGGGTCATGGTCAGCACCACGATCCGCTCAACATGGATGCCGGCATATCGAGCTGCGCTTGGATTGGTACCAACCGTGCGGATTTCATAGCCAAGAGTGGTTTTCCACAATAGCCACCAGACCAAAAAAGCCATCAAAAGTGCAATGAAAAGCCCCCAATGGATACGATAACCTTCAAAAATGACTGCCAGGCGAGCGCTTTCCGCAATCAACGGCGTGCGAGCGACGACATTGGTGGGACTCGGATCTTTCATCGGGCCGTTGAGCAAAAAGCTGACGAGATTCAAGGCGATATAGTTCATCATGATCGTATTGATCACCTCGTGCCCACCGGTATAGGCCTTGAGCGCGCCGGGGATTGCCGCCCACAGTGCCCCGACCAGCGCCCCGGCCAGGATGGCCAGAGGCAAATGCAGCCAAGGAGGCAAATCAAACCCGAGCACATCGGGTAAAGCGTAGCCGATCCAGGCCGCCATCACCGCGCCAAAGGCCAGCTGCCCCTCTGCGCCAATATTGAACAGGCCGCCTTTAAACGCCAAAGCCACTGCCAGCCCGGCAAAGATATAAGGCGTCGCCCAAACAAAAGTTTCGCTCCAGGCGCGTGGGGTCCCGAAAGCGCCCTGAAAGAGACCGATATATGCGGCAATCGGGTCACCACCGGCCAATGCAATGACCACTGCCCCCACGATCATCGCGGTGAGCACGGCCAGTAATGGCACCAGCATCGCGTCCAGTGCTTGTCGAAACCATTTCCGAAAAATGGAAAAACGTCCGAAATTTGCCATATCAACCATCAGTCAAAAGTATAAGAAGGGGGAAAGAGGAGGCCTCTTTCCCCCAGAGAGATTTATCCTGACGGCTTAGGGATTGCAGAAGCCGTGGCCATCTTCTGTCTTGACCGGCGTGACGTTGGTCTTAAGCTCGCCGCTGAGGAGCATCTTGTTAATCTCTTCCATCTTCGCCTTGACCTCAGCCGGTACCTCCTTATCCAGGTCGTGGAAAGGAGCGTAACCGCCCTTGCCGAGGTAATTGCCCGCCGGGAAGGTGGCCTTGCCGGCCTGGGCATCCTTGGCAATCTTGATCAGCTCGAAGGTGCCGGGGGTGAGCAGCTTCAAAGCGCTGCTGAGCAGGCGCGGCGCCGCTTCGGGTAGGGTATAATACTGGTCGGTATCCACGCCGATCGCATACTTGCCGCGCTGTGCGGTTGCAATCACAGCACCGTTGCCGGTCTTGCCACCACCGCCGAAGATCACATCGGCGCCCTTGTCAATCAGGGAGTTGGCAGTCGTCGCACCCCACTCGGGATCGGTGAAAGTCTTATCGAAACCGACATCGTTGTGATAGACGACGAAGATTTCGATGTTGGGATTGATGTACTTGGCGCCAGCGCAGTACCCTTCACCAAAGCGCCAGACCGGCGGCACAGCATCCGTGCCGAAGACACCACCGATCTTACCAGTCTTGGTCATCATCGCGGCCAGCGCACCAACTAAGAAGCCCGCCTGATCTTCAGGGAAGACCAAGCCGGCCAGATTGGGCAAATCGTTGGTCTTATCGTCATCCACCGCCCAAGCCTGGAACTGGTCAACGCCGATGAAATAGATTTTGGGATACTTCTTGGCGGCCTCAACCGTCGCATCACCCAGGGCAAAACCGACGGTCACAATCACATCATAGCCGGCATCCGCAAAGGTAGCAATGTTCTTGGCGTAGTCCTTCGAGTCGGTCGTCTCGATATACTGGACATAGGCGCCAAGTTCCTTTTCCGCCTGTTTCACGCCTTCCCAGGTGGATTGGTTGAAGGACTTGTCATCAATCTTGCCGACATCGGTCACCAAACCGACACAGAAGACTTCCGGCTTGGAGCAATCAATCGTTTTCGGACCGCAAGCGGCCAACAGGATGGAGAAAACGGTCAGTACAGCAAAAAAGATGGATAGTTTTTTCATCGCAACTTCTCCTCTCTCAAAAGGTTATTGAAAAGACATAATCGGCATATCCAAGATGGGCCATCTCTCCAAAACATCACCTCCTTTTCCGTACAACACTCATAGTATAACCGAATTCACGGTCATATAGTGACTGGAATATTGTGGACGGTGGACCGTAGACGGTGGACGGTGGAGGTGGTGGACGGTAGAGGGCAGCGGAGTCACATCACAGCCGGAAGGCCCAATCTTCCAGAAACCCTGCTAATAGTCGTCATCGAACCTGTGGCAGGCTACGCCGTAAGAAGGGATACAACGCCCAGGCACGCACCGTGCCTTGAACCGTGCACGTCAGCGGGTTATCCACCAGATACGAAGGGACGCCAAGAGATTTCGTGAGCAATCGGTCAATGCCGCGCAGAAGTGCCCCTCCACCGCACAATGCGATACCGCGATCAATTACATCCGAAACCAGTTCGGGGGGCGTTTTTTCCAGGACCCGGCGGCAAAGCTCTACGATTTCCTTCAGGGGTTCTTCCAACGCCTCGGCAATTTCGCTGCTGGTTAGGGTGACTGGACGCGGCAGGCCGGTTACCTGATCGCGTCCTTGTACTTCCATGCTGGTTTCCAGGTCGAGGGGCAGTGCCGCTCCAATGCGCAATTTCAACGTCTCAGCAGTGGAAGGGCCGAGAACGACGCCGTATTTGCGCCGGGCGTAGGTGATGATCGCCTGATCCAGATCGAGGCCGCCCTTGCGTAACGTTTCCGCCGCCGCGATACCATACATTGCCAGCACCGCCGCCTCCGTCACCCCTCCTCCCAGGTAAAGCACCATATTTCCGGCCGGAGAGTTCAGAGGCAGGTCAATGCCTAACGCGGCGGCTAGGGGTTGATAGATCAGAAAGACCTCCCGTGCGCCGGCCTCCATCGCTGCCGAATAGACGGCACGCTGCTCCACACTGGTCACGCCATAGGGGACAGTCACCATCAGGCGTGGACCAAAGAAGCGGTGCAACCCGCTGGCTTTATCCAAAAGGAAATGGAGCAAAGCCTCGGTGACCTCGTAGTCTGCGATCACGCCATTCTGGAGCGGGCGCACCACTTCCATCCCTTCCGGCGTGCGGCCGAGCATCCCCTGGGCTTCGAGGCCGTAGCTCACGATTTTGGGACGTTCCCCCTCGTAAGCAATCGCCACCAGGCTCTGCTCTTCCAAAAGCAGATTTTGCCCCTCAGCGATGCGGATATGGATGGTGCCCAGGTCAACACCCAACTCGCGCGTGAAAAGAGCCACAAATCACTCCTCGAGAGTCCCTTTCAGTTGCTGGCCACGCCGATAGCGTCGGACGGCTTCCAAGCGCAGTTTCGAACGCCGCAAGGCCGCTTCGATAGCCAAATAAGCATCCGTGTCTTTTGGTACACCTTTGGCCATGGCCTCCTCAGCACGCCGGCGTGCTGCTTCAGCTCGTTCGACATCAATCTCTTCGACGTTCTCCGCCGCGTCTGCTAGCACTGTAACCACGTCCGGTTGCACTTCGGCGATGCCGCCGGCCACCGTAAATACTTGTTCCCGACCATGCCGACGTACTTTGATCACCCCATAATTCAGGGTGGTGATCAAAGGGGCATGGTTGGGCAGGATGCCCATCTCACCGGCACTACCCGGCAGGATAACAATATCTGCTTCGCCTTCGAAAACGGTCCGATCCTGGGAAACGATTTCACAGCGGATAGGCATCTTTCACAGCGCTCCTTTCGCCAGGCGCTCAGCCTTTTCGCGCGCTTCGTCAATGGTACCTACCATCATGAAGGCCTGTTCTGGCAAATCATCGCACTTCCCATCCAGGATTTCACGGAAGCCACGCACGGTTTCGCGCAGGGGGACGTAACGGCCAGGAATGCCGGTAAAGCGCTCCGCCACAAAGAAAGGTTGGGAGAAGAAACGCTCGATCTTGCGCGCGCGGGAAACGATCAGCTTGTCATCTTCGCTCAGTTCGTCCACACCCAGGATGGCGATAATATCCTGCAAGTCCTTATAGCGCTGCAACACGCGCTGCACCTCGCGCGCTGTCGTGTAATGTTCCTCACCGACGATGTTCGGATCAAGGATGCGGCTCGTCGAAGCCAGCGGGTCCACGGCGGGATAAATGCCCTTTTCGGCAATCGAACGTTCCAGAGCGATGGTCGCATCCAGGTGGGTAAAGGTGGCCACAGGCGCCGGGTCAGAGTAGTCATCGGCAGGGACATAGACGGCCTGCATCGAGGTAATCGAGCCTTTGCGGGTCGAGGTAATGCGCTCCTGAAGCTCGCCCATCTCGGTCGCCAGGGTTGGCTGATAGCCCACCGCCGAGGGCATACGCCCAAGCAGTGCCGAGACCTCGGAACCGGACATGGAGAAGCGGAAAATGTTATCAATGAAGAGGAGCACATCTCGGCCTTGGTCGCGGAAATATTCTGCCATCGAGAGTGCCGTCAGCGCAACGCGCAGGCGCACCCCCGGCGGCTCATTCATCTGACCATAGACCATCACCGTATCTTTCATCACGCCCGACTCGAGCATTTCACGATAAAGCTGCGTCCCCTCGCGCGTGCGTTCGCCGACGCCCGCAAAGACGGAATTCCCTTTGTGCACGGTGGCGATGGAACGAATCAGCTCCATGATGATGACCGTCTTTCCCACTCCCGCGCCGCCGAAGATGCCGGTTTTGCCGCCGCGTGTGAAGGGAGCGATCAGGTCAATGACCTTGATCCCCGTTTCAAAGACTTCCACGCGCGTGGATTGTTCGGAGAAGGGCGGCGCTGGACGATGAATGGGGTAGCGCAGTTTTGTTTCCACCGGGCCACGCTCATCAATCGGCCATCCCAGAACGTTGAAGACCCGTCCCAAGGTCTCCGGGCCAACCGGAACCATAATCGGCGCGCCGGTCGCAGAAGCAGGAACGCCACGCTGGAGCCCATCGGTTGAATCCATGGCGACTGTGCGCACCCAGTTATTCCCCAGGTGTTTTTGGACTTCCAGAACCAACGGCGGTTTCCCAGGCCGCTCGATTTCAACAGCCTCATAGATTTCAGGGACTTCTCCTTCCGGGAACTCGACATCTACCACATTCCCCAGAATTTGCACAACCCGGCCGGTTGCTCTTGCCATGTTTGCCTCCAGAAAATTTTTGGTGATTAGTAATTGGTAGTTGCTTGACGGGCAAGGGCTTCGGCGCCGCCCACAATATCCAGCATATCGCTGGTAATACCCTGCTGACGTGCTTTGTTATATTCGAGTTGCAATTCAGCCGCTAGTTCAATGGCATTATCCGTTGCATTGCGCATGGCAACCATGCGTGCGGCATGTTCGCTCGCTAGGCCTTCCAGGATAGCCTGATATATCTGCAACGCCGTAAAGCGCGGCACAATCTCATCCAGGATTTCGCGTTCTTCCGGCTCATAAATATAGGCCGCCGGAACCTTGCGCGTCTGCTCAAATGCCTCCACGCGCTCCTCCGGTCGTTGTACTTCCAGCGGCAATAGTTTCTTCTTGCGTATCTCCTGCCTCATCATGTTGACGAAGTCGCTATAGACCAGCCAGACTTCATCTGCCGCGCCTTTCAGGAACTCATCCACAACCAACCGCCCAATCGCCGAGACATCGGCGAAAGTGGGTGCGGCCGGCAGGTTGCTGAATTCGGCGATGATCTTACGCCGACGGCGCAGGAGCATATCACGTCCTTTGCGCCCCACCGTCACATAGTTGACCGGCAAAGAATAGTCAGCGAATTCGCGCATCACAAAACGCACAATGTTCGCATTATAGGCGCCTGCCAGGCCCCGGTCGCCACTGATCACAACGACGAGCGCCTGCTTCGGATCAGGACGTGGCGTGAGCAAAGGATGCAGGCTTTCGCGCCCCGGTTGCCCTGCCAGGTGCGCCAATACCTGCCAGGCCTTAGTCGCATAGGGACGAGTGGCCATCAGGGCGGCCATGGCTTTGCGCACTTTGCTCGCACTGACCGCTTCCAGGGCACGCGTCACCTGAGCGATATTTTTCACGCTCCGAATGCGGAGTCGCATTTCACGTGCGGATGCCATAGAAACCCCTCCTCCGCCGTGATCAGGCCTGCCAGGTCTTCTTGAATATCTCCAACGCCTGGATCAGCCGCTGGCGCGTTTCATCCGTGATGACTTTTTTCTCGGCAATATCTTTCCCAATCTCCGGGTGAGAAGTGTGCAGAAACTCCAGCAAATCTTTCTCCCAGCGCCGCATCTTCTCCACCGGCACGTGATCGGCATAACCATTCGTGCCGGCGAAGACCACCATGACCTCATCTTCCAAATCCATCGGCTGGTATTGCGGCTGTTTGAGAATTTCCTGCATACGCTGACCGCGCTGCAATTGCGCCTGGGTCGCCTTATCCAGGTCTGAACCGAATTGGGCAAAAGCCGCCAGCTCACGATAGGCGGCCATATCCAAGCGCAGGCGCGCAGCCACCTGCTTCATTGCTTTCGTTTGCGCATCCCCCCCCACGCGCGAGACCGAAATACCCACATTGATCGCCGGACGAATGCCCGCGTTGAAGAGGTTGCTTTCCAGGTAAATCTGCCCATCGGTGATGGAGATCACGTTTGTGGGGATGTAAGCCGAAACATCACCGAGCAAGGTCTCGATGATGGGCAAAGCGGTCAGAGAGCCGCCACTGCCCTTGACCTTGACGATCTTATAATCCGCTGCATTGGGCATCGCCTTGCGGGCTGCTTCAGCATCATGCTTGGAAAGCGGACCGCCGTAGACCTTTCCATCCACGCCGTCTTTCTCCTCGGCCAATGGATGAGGGTAGTCTTTTGGCACGATCACATATTTATCTGCCAGGCGCGCGGCGCGCTCCAGCAACCGCGAGTGCAGGTAGAAGACATCCCCCGGATAGGCCTCGCGCCCAGGTGGACGGCGCAAAAGCAAGGAGACCTGACGGTAAGCCCAAGCGTGCTTGGAGAGATCGTCATAGACGATCAGAGCATCGCGGCCTGTTTCCATGAACTCTTCGCCGATAGCACAACCGGCATAGGGAGCAATATACTGCAAAGCGGCCGGATCGTCCGCCGAAGCAACGACGACGATCGTGTGCTCCATCGCGCCATAGCGCTCCAGAGTGGCTACAGTGCGGGCGATTGCCGCTTTCTTTTGCCCAATCGCCACGTAGATACAAATCAGGTCCTTGCCTTTTTGGTTGATAATCGTGTCAATTGCAATGGCCGTCTTCCCCGTTTGGCGATCCCCAATGATCAGTTCACGCTGACCGCGCCCGATCGGGATCATTGCGTCAATGGCCTTGATACCGGTTTGCACCGGCGTATCCACATCCTGACGATAGACTACGCCCGGCGCAATGCGCTCGATCGGACGATAGCCGGAAAATTGAATCGGCCCCTTCCCGTCCAGTGGCTCACCCAGGGGGTTAATCACCCGCCCGATCAAGCCATCACCCACCGGCACCGAAGCAATGCGCCCGGTCGTATAGACTGTCATCCCTTCGGTAATGCCGCTGTAGTCTCCCATCACGATCACGCCAACAAAGTCTTTTTCCAGGTTGAAGGCGATCCCCATCACTCCGTTGGCGAATTGCACCAATTCCTGCGAACGGACATTTGCCAATCCACGGACGCGCGCGATCCCGTCACCGGCTTCGATCACGGTACCCACATCGCGCAGGCCTAGTTCTGGTTGATAGGCATCAATCTGTTGTTTCAATTCCTGAGTGATCTGGTGTACAAGGTCTGTCATGCTGCCTCCGGGCCGAAAAATTCATGAACCAGGCAAATGATTACCTGACTATGTTACAGAACGCACTAATGATACCCGAAAGAAAAAAGATTGTCTACGGCGTGGGTCACTTCTCCTTATCTTTTGCCTCCTGCCAAAGACGGTCCATCTCCTGTGGGGAGAGATTGCTCAGCGGAATCCCACGTCGGCGGGCATCTTGCTCCAGGTGAGCCATGCGGCGCCGAAAACGCGCATTGGCCTCTCGCAAGGCCGATTCTGCGTCAATCCCTTTCCACCGCGCTAAGTTGGCCAGGGTAAAGAGCAAATCGCCAAACTCGCGGCTGATCTGCTCGGCATCTCCAGCCTGACGAAACTCCTGAATCTCTTCCCAAACCTTCTCAATCACTCCGTCAATTTGCTCCCAATCGAACCCGATGCGCGCTGCCCGCGCCTGATACTCTTGTGCTTGCGCCAGAGCCGGCAAGGATGGAGGAACGCCATCTAGAAGGCCACGATCCGCCTGACCATTTGCGGCGCGCTCCGCTTCCTTCAGCTTCTCCCAATTTGCCAGCACATCTTGCGCGCCGGCCACTTTCAAATCGCCAAAGACATGGGGATGACGACGCACGATCTTCCGGTAAATCTCCTGGATGACCTGATTGATGTTGAATTCGCCTTCTTCCATAGCAATCTGCGCCTGAAGCACAATTTGGAGCAACAGGTCGCCGAGTTCTTCGCGCAGGCTTTCCCAGTTTTCGGCATCAATCGCTTCCAGGGTCTCGTAGGCTTCCTGCAGAAGGTGCGTGCGGAGCGAGTGATGGGTCTGCTGGCGATCCCAAGGGCAACCGCTTGGAGCACGCAAATGAGCGATAAGCTCCTGGAAAGCTTCAAAAGATGTGCCCTCCCCTAACGGTGGCACATAGAGAGAAGTCAGCAGACCTATATGGGGGCTACGATCAATTGTGTAAAGGGGCAATTCTTCCACACGCTCCGCAGGAGTTCCCGCCGCGTGAACCAGGTACACGGAATGGTCATCGGGGTAGATCGTGTTCAAGGTGGTTTTGACTTCTGCCGCAACCAGGCGGGAATAGAGTTGGGAGATCAGCAAGGGAGCATCGGGGGGCACGGGTGGGATATGCGCATCGCTCAAGAGTAGCGCATCCACCAGAAGCAGGCGCGGCTGTGGGTCAATTCGGAGCGCGGCAAAGGTCGGCTCGAGGAAAGACATGCCGCTCACGATTCGGAGCGGCATGTTCGCTTCTCTGGCACGCTGTGCCAGCATCGGACAAGTTGCTTCGGCGACGAAGGGATGCCCTGGCACCGCATAAATCACTCCCTGCGGACGCTGGGCCAGTTCCCACACCTTTTCTACAATCCGTTGATAGACCTCCTCAAAGCGCTCGCCTGCCTCGTAGTAGGAATCAAAAGAATAAACAGGGAGCGAAGCAGGAAGGGCTTCCAATGCAGGATGCTGGAGCGTGCGCACCCAAAGCTCAGAAGCCTGCGAAAGCACCTGACGCGCTTCGCAGGTGAGTTGATCAGGATGACCTGGCCCCAGCCCTAACAGGGTAAGCCCTGACATGACCTAACGCTTGGTATAGGTGGGCGCCTTGCGAGCACGCTTGAGACCGGGCTTCTTGCGTTCCTTGACGCGCGGATCGCGGGTCAGCAGGCCATGCTGACGCAAGATAGCGCGCCATTCGGGATTCATTTCCACCAACGCCCGAGCCAACCCTAATTTCACCGCCCCGCTCTGACCGCTCACTCCGCCGCCTTTCACCTGGACACTTATATCCAGCCGCGCCAGGTCCTGCTCAACCACTGCCAGCGGCATGAGGATCTCCTGCAAATCTCCAAAACGGGTGAAATAGGCAGGCGCATCCTTGCCATTGACAACGAAACGTCCGCTCCCACTCATGATGCGCACTCGAGCGGTGCTCTCTTTTCGACGACCAACACCTTCATAATACTGAACAGACATCGCCTCTATCCTTTTATGTCTAAGGGTTCAGGATTTTGAGCCTGGTGAGGATGTTCGCTGCCGCTATAAATTTTCAGGCGCTTGAGCAGCTTGCGCCCCATACGGTTATGTGGCAGCATTCCCCATACGGCCGCACGCAGCACACGATCAGGATGCTTTTCCAGCTGATGGCGCAGGGATATCGCCTTCAGCCCACCGGGATAATTCGAGTGATGATAATAGATTTTCGTATCCAACCTGGAACGCGTGCGAGTGCCGGTTACGGTGACCTTGCCAGCATTCAGCACGATCACATAATCACCCATCTCCACGCCTGGTGTGAAGGTGGGCTTATGCTTTCCCAAAAGGATCGCCGCGATCCTGCTCGCCAGGCGGCCAAGATTTTGGCCAGTGGCATCCACGACGTACCATTTCGTTTGGATTTCGCCTTCTTTTGGATAGTATGTCTTTTGCACAGCTATCTCTCCAGTTCCTGTGATTCAATCTTCAGAGATCAGATTTGGCGCTCCGCATTGCTTTGCCTTGTATCCACAGTGATCAAACCAACTAATATCTCACTTCCATCAACGTCAACCCTTGCGGCGGCGCCAAGCCAGCCGGCAGAGTTTGGCCTTTTTCCAAAGCCTCCTCTAGCTGCACCCTTTGCCAGCGCCCCTGTGCCACAGCGACTTGGGCATAGACCAACCGCCGTACCATGCGGTAGAGGAACGCATCCGCCTCAATCAAGAAATGCCATTCATCGCCCAGATTCTGCCAGCCGGCTGAGAACACAGTGCGCACAGTGTGCCCATCTGCGCCTGGCGGGGAGCCGAAAGCGCGAAAGTCATGGCGACCGGGCCAAAGAGGAGCAAGGCTTTGGAGCACTTCGCCATCAACAGGTGGCCATATTCTCCAGGCGTAGCGTTCTCGGAACGGATCGCGCAGAGGTTGCAGGAAAAGCCGGTAGCGGTACACTCGCGCTTGGGCACTGTAACGTGGGTGAAAATTTGCAGGGACAATTTCTATCGCTCGCACCACCATATCGAAGGGCAAATTCGCATTGAGTGCCTTTTGGAGGGCTTCAAGCGAATGCGGCCATTCCCAATCAAAAGCTGCCACTTGGCCCCAGGCATGTACACCGCTATCAGTGCGCCCGGCCAACAAAACAGAGCCGCCCGGCCAACCCAGGCACCTCAATGCCCTTTCCAACTCTCCCTGCACCGTGCGCTGCCCTTTTTGACGCTGGCTGCCGGCAAAATGCGTGCCGTCATATGCAAGGGTCAATTTGTAACGTGCCACAAACGATGCTCGGTCACTCTTCAACCAATTCTAGGATCACCATCTCGGCGGAATCGCCACCCCGGGGACCCAATTTGATCACGCGCGTATAGCCACCATTGCGGTTGGCAAAGCGCGGCGCAATTTCGTCAAACAGACGCTTGAGAATACGATTATCTCCCAGACGTGCCGCGGCCAAACGGCGCGCTGCCACTTGTTTGGCCGGTTCCGCATTTGCGCTGCGTGCCGCCAGCGTGATCAAACGCTCGACCTCTCCGCGTATGGCCAGCGCCTTGGCCCGGGTGGTGCGAATGCGCTCATGGGTAAGAAGTTGCTTGATCAGGTTGCGGCGCAAAGCAAGGCGCGCGCCTTTGCTACGACCCAGTTTATATCCGGCTACTTGATGACGCATTTTTCCTACTCCAAAGTTAAATCATCCTTAAGAAAACCCTTCTCGCGCATTTTCTGGCGTAACTCTTCCATGCTCTTTTCGCCAAAGTTGCGAATAGAAGTGATCGCCTGTTCTCCCCTGCGCAGCAAATCCAGCACATCCCCAACGGTGGAGATGCCGGTACGTTTGAGAGAATTATATACACGCACCGAAAGATCAAGAGCCTCGATGGGTGTATCGGCGATCTCGCTGCTCAGGCGGAAGGGAGGCGCCTCCTGCAGGGTCGGTGAAAACGATAAAGGTTCTTCGGTCACCCCCGCGATGAGTCGCAAGTGCTCGATCAGGATCATGGCAGCAGAGCTTAAGGCCCGTTCGGGAGTAATCGTGCCATCCGTCCAAATTTCCATCATGAGCCTATCGTAATTCGTGCTCTGTCCGACGCGTGCCGAGGTAACTTCCCAATTCACCTTTTTGACCGGGCTGAAAATGGCATCTACCGGCAGCTCCCCGATCGGCAAAGTCCCACTTCGCTCCTCTGCCGGCGAATATCCACGCCCGCGCTCGACCACAAAGTCAATGGCCAAATAGGTGTTCGGGTCGTCTACCGTAAAGAGGTAAAGTTCCGGGTTGACGATCTCGACTTCGGGTGGGGTGACAATATCGGCGGCAGTGACTGTTCCTTCACCGCGCACCTCGAGGAGCATCCGCGCGCTATCCGCACCGTTCAGCTTCAGGCGCAACTGCTTGATCTGGAGGATTATCTGCATCACATCCTCGCGCACCCCGGGGATGTCGGTAAACTCGTGGAGAATGTCCGAGATGCGAATGGAGGTGACTGCTGCGCCTTCCAATGAAGAAAGCAACACACGCCGCAGCGAATTTCCCAGCGTGACGCCGTAACCTCGCTCCAGGGGGCTGATGAGAAACCTACCGTAGTTGCGGGTCTCGGCCTCGCGCTCAATTTTCGGCATGACCATGTTCGTGATACCTGTCACGGTACACCTCTCTTCAATCCAAAGTGCCTCGGAGAAACACCGAGACCATCACGCCTACCGCGAGTAGTACTCAACGATCAGCTGCTCGTTCAGATTTCCATCTATCTCGGAACGTTCAGGCATACGCAACACGGTAGCGCTTAAGGTTTGCAAGTCGCGTTGTAGCCACGCCGGCACGGAACGCCCTTTGGCCATTTCAGGTAGCTCCTTGAAGTAAGTCAACTTGCGGGAGCCTTCTCGCACGGCAATTACATCCCCTTCTTTCAGCAACATTGAGGGGACATCCGTGCGGCGGCCATTGACCAAAAAGTGGCCATGTGTCACCAGCAAACGGGCATGAGCACGGCTGCTGGCAAACCCGAGACGATAAATGACATTATCCAGGCGCGATTCGAGGATTTGCAACAGGATGAGACCGGTCAAACCACGCCGTTGAAGTGCTTCCTCGTAATAGCGGCGGAATTGACGCTCCAGGATACCATAGACGCGGCGTGCCTTCTGCTTGGCACGCAACTGGCGCAAATAGTCCGACTCGCGGCCGGTAGCTGTGCGCGTGGCCGAACGACCATGTACCCCAGGAGCATAGCTTCGGCGCTCGAACGCGCACTTGGGAGTGTAACAACGCTCCCCTTTCAGGTACAACTTCTCGCCTTCGCGCCGGCAGAGTTTACAAACTGGACCCAGGTACTTTGCCATAGATGATCCACCTCTCTTGAAAATTACACACGGCGCTTCTTAGGCGGACGGCAACCATTGTGAGGAATTGGCGTCACGTCCGCAATGGAACGCACTTTTACACCCAACGCCTGGACTGCGCGAATGGCGTTTTCCCGCCCCGGCCCAGGTCCCTTGATAAAGACATCTGCTTCCTGCAGCCCCAATGCCTGAGCGGCCTTGATGGCCTGTTCTGCCGCCAAACGCGCCGCAAAAGGCGTGCTCTTGCGTGAACCCTTGAAACCAGCCGATCCGGCGCTTGCCCAGACAACCGTGTTCCCTTCAAGGTCGGTCACGGTGACAATGGTATTGTTGAATGAGGCGAAAATATGCACCTGCCCGACAGACAGGGTGCGCTTGCTTTTCTTGGCGCCGCCAGAACGGCGTGCGGAGCGAACACTTTGTGCCATAGCTTCTCGTTCCCTCGCTGAACAGGATTATTTCTTCTGTGCGCCTCGCCGACGACCGCGGCCGGCCACCGTCTTGCGGGGGCCTTTGCGAGTACGGGCATTGGTACGCGTGCGCTGGCCACGCACCGGCAAATTGCGGCGGTGGCGCAGGCCACGATAGCAACCGATCTCGATCAGGCGCTTGATGTTCATTTGCACCTCGCGCCGCAGATCGCCTTCCACCTTGTAGTTCTTCGCAATGTAGTCACGAAGCGCGGTGATTTCGGCTTCCGTCAGGTCTTTGACGCGTGTATCTGGATTGACCTTCGTCGCTGCCAGAATTTCACGCGCCCGGCTTCGCCCGATCCCATAAATATAGGTCAGGCCAATTTCCACCCGCTTATTGCGGGGCAAGTCAACGCCTTCAATTCTCGCCATAGGTCACACTACCCCTGTCTTTGTTTGTGTTTCGGATTTTCGCAGATGATATATACTCTGCCTCTGCGGCGCACAATTTTGCACTTGGCGCAACGCTTACGAATAGAAGGGGAAACTTTCATAAGTCATCTCCTCTCGAATAGCCAAAAGATAAATTATACTACAAATCCCGCAAATCCGTCAGGATGAGAGGGTCACCGTCTGTAACTGCGACGGTATGCTCAAAATGGGCTGTCAAGGATCCATCCGCAGAAACCACCGTCC
>JBKBPX010000026.1:0-24037 GCA_046292855.1 Anaerolineales bacterium
GGTAACCGTCTTTGGCGGTGTTGTCCTTTTCGGCATTGAACTGATCGCGGCCCAGCAACCCCGCCTGCCGGAGTATCTGCAGGAACTTGACGCCAGGGTGGCAAAAGAATATTGGGATCGTCTGCCACAAGATGCTGTGATCTTCGATCCTATTCCGCCGCGCGCTCCGACCGTTTTCGCACGTCCGACGAATGCCTATGTGGACTGGCGTCCCAAGCCGGAATGGAGGGCGCTGCTAGCCGAACCCGATCCTCGCCGCCTGCGCCTGGCCGGCTTCACCCATCTATACTTTGACATCACCTATTGGGAATCTCTTCCGCCGCAATGGCAGGCAGCACTGGAGCAATCCTGCGTGAAGAAGGTCGGGGAATGGAGCGGCTATCGCAGTCCAACCGATTTTCGCAAGGATTTTCGCCGCTTACTGGATATTCGCGCCTGTCCATAGAAAAACAGTCCGCCGTCTACCTTCCGCCGTCCGCCGTCTGCCGTCTACCTTCCGCCGTCCGCCGTCTGCCGTCCGCCGTCTACCTTCTGCCGTCCGCCGTCTGCCATCTGCCGTCTGCTGCCTGTCATCCTCCGTCCCTCTAACAAATCCGCGGCAGCATCTCGCCGGGCAACATATCCACCAAACGCGTGCTTCCGAAGGAGGTGCGCAGCAGCACTTTCCCCTGCGGTTCAGGGCGCACTTCGCCGATGATCACGGCTCCTTCGCCGTAACGCTCCCGATGCATGGCTTCCAGGACTTCTGAGGCGTGTTCTTTTGGCAGAATGGCGACTAGTTTTCCTTCGTTGGCGATGTAGAGGGGGTCAAAGCCGAGCAATTCACAGGCGGCTTGGACTTCAGCGCGGATGGGGATGCGCTCCTCCTCAATCCACAGGCACACCCTGGATTGGCGGGCGATCTCGTTCAGCGTGGTAGCCAAGCCCCCGCGCGTCGGATCACGGAGGACGTGAATTTCCGAAGTGACCTTGAACATGGCCGCCACAAGGTGGTTTAAGGGAGCCACGTCACTCTGAATGGTGCTTTCCAGGCCGAGTTCCCCGCGTGCGGCCAGCACGGCAAGCCCGTGTTCGCCGATCGAACCGGAAAGGATGATCACATCGCCCGGACGTGCCCTTTCGCCACCAGGCGCAACCTCCAATTCCAGCAAGCCGATGCCGCAGGTGTTGATATACAGGCCATCCGCATGCCCGCGTTGTACCACCTTCGTATCTCCGGCCACAATTTGCACGCCGGCCTCTTCTGCGGCGCGTTGCATGGAGTCCAGCACGTGACGCAAGGTCTCGATCTCCAGGCCTTCTTCCAGGATGAAGCCGGCGCTCAGGTAAAGCGGGCGTGCGCCCATCATGGCGACGTCGTTCACCGTGCCGCATATGGCCAGGCGGCCAATATCTCCACCGGGGAAAAAGAGCGGCCAGACCACATGTGAGTCTGTGCTGATTACCAAGCGGGTGCGTCCATCCGCTGACAAAATGGCCCCATCGTTCGCCGCACGCAGCAGAGGATTCTCAAAGGCCGGCATGAAGACGCGCTCGATCAGCTCATGGGACATGCGCCCTCCTGAACCGTGACCGAGCACGATCTGTTGCTCGTGGGGCAATGGCAGGGGACAGGCGGGGCCCTGAACATCCAGCTCGCTCATGCGACCTCCTTCTCCGGCACACGTCCGTAACGGTAATAGGCCGCGCAGGCCCCCTCCGAAGAGACCATGGTGGCGCCTAGCGGATGCTCCGGCGTACATTCTCGACCGAAAGCGGGACATTGTGGCGGCTTTTTGTGCCCCTGGAGGATTTGCCCGGCGAGGCACAAAGGGGATTCCTGGGGATGGATAGCTTGGACATCGAAGCGTTTTTCTGCATCGAAGGCGGCGTATTCCGGACGCAGGCACCAGCCGCTTTGGGGAATTAAGCCGATGCCGCGCCAATTTCGATCACAAGGCGTGAACAATTTCTCGATCAGCTCCTGAGCCGGGCGGTTTCCCTGCTGCGTCACCACGCGCCCATAGGCATTGCGCACCTCGATTTGACCCTCCTCCAGCATCTCCACCGTCTCGCAGATGCCAAGCAGCAGATCAAGCGGCTCAAAGCCGGTCACGGTCATCGGCGTTTTGTATTTTTGGGCCAACGGAATGTATTCCCAATAGCCCATCACCGTACAGACATGCCCGGCCAGCAAAAACCCCTGGACGCGATTGGATGGCGAGGAAAGGATCGCCTCCATCGCAGGCGGAACGCGCACATGGGCTACCAGCATGGAATAGTTCTTCAGGCCAAGCGACTGGGCCTGAAGCACGCTCATCCCATTGGCCGGAGCGGTGGTCTCAAAACCGATGGCAAAGAAGACCACCTGTTTATGGGGATTTTTCTGGGCGAGTTGGAGCGCATCGAGGGGGGAATAGACCACTCGCACATCCCCTCCTTGTGCGCGTATGCTGAATAAGTCCCCCTGTGAGCCGGGTACCCGTAACATATCCCCATAGGAGCAGAAGATCACCTCCGGACGGGAAGCAATGGCCAGGGCCTTATCTATGATCTCCAGTGGCGTGACGCAGACCGGACAGCCGGGTCCATGGACGAGTTCGATGCCCGGCGGCAGCAACTGGTCCAGGCCATAGCGGACGATGGCGTGAGTCTGGCCACCACAAATTTCCATCAGCACCCAGGGCTGGCTCACGCGCCGGTGGATGGCTTCCAGGAGGCGCTGCACGTGCTCGGCATTGCGATATTCTTCCAGCCATTGCATGGTTATTCCTCGCCTTGCCCGATCTCTCTCAATAAGGCTAAGGTCTGTTGCGCTTCTTCTTCGCTCACCAAATTGAGCGCAAAGCCCACGTGGACGAGGCAATAATCGCCGACCTGTGCTTCAGGGGTATAGGCCAAGCAGACTTCGCGCACCACACCGCCGAAATCTACGCGTCCCATGCGGAGGCCATCTTTTTCGTAGATTTCCTGTATCTTTCCGGGCACTGCTAGACACATGCTGACTCCTTATCCAGAGAGGGCCGAGAATCATGGTGATTGATGGGCGGCAACGGCGGCCTGACCGAGACAGAGCGCGCCATCGTTGAAAGGAGTGCGCCTCGGCCAATACACGCGGAAGCCCTGCTTTTTCAGTCCGGCGATGGCGTTCTCCAGCAGGATTTCATTTTGCCACACGCCGCCGGAAAGGGCAACCTGATCCAGGTGGTGCACTTCCCGCACTCGCTTACAGGTCTCAAACGTCCACGCAAGCACGGTTCGGTGAAAGCGGGCGCCGATTTCTCCAGCAGAAAGGCCATGCCGCAGGTCGTGCAGGAGAGCCTCGAAGGTTGGGCGCAATCTCCATACCATTTGCCCATCTTGGATTTCTATCAGGTAGGGATAGGGTGGGGCTGCTTCCATCCAGCGCCGCGCCTGTACTTCCAGCTCCATGGCCGCCTGCGCCTCGTAATTGACTTGATTGCGGATGCCGCAGAGCGCGGCAACGGCATCGAAAAGGCGTCCCAGGCTGGAAGTGAGCGATAGATTGATCCCCTGTTCCCATTGGGCGCGCACCACCCGCCGTGCTTGGGGAGGGATGGTGGAGAGGAAGGGCAAATCCTCGGTCTCCAGTCCCAATGTCAGGAGGTAAGCGTAGGCAATCCGCCAGGGGTGACGGATCGCCGCGTCGCCGCCGGGAAGCGGCAAGTATTCTGGGTGGGCAGCGCGTTCAAAGGAAGTATAGGAAGCTAGCAACACCTCGCCGCCCCAAATGTGACCATCTATGCCGTAGCCGGTGCCATCATAGGCCAAGCCGATCACGCCTCCCTCCGCGAGGCCGGCCTCGGCCATGCAGGCGGCGATATGGGCATGGTGGTGCTGGACCTGGATAAGGGGGAGGAACTCGGCCTCAGCACGCTCCCGGGCGTAGCGCGTCGAAAGGTAAGTTGGGTGCAGATCACAGGCTAGGCGCTGAGGCGAGACGCGGAAAAGATGCTCAAAATGCCGCACGGCCTGTTCAAAGGCTTGGAAGGTTTCGTAGTTCTCCAAGTCGCCGATATGGGCTGAGAGAAAGGCATAGCGTTCCCGCACCAGGCAGAAGGTGTTCTTCAGCTCCCCGCCGACGGCCAATAGTGGCACACTGCTGAAAGGGAGTTGGATGGCTTCCGGGGCATAGCCGCGCGAACGGCGGAGAAAAACGGGGAAGGTTTTTCCCTCTGCCGAGGCTACGCTCACCACCGAATCATCGCATCGTGCCTGGATCGGACGATTATGGATCAAGAAGGCGTCCACCAGAGGGTGCAGACGCTGCCAGGCTTCCTCATTATCAATGGCGATCGGCTCTTCGGAGAGATTTCCGCTGGTCATCACCAGCAAGGGGGGCACGGCTTCTCGTCTCAAACGTGGATCATGCTGGTTAAGCAGGACGAGGTGAAGGGGGGTGTAGGGGAGCATGATGCCCAGCCGATCCAGCCCTGGGGCGATGCCGGGCAGATCGATCCCTTCCCGTTTACGCAGGAGCACGATCGGACGTTGGCGCGAGAGCAGAAGTTCACGTTCGGCCGCGCTGACTTCGCAAAAGCGCTCGATAGTGGCCAGGTCAGCGGCCATGAGGGCAAAGGGTTTCTCGGCGCGGCCTTTGCGCCGTCGCAATGCTGCCACGGCTTGCGGATGGGTGGCATCGCAGGCCAGGTGAAAGCCCCCCAATCCCTTAATGGCCAGGATTTTTCCCAGGCGCAGCCAACGGCGCGCGCTCAGAATGGCTTCTAGCTGCAAGCTCATGTGGAGAACTTCTCGCTCACATCCTGGGGAGCAAAACTGAACCATCGGCCCGCATTTGGGACAGGCTATCGGTTGGGCATGGAAACGGCGATCCGAGGGGTTGTGGTATTCCTGTGCACATTGTTCGCACAGGGGGAAGTCGGCCATGGTGGTCAGAGGGCGATCGTAGGGCAGGTCACGGATGATGGTGAAACGCGGTCCGCAATGGGTACAGGTGATGAAGGGATACAGATAACGGCGGTCGTTCGGGTCCAGCAGCTCACGCTCGCAATCCGCGCAGATAGCCACATCTGCCGCCACCGGCTGAAAGGCGCTTTCCTGAGCAAGCGATTCGTGGATGGTGAATTCCTGCAATTCGGGAAGGGAAGTTTCCGGGGTGATTTGCACATCTTCGATGCGTGCCAGGGGTGGTGCCTGGGTGTGGAGGTTCTCGATGAATTGGCGTAAACGCTCTCCCGGGCCGCAGAGGAGCATTTCCACGCCGGCCGATGTGTTCCTGACCCAGCCGCGTAGTTGCAATTGGGTTGCCAGGTTATAGACGAAGGGGCGAAATCCCACCCCCTGGACTACGCCCCGTACGTAGACGTGCCAGGCCTCTTCGCCGTTGGCACGCTGGGATGTAGAGGGAGGGAGTGGAAGTGGAGCAGTCATGTTTCGAGTTGCAAGCTTTTCAGGATGAGGGCATCACCAAATTTAGAGCGCAGGTAGCGCCCGGCACAATTCGGACACACCTCTATTTCTCCTTCCACAGGGAAGCTCATTCCGCATTCCAGGCACTGCATTTCCTCGCTCACAGTTTCGATCTGCAAGGTTGCGCCTTCTGCGAGCGTCTGATGGCTGAGTTCTTCCCAATAGAAACGGAGCGCCTCTTCGCTTTCATCTGAGAGGCTCCCCTTTTGTAAAGTAATGCTCAGGACGCGTCTCGCCCCATTTTCTCTGGCCTGATGCAACACTTCTTCGAGCAGGGATTGTACCAGGGAATATTCGTGCATCATTTTTCCTCACTTTCACTATATGAATGAGCACGGATAAGTACAACCCCTGAGTGTCACCAGTTTGTGTGTCAGGTGTCATGTCTTATGGTTCTCTGACGGCGCGATCTAGCTCTGCCAGGATGAGCGGAATCTGACCGCTTTCCAAGCCCAGGCGGAAGATTTCTTCAAAACCATCGCCGAGCATCCATTTAGTCCTTTCCCAAGAGGAGAGCGTCGGTGCCGGGCGGGCGCTCTCCAGCAGCTTGACAGCCGCATCCCAAGCGGGATGTTCGCCCGCGTAGTCTGCCAGGAATTGGCGCGCCGAGCGCGTCAACGGCAGGAAGCCGCTGCTTTTGACCATTGCCGCCTGGTTTTCTGCCCGAAGCATCCAGCGAATGAAGAGCCATCCTGCCAGCTGATTTGCCTCCGCAGTTTTGAAAAGCGCATAGGAGGTGCCATAGGCTACAAAAGAAACGCTTCCGGGGAATCCTATCACCTTCCAGCGATCCTGGTTTCCCTGGGAGGCGAATGCTCGCTCGATTTTAGGGAGGTCTTCCATGCCGAGGGTGATGAGGAGCGCCTGGCGGGTGCTGAAAGCCTGGATCGGGTCAATTTTGAGATCGCGCCAGCTACAACCGTCATCGAAGGCGGTTTTCAGGAAGGTGAGGGCGGAAAGGTTGGCGGGCTGGAGGAAGTGGTAATCATTTCCCTCGACGATGTCCCCCTTGAAGGTGTAAATCCAGGAAAGGGCTGTGATCGGATGGGTATCCAGATACCAGCCGCCATGTCCATTTCCCAAGGCGCGCGCCGCAGCACAGGTCTGTTGACGGAATTCGTCAGGCGAGGCCGGTGGGGTAGAAAAGCCCAATTCCCGCGCCCAGGATTGATTGTAGAGCATCAGACGCGCCGAACGTTGGGCGGGCATTCCCCAGTGCTGCCGGCCGCGGGCATCTTGTGCCCAGAGCGGCGGATAGAGATCGGCGATTTCATCCTGGCGCAGTCCGTAGACTGGATCGTGGATATAGGTACTTAAGTCCACCAAGCTTTCACTTTCTGCCCATTGAACCGCCTGTTCGGATAGGAGAATGGCAATATCTGGGTGTTCTCCCCCTTTGTGGCCTTCTCGCAGAGTGGCCTGAAGCTCAGCCAGGCCGTGGAAGGCGCGTGTCCGTACCTGAATGCCCCAGGGATTGCCGGCGTTGAAGGCGCCGACTTGATTTTCGATCAGGTGTCCGAGTGCTCCTTGCCAGGGATGCCAGAGTTCGATGATAAGCCCCCCTAGGGCATCTGGGGTGACGGGGATGGTGCTTATGGGAATCGGGGTTGGAGAGGCTGCCGGGATGGGCGATGTGGGGGGGATTATCTGCGGGGTAGGAGAAAGCGGGGGCGTGCCTGTTTGACACCCGGTCAGCAGAAGAAGCCCCACCAGCAGAAGGTTCCAGCGTCTCATCCCTGGTATACGATCATGGGCACCGGGATGAAGACGGCCAGGAACAGAAGCAACGCCATGAATGCCAGAAAGCGCCTTTTCCCGTCTAGAGGTGTGATTTGGTCGAGAGGCTCAGCATAGGCGCGGCCAAGCCAGAAGAGCAACGCCGTCCACATCCACCAACCGGACCAGCCGAAGCCGAGCAGAAAAGTGAGCAAGATAATCAGTGGGAAGAAGCGCCGGGCGCGCTGACCGAGCGCCGCATAGAGGATATGTCCCCCGTCCAGGGTGCCGGCCGGGATCAGGTTCAGCGCGGTGACGAGCAAACCAGCCCATCCTGCAAAGGCGACCGGGTGAATGAGAACATCGTACCCGCCCAGCGGCAGCGGAGAGCCGGTAAAGAAGTAGCGTATCCAGTATAGCCACCCGACCTTGGCCGGTGGTGTGGGCAGCCATTCGCCAAAGATCAGGTATTTGAGCGCCAGGTAGAGCAGGGAATTCCCTTCCAGGATGGTGGCTGTGTTAAAATCCAGCGGCTTGACCTGAGAGTGGATCAGGCCCCAAACCAAGATCGGGATCGCCACTACCAACCCGGCCAGCGGGCCGGCAAGCCCAATATCGAACAGCACGCGCCGATTTTTAGGCGTCTGCCGCATGTGGATGACCGCTCCCATCGTGCCCAGAGGACTGATGAAAGGGAGCGGGATGAAATAGGGGAGGGTGGCGGCCGTTTTATGGTAGCGGCTCATCAGATAGTGGCCAAATTCGTGCGTCAGCAGGATGGCCAGCAAGCTGACGGTGAATGGCCAACCCTGATAGAGCGCCTCCCAAAAGTTACGCGGCGGCGGGGCATAGGGATTCCCCATCGTAGTCGAAGTGAAGAGCACACTGACCAGCGTGAGCAGAAACAGGAGCAGGTTGATAACAGGTTTGCCGGTATCCCCAGGTTTCTGGAGCGGGACGATATACACGAGATGCTGACCTTGTTCGAGGCGGAAGAGGGGCATCAAATTGTAGGGACGAAGCGTTTTGGCCAGCGCATCGTAGGCTTTTCCGCTATCTTCGTCCCACAGCCGACCGCGATAGCGTGCCACCCAGCGCATGTTGTCGCCGAGGGTGACCTCTTCGATGGAGAGATAACGGGAGATAATCGGGGTGAGAATTTCGGGTTGCATGGTTTGGCAAGAGGGATTGCGGGGTATTGGCGGGAGCGGATGGGAGTCGAACCCACCACGGAACGCAACGCGCCCCGTCGCCGGTTTTGAAGACCGGGAGGCCCACCGGGACCCCTCCACTCCCAGCTTAAGGCATTATACCAGATTGTATTCCCAATCCGTTTATCCAGCCCAGTGCTAGGAGCAGGCCAAAAAGCAAGCCGCCGAGCACGTCGGAGAGATAGTGTACTCCCATGGCTACGCGTGCCAGGGCAACCAGGGGGGCCCAGAGGAGGAGCAGGATCGCCAGCCAGGGAGGTCCCAGAAAGATGGTGACGATAGCCAGGAAGATGGCACGCGCCGCATGCCCGGAAGGGAAGGAATGAGGATCGGTGGCGCGGTAGATACCTCCCCAGTCTCCCTCCGGACGGCGACGGCGAAAGGCAAATTTCAAGATCATCACCAGCACGGCCAGGAGGAAGATGCCGCTGAGCTGGGTCAAGGCCCAGGAGCGCCAAAAGGATGTCCCCTTCGCGATCAGGAGAAGCAGGCCGATCCCCCAGAACCAGGAATCGCCCGAGTGTGCCAGAAAGGCGGCCAGGGAACGCAAAAGGCCGCGTCGATCCGTCAGGCGTAAGCGGTGGGACGCGGCCTCGTCCCAGGCCTGGAGACGTTTTGACCACTTGCTCATGCTGGAAGTTGCTCTCCTTGCTTGCTCAGATCGGCGCGCATGATCTCGAGTTGATGGGGCTTGTCCACGTCCATCCCGGCCTCGGCATGTTCCCAGATAATGACGCGTCCGCGAATGCCGAGTCGCTTGCTCACCTTTTCCACCGCGCCCTGCAAGGTGATCTGGCGGGTGAGGAGCAGGAACAAGGTGTCCAGGCCAAGGGTAGCGGCTTGTTTGAGGGGGCTTTTGCGGTTTCCGATCAGGCGTTCCCAGAGATCGAGGTGTTGCGTTGCCATGCGCACGTGGGCAATGTTAATGTCTGCGCCGCAGACTTCTATATCCTTGAGGCGTGTGTAGGTGCGCCGGGAGTTGGGATAGCGTTTTTCCATCACCTCGCGCGGCACGACCCCATAGTAGATGTCATCCTGCGTCTGCATGGCCGTCTCGATGAGCCAATCCACCATAAATGGCTTGATCCCAGGAATATCTGAAGAGACGATCAGGACGTATTCTGCCTGGGGGTTCAGTTCCAGCACCTTGTTCACGCCGGCCACGATGTTGGCGAGCATGTTGCCCTGGTTGGAGAGAAAGTAGAGCGGCTTTTTGCAGGTCACACCGCTCTTGGGCGAAAGACCGACCACGATCACCCCCTCCACTTTTTGGGCATCGGAGAGTGCATCCAGCACCCACTGGATCATCGGCTTGCCAGCCATATCAATCAGCGCCTTTGGTTCGCCGTTGCTGTAAGCGTAGAGAGGGTCTTCTGGGAGAGGAATTCCGCCCGCTGTGACAATGGCATCCATAAGACCTCCTGGCTAATTGAGTTGCTGGAGCTGGGGTTCTAGTCCAAGACGATCCAGCATTTCCTGGATTTCTTCATCGGTCAGCTTGCGGCCTTTGCCGGCCAAGGCCACCAGCGCGGCTTCCATCGCGTTGGTGCCGAAGGAGCGGCCATCCAGGACAGGGGTGGTGGTGACCAGGTATTTCACGCCGGCCTGACGGAAGAATTCCACATCTTCTGGGGTGGTGGTGTTGGTGAGGATGATTTTGCCGTCCATGCGCTCCGGCATGTGGCGGGTGATATAGTGACAGTCACCGGCGATGACGGTTGCCCACTTGAAATACTTTTCCCACTTTGGTTGGCGCTGTTCCTGTTTTTCGCCGGTTGGGTAGAGCCACTCGAAAGGCAGACGCGAGACAATCGGCATCAGGATAGCTGCGAGGAGTTTTAGTTGATTAATGGTGTAGATCGGGATGGGCAAGCCGAGGCCGAACATGAAATCGCCGAAGATGGTTTCATAGCCAGAATCCACGAAGGAGCGCGTCATGCCCCAGCGGTCAATGCCGACGATGAGAAAGGCGCGGCGGCCATGGACATCCAGGTAATCTTTGAGATGGGCTTCCAGGAAGGCGGCGCTTTTAGCTTCCAGGGTGTTGCGCAAGCCGGTGCCATCCACGAGGGGGGTCTGCTTGACAAAGCGCACCATCTTCTGCACCGAGTGGAGGGGATACCATTTTCCCTCGACCAGCATCCCCAACTGTGCGCCGCCGACTCCGAAGGCTTCCACCTTCCCATCCAATTCGCCATAGAGGCATGCCGCGGCTTCCATATCCCCATCTGTGCCGATACGCTCGATGCTGATCTCTTCTCCCAGCAAGTTGACTACCACCTTTTTGTCTCGCTTCGACGAACCGATGCTGATACTGACTGCACGTTTCATAAGACCTCCTAAACGAGTTGCACGGCTGGATTGCCCAATGCTGCCCACACAAAATCATACCACCTTTCGCCCGCGTGGGGGTTCGCGGGTACTTCCGAGCGCCAGGTCGAGAGCCTGGGCCAGGGAACGGGCTTCGAGGATTTCGATTTCTTTTGGCCAGGGTTCCGTCTTGCGGATAGTTTGGGGGACGATGGCCGTTTTGAAGCCGAGCTTGGCGGCCTCGCGCAGCCGCGCTTGCATCTGGCCGGGCATGCGTAATTCACCTCCCAAGCCGATTTCGCCGATCAGCACGGCATCGGCGCGCACTGGCAGATTCCGTTCCGAAGAAGCGATAGCGGCTGCGATGGCTAGGTCGGCGGCAGGCTCGTCAATTTGCAGGCCGCCCACCACGTTGACGAAGATATCCGCTTCTGCCAGGCGCATGCCCAGGCGTCGGGTGAGTACGGCGACGATCAGAAGCAAACGGTTGAAATCCACGCCGTTCGGCGTGCGCCGTGCATTTCCGAATTGAGCAGGTGAGGTCAGCCCCTGAATCTCAACCAGGAGCGGACGTGTTCCCTCCATCGTCACTGCGATGGCCGAGCCAGGGGCATTGACCAATCGCTCGGCCAGAAAAGCCTCGGATGGGTTGGCCACTTCTTTCAAGCCATCCTCGTGCATCTCGAAAACACCCACCTCCGATGTGGCGCCAAAGCGATTTTTTACGGAGCGCAGTAGACGATAGGCCTGAAAGCGATCGCCTTCGAGATAAAGCACGGTGTCTACGATGTGTTCCAGGATGCGTGGCCCGGCGATGGTGCCTTCCTTCGTCACATGGCCGATGAGAAAGACCGAGATGCCGCTGGATTTGGCCAGTTCGCGCAATTGGGAAGCGCATTCGCGCACCTGCGTCACGGAGCCGGCGGAGGTATCTAGTTCGGGCAGGGAAACGGTCTGGATGGAGTCCACGATGACCAGCGCAGGGCGTAGCTCCTGGATGTGGTTCAAGATTGTGCCCAGGTTGGTTTCTGTCACCAGGAAAAGCTCGGCTGGGAGTGCCTTCCCCCCATGCAGACGCACGGCGCGCATTTTGATTTGCTTTTCCGATTCTTCGCCAGAAACATAGAGCACGCGCAGCTGACGCGCCATTTCCATGGCCATCTGGAGCATGAGCGTAGATTTACCGATGCCCGGATCGCCACCGATGAGCACGATGGAGCCAGGCACGATCCCTCCGCCAAGCACACGGGCGAATTCGCCGATGGGCAGGATCAGGCGTTCCTCGACGTCACCGCTGATTTCACTCAAGGGACGCGGCACGGAACGGGCATTCCACCCCCGCACCGCTTGGCTGCTTCGCAAGGGCGTTTCGTCCTGAACGATTTCCTCGACCATGCTGTTATAAGCGCCGCATTGGGGGCAGCGCCCCATGTAGGTCGCGGTCACACGGCCGCATTGCTGACAGACATAGCGGGTGTAGGATTTCATGTAGCTACATTGTACTCCAAAAAAACATGGCAGGCTTTTGCGCGCCTGCCATGGATAGGGTTAAGTTTCGCTTATGGGGTGGGTTCTGGTTGAACTTCTTGACGAAAGAATACGACCTGATTTTCGTCGTCCACATCTACCAGCACCGTATCTCCTTGTTGGAATTGGCCGGCCAGCAGGGCATCCGATAGCGGATCTTCCACGCGTTGTTGGATGACACGCCGCAATGGACGCGCTCCCATTTCCGGATCGTAGCCCCATTCGGCCAGCTTTTCGAGTGCCTTCGGCGTGGCGATCAGGGTCAGGTTATGCTCCTTCAGGCGCTCGGCGACTTTGTTCAACTCCAGGGTGACGATCTTCTGGATGTCATCTTTGCTGAGCGAACGGAAAATGATCACAGCGTCCACACGGTTCAGGAACTCGGGGCGGAAAACGCGCCGCAGCGCCTCGGTTAACTTTTTGCGCATCTCCTCATAGCTCATGCGCTCTTCTTCGGCCTGATCGCGCTTGAGCTGGAAGCCCAGGGAAGTCTGACGGCGAATTTCTTCGGCGCCGATGTTGGAGGTCATGACGATGATGGCATTGCGGAAGTCAACGCGGCGCCCGCGCGCATCCGAAAGATGCCCTTCTTCCATAATTTGCAGGAGCATATTGTGCACTTCCGGGTGGGCTTTTTCGATCTCGTCGAAGACGACGATCGAATAGGGACGGCGGCGCAAAGCCTCGGTTAGCTGCCCCGCATCTTCATAGCCGACATAGCCTGGTGGCGCACCGACCAGTCGGGAGGCGGTGTGGCGCTCCATGAACTCGGACATATCCAGCTGAATGGCGGCGTCCTCGCTTCCGAATAGGAACTTGGCCAATGCTTTGGTCAGTTCGGTCTTGCCCACCCCGGTCGGCCCCAGGAAGATGAAGGAGCCGATAGGACGGCGTGGGTCTTTCAGGCCAGCACGGGCACGGCGGATGGCGCGAGAGATAGCCTGGATGGCTTCATCCTGCCCGATGATGACCTTGCGCAGCTCCTCTTCCATGTGAAGCAGGCGCTGCGATTCTTCCTCTGCCAGTTGCATGACCGGGATGCCGGTCCACATGGAGACCACTTCGGCGATGTCCTGGGCTGTGACGACCGGGCTATTGGCGCGATCCCAGCCGGTGCGCAAGCGTTCGAGACGTTCCTGCAATTCATAGGCGCGCTCATCCCAAAGCCGTACTTCGTCGAGATTCCCTTCTTCCTGGGCCAGGGCGCGATTTTCGCGCACGCGGCGCAGCTGGTGAAACAGGTCACGGGCCTCACGTGCCGATTGGCTTTTATACATGCGCACGCGCGAGGCGGCCTCGTCAATCAGATCAATGGCCTTATCTGGCAAGAAGCGCTCGGTGACATAACGCGCCGAAAGGTGGGCAGCGGCTTCGAGGGCTTCATCGGCGATGATCAGGCGGTGATGTTCTTCGTAGGCCGAGCGGATGCCGCGCAGGATTTCGATGGTTTCTTCAATAGAGGGCTCATCCACCATCACCGGCTGGAAACGACGCTCCAATGCCGCATCCGACTCAATGTATTTGCGATATTCGTCCAGGGTGGTGGCGCCGATCACCTGTAGCTCGCCGCGCGAAAGAGCCGGCTTGAGGATGTTGGCCGCATCCACAGCCGAGCCGGCAGCCCCGGCGCCGACCAGCATATGTAGTTCGTCAATGAAGAGGATGGCGCCAGATTGTTTAAGCTCATCAATCACCCGTTTCAGGCGCTCCTCAAATTGCCCCCGGTACATGGTGCCGGCCACCAGGGAGCCGACATCCAGTTGGAGCACACGCTTGTTCAACAGGGGAGCGGGGACATCTCCATCCACGATGCGCTGGGCAAGCCCTTCGACGATTGCCGTTTTCCCGACTCCCGGCTCCCCGATCAGGGCTGGGTTGTTTTTGGTGCGTCGTGCCAGGATCTGGATGACGCGCTCGATTTCCATTTCGCGCCCGATGACCGGGTCAAGTTTTTTCTCTTCGGCCAGGGCGGTCAGGTCAACGGCTAGCTGGTCAACCAGCGGGGTCTTGGATTGGCCGCGCGCGCTCTCCCGTGGACCGACTGGAGCCGGGGCAGGCGAGCTTTCATTGAGCACGCGTCGCGTTTGACGGCGGATTTGCTCGGGAGTGATCCCTAGGCGGCGCAGGATTTCCATTCCTTTTCCTTCGGCGCGCACCATGCCGAGCAGGAGATGCTCGGTGCCGATGTAATGATGTCCCATGCGACGCGCTTCGTCCATGGCGTATTCTAGCGCCTGCTGCGTCTCGTAAGCGAGTTCCAGGCGTGCGCTTCCGCTGCCACGTCTTTCTCCTACCACTCGCATTACCATTTCACGCACACGCAGCGGGTCCAGGCCGAGTTCGCGTAATACCCGACCAGCTACCCCTCCTTCTTCTTCGATCAACCCAAGCAGCAGATGCTCTGTGCCAATTGTGTTATGATGAGCGCGCTCGGCCTCTTGGTGAGCCAGGCTCAGCACACGCTTGGCACGCTGGGTAAAACGTTCCATTGCGGGCATAAGAGTACTCCTTGTAGTTCAACAAACCGTTCTTGCTCTCGAGCGCCTGTAAATACAGTATGGAGAGAAGCACTCCAAATTATAACCGAATTCTTTTGGCTTTTGACAATGGTTCGTTCAAGGGATGGATAGCTCACCCGCCAGGATATGCCCTCCCAGCGCTTCTCCCTGAACTTGGGTGATCTGGACGCGCGAAATCTCATTCCAGAGCGGGCGATCGGCATGGGCCGTGACGCGCAGATAGTGGCTACCTAGCCCCTCCAGGCGCCAACCCTGTTCGCTGCGTTCCAGGATGGATTCCCAGAGCACCTCCTCGGTGTGTCCGATGAAGCGCTGACGATATGCTTCTGCCTGGCGGGCGAAGAGAGCGCGATAGGCGGCGTTGCGCTGCTTGCGGATCTCCGGCGGCACTTGATTGGGTAACCGCGTGGCCGCCGTGCCTGGGCGGGGGGAGTAGGTGAAAACATGGCCGCCGGCAAATTCCATCTCCTCAACGAAAGCCAAACTCTGGCGGAATTCTTCTTCCGTCTCGCCGGGGAAGCCGGCAATGATATCGGTGGTGATGGCCATTTCGGGCACCACTGCGCGCGCCGCCCGCACCAGCTCACGGAAAGATTCCGGCGTGGTTTTGCGCGCCATGCGCCGCAATACGCTTCGGCTGCCGGATTGGAGCGGAAGGTGCAGGTGGCGACACAGGCGCGAGTTTTCCCACAAGCGGAAAAAAGTCTCGTCCAGGTCCCAAGGCTCCAGGGATGACAAGCGCAGGCGCGGCAAATCGGTATCCTGCAGGATAGCCTGGATCAGGTGGCGCAAGTGGAGTCCCCATTCCTCTCCCCATGAACCGAGATGGACGCCGGTCAAGACCACTTCCTTTGCGCCGCTTTCAAAAGCCGCCTGGACACGGCGGACCACCTCTTCAATCGGGTAGGAACGCGCTGCACCGCGTGCCAGGGTGGTGATGCAGAAGGTGCAGTGATTGTTGCACCCATCCTGAACTTTCAGGAAGGCGCGCGTGCGCATGCGCAGGCCGGGCAAAGGTTCACGTTCCAGGGGTTCGCGCTCGAAGATCTCCTGGGGCAGGTTGAGTATTTCAGCAACCAAGCCATCCTTGCGCTGATTGGGGATTACCTGGGCAACTCCTGGGAGTGCGGCGGCCTGATGCGGCTCCACAGTCGCCCAACAGCCTGTTGCGACAATTTGTGTTGTGCCTGCCCGGGCGATATGCCGAATGCGGCTGCGCGAATCGGAGGCCGCCTCGACCGTCACGGCACAGGTGTTGACAATGGCCATCTCCGCTTCTTTTGGCGTGGCCACAATCTCGTGACCAGCATGGCGGAGTTCCTGTGCCATGCGCTCAATCTCGGCCTGATTCAGACGACAACCGACGGTGTCCAGGTAAAACTTCATCGCAACCTTATGGCCCACTTGGCAAGGGGTGGTCTGTGGTCATGGATAGACGCGCTTGATGGTGCGCGGGAAGGGGATGGCCTCCCGAATATGCTCGATGCCACAGAGCCAGGCGGTGACGCGCTCGACTCCCATGCCGAAGCCCGAATGCGGCACCGAGCCATATTTGCGCAGATCAAGATACCACTTGAAGGCTTCTTGCGGAAGGTTATGCTGGCGAATGCGCTCCAGGAGCAGATCGTACTCATAGATGCGCTCTGAACCGCCGCAGATTTCGCCATAGCCTTCCGGCGCCAGCAGGTCTACGCTTTTGCAGATTTCCGGGCGACCCGGCCAGGGTTGCATGTAGAAGGCCTTGACAGCCGTCGGGTAGCCATAGACGAAGAGCGGTTTCTCGAAGCGGTTGGTCAACTCGGTTTCATGGGGGGAGCCGAAGTCCATGCCCCACTCGAAGCGGAGCAATTCTTTGCGTTCGGGATCGGTCTCTTCCTCGTAAATCTTGCGCAGGATTTCGACCGCTTCGTCATAGGAAAGGCGCGGGAAGGGCGGCGTGACTTTTTCCAGGGGCGAGGTCTCGCGTTTGAGCGATTTCAGCTCCGCCTGACATTCCCGTAACACGGTCTGGACGATGTGCGAGATCAGTTGCTCCTCGATTTCCATCAACCCATCCAGGTCGGTGAAGGCCATCTCCGGCTCCAGCATCCAGAATTCGGTCAGGTGACGGCGTGTTTTGGACTTTTCGGCGCGGAAGGTCGGCCCGAAGCAATAGACTTTGCCGAAGGCGTAGATGTTGGCTTCGTTGTACAGTTGACCGCTCTGGGTGAGATAAGCAGGCCCTTCGTCAAAGTACTGCGTCTCGAACAGGGTGGTGGTCCCTTCCACGGCGTTCGGGGTCAGAATGGGAGTATCCATGTTGATGAAGCCGTTGGCATTCAGCCACTCCCGCGCTGCCTGGATGACCTTGGCGCGCACACGCAGCACGGCCCACTGGCTGGGCATGCGGATCCACAGGTGGCGGTGATCCAGAGCGAAGTCTACGCCATGCTCTTTGAGCGCCATCGGGTAATCCAGCTCGGCTTCCTGGACGATTTCCAGGTCACGGACGCCAATTTCATAGCCGCCGGGGATGCCAGGGGCGCGCTGATCTTTGCGCACACTGCCATGCACGATCACGGCGGATTCTTGCGGCAGGCGTATGATGCGATCAAATAACTCTGCCGGCAGATCGCCTTTGAAGGCGACGCATTGAACGTAGCCATAGCCATCGCGCACGAGCAGGAAGCATAGCTTCCCTTTGTCCGTGCGGTTATAGACCCAGCCACGCACGGTAACTTCTTGACCTTCGTAATCGGCAATTTGATCCACACGAATCAAGGGTGACATATTGCCTCCAGACTCATTCCACGATGCGGATGTGTAGTTCTTTCAACTGGCGCGGCTCGACCGCTGAAGGGGCATCGGCCATCAGATCACGGGCGGCAGAGTTTTTCGGGAAGGCGATCACTTCGCGGATGCTGGGTTCATCTGCCAGGAGCATGACCAGGCGGTCAATGCCGGGGGCGATACCGCCATGAGGCGGCGCGCCGTATTCAAAGGCCTCCAGCATGTGCCCAAATTTGCGCTGTGCCGTCTCTTCGTCTATTCCCAGTAAACTGAAGACCTTGCTCTGAATCTCGCGGCGATGGATGCGGATTGAGCCGGAGGCCAACTCATAGCCGTTGCACACCATATCATAGGCTTCTGAGAGGATCGAGGCGGGATCGCTTTCGAACTTATCCAGGTCTTCCAGGCGGGGCGTGGTAAAGGGATGGTGGGCGGCATCCCACTTCTGCTCTTCCTCGTTCCACTCGAACATGGGAAAATCGGTGATCCAGGCGAAGGCCATGACATTCGGATCGGCCAGATTGAGCCGCTCGCGCAGCACCAGGCGCAGCCCTCCCAGCACTTTATTGGCGATGGGAAGACGATCGGCGACCAGGAGCAGCGCATCGCCCTCCTCGGCTTGGGCGCGCCCTCGAAGCGCCTGCAATTCGGCCGCGTGCACGAACTTCGCGCCACTTCCTTTGACTCCTTCAGGAGAGAGGAGCAGGGAGATCAGGCCGTGCGCGCCCAGCTGCTGGGCTTCTTCCGTGAGCCGATCCAGGTCTTTGCGTGTAAAGGAGGCGCCGCTGGGAACACGAATCCCTTTGATCACTCCACCGCTTTGGATGGTCTCCTGAAAGATGCGGAAATCGCTTTGGGCAAAAATATCGGTTGCATTCCAGAGTTCCAGCCCGAAGCGCAGGTCGGGTTTGTCCGTCCCGTAGCGCTCGATCGCTTCGGCGTAGGTCAGGCGTGGCCAAGGGGAGGCGAGCAGGCGCTTGTGTGGCGTCACGGCTGGGATCAAAGCGGTGAAAAGCTCCTCGATCAGGTTGAGCACATCCTCGCGCTCGACGAAGGCCATCTCAACATCCAGCTGCGTAAATTCCGGCTGGCGGTCGCCGCGCTGATCTTCATCGCGGAAGCAACGGGCGATCTGGAAGTAGCGTTCGATGCCGGCCACCATGAGGAGCTGCTTGAGCTGCTGCGGGGATTGTGGCAGGGCATAGAATTGTCCCGGATAAAGCCGCGAAGGCACCAGGTAATCCCGTGCTCCTTCGGGGGTGGCTTTGAAGAGAATGGGCGTCTCAATCTCCAGGAAGCCACGCGCATCCAGGTAGTTACGGATAAATTGAATCACGCGGTGACGCAGCTCCAGGTTGCGCAACATGCGCTGGCGGCGTAAGTCCAGGTAACGATAGCGCAGGCGCACGGCCTCGTCCACCTGTTCGTCATCGCGATTGACGACGAAGGGGAGCGGCTTGGCCGGGTTGAGCACGGTCACCTCGTGGGCTTCGATTTCAATCTCGCCGGTGGCCATTTTGGGGTTGATCTGATCGGCCGGGCGGCGGCACACGCGCCCCCGCACCTGGATCACCCATTCGCTGCGCACCCGTTCCAGCTCCTGTGCCGCTTGCGGATAATTCTGTGGGTCGCTGACAATCTGCACCAGACCGAAGCGATCGCGCAAGACGACAAAGACAATGCCACCAAAAAGGCGATAATGGTGTACCCAACCGGCTAGGGTCACAATTTCATTTTCGTGATGGCTGCGAAGCTCGCCGCAAGTGTGGGTTTTGTACATGCCGTTTTTCTCTCCTTGACCAGCAGCGTTTTCTTCGGAGTGCCACTGGGATTTGTGCTATTTTAGCATATCACGAGGGGATGATGGACGTCGAGCCGCGACGGCAAGCCACAGATTTGACATGAGATTACTCCGCAATCGCCCGGTCGGTGATTTCAAGAGCTTTATCCAGGATTTCAAAGCCTTCGGCGAGTTGCTCTTCGGTGATGATGAGGGGTGGGATGAGGAGGATGGTGTGCCAGTGAGTGTAGAGGAAGAGGCCATGTTCCAAGCAATAGTTGCGCAGGGCAGTCATTTCTGGACTGGTGCTATTCCAGGGGGCCAGCGGTTCTTTGGTGTTGCGGTTGCGCACCACTTCGATGATGCCGAAGAGGCCGATGGAGCGCACATCGCCAACGGAGGGGTGTTTTTCGCCCAGTTCTGTGAGCATCTGATGGAGGACGTGCCCCATTTCGGCGGCATGTTCGACCAGGCGCTCTTCCTGCATGACCTGGATGTTGGCAATCGCCGCCGCCAGGGAAAGCGGATGAGAGGTATAAGTCAGGCCACCCTGGTAGATGCGCTCGTTGAACGTGGCGGCAATTTCGGGCTTCATGGCTACCGCACCCAACGGCGCATAAGCCGACGTCAGGCCTTTGGCCATGGTCATGATATCGGGGATGACGTTCCAGTGCTCGATGGCGAACCATTTGCCGGTGCGCCCGAAGCCGCTCATCACTTCATCGGCGATGAGCAGGATGCCGTATCTATCGCACAGGGCGCGCACGCCTTCCATGTAGCCCTTGGGCGGGATGATGATGCCATTGGTGCCGGTGACAGATTCCATCAGGATGGCGGCGATGGTTTCGGGGCCTTCATAGGTGATGATTTCTTCCAGGTGGTTGAGGTAATCGCGGGTGAATTCTTCTTCGGGAATATTGGGATTGGTGCGGTGGAAGGTGGAGCGATAGCGGTAGGGGTCGAGGAAGTGGACGACGCCGGGCATCAGGCCGGCCGGCTCCCACATGTGACGGCGCGGGTCACCGCTGAGGGCCATGGCGCCGGCCGTGGCGCCGTGATAGGAGCGGTAACGGGTGAGGATTTTGAAGCGTCCGGTGTAGGCGCGCGCCAGCTTGACGGCATTCTCATTAGCATCGGCGCCCCCCAGGGTGAAGAGCACTTTGGTCAGGGCGCGACCAGGGCTGATTTCGGCGATCATTTTGCTGGCCAGCGCGCGGACGCGCGTGGTCATGCCGGGGGCAGCATAGGGGAGTTCATCGAGCTGGGCCTTCATGGCGGCGATGACGCGCTCATTCCCATGGCCGATGTTGACACACATGGTCATGGAGTTGAAATCCAGGTAGCGCTTCCCGTGAATATCCCAAAAGTAGACACCTTTGGCTGTTTTGACGGGGATCGGGTTGACGCGCGCCTGGGCTGACCAGGTCCAAAAGACATGTTCTCTGGAAAGGGGCAGAATTTGCTCATCCGAAATGGGGAACATAGGGACTCCAATGGGGGAATTAGGAGGTCTCTCCGGCAAAGATCAGGCGGATGCGCTCGATTTGGGCCTCTTCCCAGGGGATGCCGAGGGCATCCAGGACTTCTTCCGGGCGGCCGGTGGCGCCTTCGCGGGCGCTCAGGCGCATAAAAAGGCATCCACCTTCGAGGAGGCGCAGGTCTTCGATAAGTGGACGCAGGTCGTACTCTTTGCCGCGCCGTTGCCGCGGCAAGGATGTGGCCTGGAGTAGGGCAGCCACGCGCCGGCCTAGTTCCTGATCCGCTAGCGGAGCCGGCTGCGGCAGGGTGATTGTATATTCGGCGGCACGAAGCTGCGATTGCAGGGCCGGCTCGTTCATTTCCACTTCTTTTATCTCTAAAATTTCTAATCCCGATGGTGAAGCCGCCTGCAGGCGTTCTTTGAGAGAGGCAAGCTCGATGGGGTGAGTGAGGAAGATGTCTACAATTTCGGCGCGCGAGGTGAAGCCGAGGGGAAGGGCGGAGGCAATTTGGAGGCGCGGCTGGGGGTGAAAGCCCTGGGTATAGGCAAGGGGGAGGCCGGCCCGACGGATGGTGCGTTCCCAGATTTTTTGCAGGTCAAGGTGACCGACATAGCGGAGGGGGCCTTGTTTGGCGAAGACGATGCGGAGGCGCATGGAGGGGTGAGGTGAGAGTCTGATGGTCTGATAGTTAGTGGTCGGGGGGGAGATTGAGTAGCGGGAGGGGCTTTGTGGCAGGGGATTTGACTTCGGGGCATTTCCAGTAATTGCCCGGATGCTCCCGTCGCAGGGTGCTGAAGGTGGGCAAGATGCCACAGGCATAACATTGCTGACGGCAATCGAGGCGGATTTGACCCTCCAGCGACATGCGAAAGTCCTGGAAGAGGTAGGCTTTGCGCACGCCAACCGAGATGTGCTCCCAGGGGAAGATTTCATCGGCGCGACGCGGGCGATGGGTGTAAAAGGCGGGATCGAGGCCATGTTTGAGGAAGGCTTCCAACCAGGCTTGGAAGTTGCGTTGATCGCCCCAGGCATCGAAGCGGGCGCCGCGTTTCCAAGCGCTTTCGATCACATCTGCCAGGCGACGGTCGCCGCGCGCAAGCCAGGCCTCGAGCAGGGTCTCCTCCGCTTCGTTCCAGGTGAGTTTGATGTTGCGGTCACGCAGGGAGCGCTTCAGCAGGTCTTGTTTGGCGCGGATCTGCTCGACTGTGTCGCAAGGGACCCACTGGAAGGGAGTATGGGGCTTGGGTACGAAGGTGCTGACGCCGGCGTGGACTTTGGCCTTCATACCGAGCACCTTCCGCCCTTCGGCCAGGATGCGGTAGCAGAGATCGGCGATGGCCTGAACATCTTCGAGGGTTTCGGAGGGATGCCCAATCATGAAGTAGAGTTTGATGGTGGTCCAGCCGCGCCGGTAGATTTCACGGGCGACCTGAAGAATTTGGTCATCCGGGATGTATTTGTTGATGATGCGGCGCATGCGCTCGCTGGCGGCTTCCGGGGCAAGGGTGAAACCGCCGGAGCGATGGCTTTTGAGCTTTTCCGTCAGGTCTACCGAGACGGTTTCGATGCGCAGGGAGGGGAGGGAAATGGTCAGGTGACGGTGGCGGAAGCGTTGGCTGATGGCTTCGACAAGTTCGACGATGTGGCTGTAATCGGAGGACGAGAGGGAGAGCAGGGCGATCTCTTCAAAGCCGGTGCTATTGAGAGCTTCTTCAGCAGCCTGGACGATCTCTTCTACGCTGCGCTCGCGCACCGGGCGGACGATCATGCCAGCATGGCAGAAGCGGCAGCCGCGCGTGCACCCGCGCATGATCTCGATGGGGACACGATTGTGTACGGTCTCAATATTTGGGACGATGAACCGCGTAGGGGGTGGTGGCAATTTGGCCACAATGCGTTTGGTGATGACCTTCGGCGCCTCCGGGATGGTCGGGCGAATTTCACGCACGCTGCCATCGTCAAAGTAGGAGACTTCGTAGAAGCGCGGCACATACAAGCCAGGGATTTGTGCCAGTCGGCGGAGCAATTCCAGGCGGCGCCAGCCTTCTTCTTTGGCCTTCTTCATGATGTTTAGGATGTCGTGGATGATCTCTTCGCCCTCCCCGATGGCGAAGGCATCTATGAAGGCGTGCATCGGTTCGGGGTTGGTGGTGGCGTGACCGCCGGCGATGATGAGGGGATGGCGCTCATCCCGATCTTGGCTGCGCAGGGGCAGACCGGTCAGATCGAGGAGGTTGAGGGTGTTTGTGTAGAGGGTTTCGTAGGGCAGAGAAAAGCCGATCAGGTCAAAGGCGGCGAGAGGATGATGGGTTTCCAGGGAGTAAAGGGGGATGCCGGCCGCACGCATCTCGGCCTCCATATCTACCCAAGGGGCATAGGCACGCTCGGCTAAGGCATCCGAACGCTGGTTGATCTGATCGTAAAGGATTTTCAGGCCGACGTTGGAGATACCAATATCGTAAATATCCGGGAAGACCAGGGCGACTTTTAATGGGGTTTCATCCCAGGATTTGACGATGGTGTTATATTCGCCGCCGACGTAACGGCCTGGCTTTTGCACCTTTAAGAGAATGCGTTGAAGACGAGTTTCGATTTGCTCGGGAGTAAACATAGTTCACACCGCAAGGGATAAGCCTGGAGAAAGGTTTGTGTGATGGGGAGTAGGATGCTGTAAGTGATTATACCAGGAGGGTTGGTGAAAACAAAATGCCCCGCATACGGCGGGGCAATGACCGACCGGGGACTCGAACCCCGAACCTACTGATTAAGAGTCAGCTGCTCTACCGAATTGAGCTAGTCGGCCTTGGACAGTGCTATTATACCACAAATTAGGAGCACGAAGGGCAGGACGCAACCACAATTCTTCGGTGATTTTTTCCCGTATGACTCTGCTGCAAAAGGCTTGTTTACCACGGTGTGCTAGTGCTTCGTCCATTTTTGGCTTTGTGTTCTGGCTTTAGGCGCTACACGCCTGGGAGCGCATCCGTCTCGGATGCTGATACCTTGCTACTAACCCAAGCGCCGCTGGCGGACGGGACGTCCGCAATCCCAGGGACGTCCGCGTTCCAGGATTTTCAGTTCTTGGCGCCTGGGCGGTTCTTTGGCAGTCCGCATCAAGTTCAAAACACCAAAAGATAAATGGACAGAGCACTAGTTTTTGCAGTGAACTCGTATTTTGTAGAGGTAGAAGGAGTGGATGGCCGGCATGAGGGACTCCCTAGTGCTTCGTCTAATTTACTTATTGTGGTATCATCTCTCCCAAAAGTCTTCGGAGGAATGAACCATGCGTACCAA
>JBKBPX010000027.1:0-22493 GCA_046292855.1 Anaerolineales bacterium
AGCGCTGAAAAACCCCTAAGCAAATCCAAAACGCAGCCCACGCACCTTCAAACCTCGGCTACCAGCGCGCCGTAGAGGAAGCCTGCGAAAGCAAATCCAAAACGCAGCCCACGCACCTTCAAACTGCGGTAGAATTTGAATGAGGCCCAGACTATCAGACTATCAGACTCTCAAACTATCAGACTATCAGACTATCATCCCCCATGCCTCCCCATAAAATTAGCCTACTCTACTTGCTGGTGATGCTCCTCTTGTTCTCCTGCGCGCCGTTTGCCTCGGAGGAGTTGTGGCCCGATTCCTCCGCCATTCAGACCGCAATCGCCGGCACCGCGGCCGCCTCCTGGACACAGACAGCCCTTGCCCAATCCCGCTGGACTCGCACCCCCACTCCGCTCCCCCCCACTTCCACTCCTACCCTCACCCCCACATCTACGCCGACTTTTATCATCCTGCTAGAAACGCCAAGCGCCACTCCCACCGTGATCGCCATTCCGCTGAGCTGGCCAGATTGGAAAACGGGTGAGGTGGTGCAAACTCCAGGTGGAGCAATCCCCAATAGTGTGACCAAATTCTTTCGCGTATTGGAAAACGTTCCTGTGGTCGTCATGCGGCTCAACGGCGTAAAGCTGCGCGAAGCCCCGACGAAAGCACTCGGGAAAAAGATGGCCGCCTATGGTGACCTGCTCACCTTGACCGGCTTCTGGAACCACAATCACGAATTCGGTTGGTCTTTCGTGCAGGTCAAAACACAAGAGGGACGCCTATATTGGGTTGGCGGAGATATGGGGAGCGACATTGACCCGGTCAATTCGCTGCGCTTCTACAGTCCCTACACCCTGACCCCATCCCCAACCGCCACAGGTACCCCTACCCCGCGCATCTTCTATACCCCCACCTCCACCCCTTGAAATCACGGCTTTCCCAACACGCGTCGTGCCATTTCTGCCAACGGGGATTGGGGTGCCAGCTTAATCACCTCATTCAGGTGGGATTCTGCTTGTGTGTTTTGCCCCTTGTCTAAATATAGCATCCCAAGATGGAGATGAACCGAGGGCAGATCGGGTTGGAGATCAAGCGCTTGCAATAGCATACGTTCGGCGGAGTCCAGATCGCCATTCAAGAGGAGCAGCCAACCCAAAACATCGAGATTACGGGCATCACCAGATTGGAGGCTCACAGCCTGACGCGCCGCCGGAAGCCCGATCTCCTGTGCTTGAACACCGTAAGTGGCACAAAAAGTTGCCAGGGCGCGCCAGACCTCGGCACGCTCCGGCGTCAGCTGGGTTGCCCGTTGATAAGCTGCCATTGCCAGGGAGAGATCCCCTTGCTGGGCATAGGCCTCCCCCAACGCAACCCAAATGGCCGATTCTTGCGGTTGCAGTTCAGCCGCTTGCAGGAACTCGCGAATCGCCCGAACATTTTCCCCATTCCGAAAGGCAAAGAGTCCGATCAGGAGATGCACCGTAGGCGAGCGCGGCGCCAGGCGATGAGCACGTTCCAACTCATCCTGCAAGGGTTGTCCGGTGTGTTGACGGGCCTCCGCCAGCCAGGCCCAGGCCTCCCCGTTTTCCGGCGCCTTGGAGACGGCTTGCTCAAAAAGCAGAAGAGCGAGTTTCCATTCTTCTACAATGCCCAAAGCGCGCCCAAGCAATAGAAGGCGCTCCGTTTCATCAGGTGTCTGACGCGCCTGGCTTAGGGCAGCACGCAACGCCTCTACGGCAGGCCCCAGCCGCGGGTCCAGCAAGGCTGCGAGGGCAAACTCAGCATCGGCCTGCACCAAATCTTGAGAGAGAAGAAGTAAGCCGAGGCGATAGTGCGGATACGCCTCCTCCGATTTAAGACGAACCCACTCCTGCAAGGCCTGTCTCTCGTTTTGCCAATCTTCCAGGTGACGATAGGCCAAAGCCAAGCGCGCGAAGAGCTGTGCGGAAGGCCCCAATCTGCGGAGAGCCTCGTGCCAGCGCGTCAATGCCTGATCAGGTTGGTGATCTTGCCAATATGCCAGGCCGAGGGTGTCCCATCCTTCCAAAGTCAACACACCGCGCGCCCGAGCATTTTCTAACAGAAGAACGGCATGCGGATACTCTTGAGCGCGATAAGCCAGCAAGCCGGCCTGCTCCCAGAGGGATGGTAGAGGAATGCGCTCTGCCACTTGCTCGAGGAGGTGTGAAGCTTCGGAAAATTGGCCGCGCGATTGCGCCGCCTGTGCCTGCATCCAGGGAACAACAACTCCCAAAAGGATCAGGATCAGAAGCAGAGCCAACAAGAGCGCAAAAATTTTCCAATGCATGGCATCAGGTAGTATAATCAATTAAAGCATGAACTTGTTAGAACAAACCTTCGCTCTTCTGGCAACGCCGCCAGGTAACCTTGTCTACCACCTGGTATTGTTGTTTTCTTTGTCCGGGGCACTATGGTTGAATTGGGCGCGCTGGCTTGATGACCGTTTCCCTCAACAGAAGCGGGCAACAGGCGGCCTGCTTTTTCTACTTGTTATCCAAACAGGACTTTTCGTTATAAGCGCGCTAGGTTGGCAAGGGGTTTTGAATTTGCCTGTGTTCCTGCCTCCTCTGCAGCGTGCCTTGAGCCTGCTCATGCTGATAGGAGCCACCTGGCTATGGCTTTTCCCGGAACCCTCTTCCAGCGGCGATTCTCTTACCATCATCACCGCTGTGCTGGTGCTCGCCGGGGGATTGCTCGGCTTGGCAGATTGGGGCGAAACACCCCCTGGGATAAGCTATAACCTAACCCTCCAAGCGCGCCTGTGGGGATGGGTTACTCTAGCCTGGCTGGCGCTAAGCGGACTGCTGATGCTGATTCGTCGCCCAAATGGATGGGGCTACGGGATTGCCTTCGTTACCCTGGGATTCCTGGGGCAGCTGCTGACCCTGCTCTTGGAGCGCCGCGGAGATTATCCGGGAGGCCTGCGCCTGACCGAACTGGCGGCCTATCCGCTTCTCCTGGCCCTATCCTCGCGCTTTCCCACGCGCCAAGCAGCACCCTCCCCGTTGCCGCGCTCGGCCACGACGAAGTCCACGGAAAGTGCCGCCCCGCCGGTCGAACGCCGTCGTTATAGCGCAGACCCCAAAACCGTCCATGCCCTTTTAGAGATTTCTGCCGATCCACAGGGAGCGAAGTTCCATATAAACCTTGCTCGCGCCGTCAGCCAGATCATGCTGGCAGACCTGTGTTTCGTGATCTATCTGGGTGAAGAAGGACGCCAATTGATTTTTGCTGGCGGTTACGATCTGATCCGTGAAGAAGCGATAGAAGGGGCCTCCTTAGCTCGCGATGCGATCCCAATGCTGGCCAATTCGCTGCAGCGCGGCCGTCCTTTGCGCCTGCCAGCCAGCAGCACCTCTGCTGATGTGCGCGGCCTATCCCAGCTGCTTGGCCTGGAGCAAGCCGGTCACCTTCTGATGGTGCCCATCCAGGATACAGAAAAGGAAGTCTTTGGCGGGCTTCTGCTTCTCTCTCCTTATTCCAATCGCTTGTGGAGCGCAGAAGACCAGACCTTTCTGGCAAATATCGCCAGAGACATTGTCCCATTACTGGAACAGCGGAAACACTTGACAGCGCTACAGGAACATCAAACTCAGATCAGCGCGCTTCGCGAACGATTGAGTGAACTGGAAATCGAGAATCGCCTTTTCCAAGAGCAGATAGACACACTGAAAGCCACAGTGGAAGAGAAGCAAGCCGCAGAAGCACAAGCGAGAGGACAGGTACAAGAACTTACCCGCCTCTTGGCTGAAGCCCAGCAAACTCTCCAACAGATGCGCGACGAAAACGCCCGCCTGCAACTGCAACTAGAACGGCGCGGCACCAGCGACGAAGTGCGTCAACTCGAAGGCGAACTGCGCAACGCGTTGATCGAGGTGGCACGCTTGCAGAACCAGCTAGGCGAAGCGAACGCACGGATCCTGGAGCTGGAAAAAGCCCTGGAACATGCGCCCACCGGCCAATTTGAGGAAAAAGCCGAAGTCATCGCCGCCATCGCTCAGGAATTGCGCCAGCCCCTTTCCTCGCTGATCGGCTATACCGACCTGCTCCTGGGCGAATCGGTCGGCATCCTGGGCGCCATGCAACGGAAGTTTGTCGAACGAATCAAAGCTTCCATCGAGCGGATGCGCAGTCTGGTGGATGACCTGATCCAGATCACGCTTATCGAAGGCGGTTTGACCACTCTGAAGCCGGAGCCGGTCGACCTGAACAAGCTCATTGATTCGGCAATGGCTTATACCAGCGGTCAGATGCGGGAGAAGAACATCACTCTGCACCTCGACTTGCCCAAAGACCCGCCTCCCATCTATGCAGACCCGGAGGCGCTGCAACAAATCCTAATCCACCTGCTTCAAAATGCTACCCTAGCATCTCCGACAGAAGGCGAAGTCCGCCTGCGGGTAGAAATAAAAGAAGAGAATGAGCAGGAATTTATCCTGCTTCAGGTCAGCGATAGCGGAGGCGGCATCGCCGAAGATGACTTACCTCGTGTCTTCACCCGTCTCTACCGCGCCGAGAACGTCCTGATCCAAGGAGTGGGCGATACAGGCATTGGGCTTTCCCTGGCAAAAACCCTGACCGAGGCCAACGGGGGACGCATTTGGGTTCAATCTAATCCTGGAATAGGCGCCACATTCAGCGTGCTTTTGCCGGTTGCCCGCTTGTAGGAGCTGCTCATGCGCATCCTTCGTGGACTTGCTGGCGGATTCCTCCTTGCCTTGTTTTCCCTCTTTCTTGTACTGGGAAGCATCTGGCTGGCACTAGCCGAGGGGGTAGTACGAACGAGGCCTGTCTCTCTCCTCCCAACCCCATCCCCTCTCTCCTCGTCCCCCACCTTCCCTGCCTTTCCCCTTCTCGCCTCGCCCACCCCCGCCCCAACCCTCCCTGTCCTGATTCCTTCTCCATCCTGCTTCCCTCCCAGTGGCTGGGTGCCGCTCCTAGTCAATTATGGGGATACGGTGGAAACCCTGGCACAACGCTTCGGCATCACCGTCGAGATTCTCTCCAACGCCAATTGTCTCTCCAGCTATATGCTCATCCCCGGCTCGCTGATTTACGTTCCCCAAATCCCCACCTCCACCCCCATCCCTTGCGGCCCACCGCCGGGCTGGATCCAATACGTAGTCCAAAGCGGGGATACGCTCTACCAGCTGAGTCGGGCATTTGGCGTAGATTACCATCTGCTTCAGCAGGCAAACTGCCTGGGGAATAGCACCCTTATCTATGCCGGCCAACGCCTATGGGTACCCAATGTCCCCACGCGCACGCCCATTGTGACCGATACCCCCATCGTCATTTTAATAGATACAGCGACAGCCACAGCTACCTCTACTGTTTTCCCTTCGGAAACACCCACCTTGCTGCCGACCGTGACATCAACCGCCACCCCAAGCCTCACCTCAACCCCGACCGAGCTGCCGAGCGAAACACCGACACCTAGCGCGACTCCAAGCCCTTCAGCTTCGGACACCCCGACGCCGACATACACTTCTGCACCCTGATATGCACCCTTCTCTGAAAAGGCCCTTCTGGGTTGCCATCTGGGGCACCTTCCTGCTGGCATTGGCAGCCTGTGTGCCCGCCGACCCGCCATCGCCTGCGACACCGCTTCTCCCCCCTACTTTTACTCCTACCCCCTTCCTGCCGGTCTCCCCGACACCGCGCACGCGTGCCATCCTACCATCCCCCTCACCTGTCGCTCCTGTCCCATCCCCTACCATCCAACCATCCCCAACAGTCCTGCCAACCCTCGACCCATCCTGGCGTCCCACTCCCCTTCCGCCTCTCGACCAGTATGAGAGCATCCGTTTCTTGCTCCTGGGTTCGGATCGGAGGGGGCCGGGCAGCTCTTTCCGCACCGATGCCATCATCGTGGCAACTTTCTGGCCGCGCCAGCGTCAGGTCAGCCTGCTTTCCATCCCCCGCGACTTGTGGGTTTCCATCCCCACTTGGGGAATGCAGCGCATCAACACCGCTTATCAGCACGGGGAGCTTAACGGCTACCCTGGAGGCGGGGCAGCCTTGATGAAGGATACCTTGCGTGAAAACCTGGGGATAGCGATAGATCATGTCACCCTGGTTGAATTTGACGGCTTCCAACGCATTATTGATACCCTGGGGGGGATTGACGTGCCGGTCGCCTGTCCTTATACGGATTGGCGCTTGAGCGATCCATCTCTCGATCCCGAAAACGAGCAGAACTGGCAACTATACACGGTCGGGCCGGGATATGTGCACATGAACGGAGACCTAGCACTTTGGTATGCCCGTTCTCGCAAACGTTCCAGCGATTTTGACCGTGGCCGCCGCCAGCAGGAGGTACTGCGCGCCATGTATGCCCGCCTCCTCCAGGCCGATCTGGTCACACACTTGCCAACGCTCTACCAACAGCTTTCCGGGATGATCACTACCGATTTGACTTTGAGCGATCTGCTCAAGTTGAGCTTTTATGCTCCCCAATTAGGCAATGCAAGGGTGCGCAGCTACTACATTCGCCCGCCTTACGTGACCCCTACCATCGGAGAGGGAGGCGCCTATCTGCTCCTGCCCAATGCTCCCCTGCTGAACGAATTGCTGAGCGAAGCCCTCACCCCGGCCGTCAACTTGCCCGAACGGGAAACGCTCCTGGTGCAGGTAGAAAACGGCACTCCCTGGGAGGGCTGGGAAATGCTCGTCACGGCGCGTCTGAACTACGCCGGCTTCCAGGCCCGACTTGCCCCCGCTGAACGTCATGATGTATTGCGCACGCTCTTAATTGACCTGACACCCAATCAAGACCCCCAAAGGCGTCAAATCCTGCTCCAGGTCCTCGGCCTTGACCCTTCTCGCCTTCTCGCACAACCGACAAACGCCTCTCCAATCGCCTATCGCCTGATCATCGGTCAGGATTATCAACCCTGCTTCGAGCCGCAGAATCTCCCATAGCCACCGTCCACGGTTGCCGGAACTTTGGGGAAAGGGTAGCGTTAACCCAGCAGAGGTGCCTTATGCGATTCCCCTTGAACCTGCTGGTTTACCTTGTTTTGCTTTTGAGTGTGGCGTGTGCGCCCGCTTTACCATCCGAGACATGGGCAGGGAATGCGACGGCTATCCCAGCGGAACAGACCATCCTCCTCCCCGAGAACATTCATACCCCGCTTTCCACAACTAGGCTCGCCACCCCTCTCCCCCCACCCACCTTCACCCCTATCCCCACCGTCAGTGGTGGGCTTTCCCCCACCGAATTGAAATACCGCATCCTGGAAGCCTTCCCCGATTTTTTCTTCTGCGATCCCGATTTTTACCCTATCCCCCGTGATAATGAACGGGAGCGGGCACGGGCACGCCTGGCAGAAATGCAGGCCAATGCCGAAATGTTTTCGGTCATCCTCCGCCACCACAATCTGGAAGGGAGGACAGCTTTTAGCGACCAGGAGTTGCTTGCCATTTACCGGGATTACAAGCGCCTGCTGGCCATTCCATTTACTGCGGAGGGTGCGATTTATCGCTTCCAGATTCAGATCGGCGCCGCAGAAGGTAGGAATGGAAGCGCCATCAGTGGCCGAATTGACGGAAAAGGGCACATCGAAGTTGATGAGCGCAAGCCTGCGACCCTCATCTGCCCGATTTGCCTGGCGGCCGGGACACGCATCGCAACGCCGCGCGGGGATGTCTCTGTCGAGGAGCTGCATAACGGCGATCTGGTATGGACGATTGGCAAAGATGGCCAACGTGTGGCAGTTCCGCTTTTGAGCGTCGGGAAGGCCCCCACCCCTCCTGGTCACCAGATGATTCACCTGCGCTTGGCCGATGGACGCGAAGTATGGGCTTCTCCCGGTCACCCCACCGCAGATGGGAGAAGGGTGGGAGACCTCGTGCTGGGGGATAAACTAGACGGCTCGATCCTTGTCGCCATCGCCCACGTGCCCTATTCACAACCCTTCACCTATGACATCCTCCCTAGCGGTTCAGGGCTTTACTGGGCTAACGGCATCTTGCTTGCCAGCACCCTCAAGCCATAGTCAGGTCAATTCCCCGCTGAATTTCCCAGGGATAGATGACATATGCATCGGTAATGGCGGCATAGTAATCCGGGCGAAGGGAACCGAAGAGATTCCGATACGGGTTGAAATGGAGCACACAAGTCTCGGGAAAGCCGCCGGCCGCAGAAACGCGTTGCCGCACCGCCGTGATCGTGCGTCCCGACCCCCAGACATCATCCACGATCAAGGTTGAGCGGCCGCGTAGCAGCTCATCAGATGGGAATTGAAGAAATTCAGGCCAGGCGATCAAGCGGGAACGCTCAGATTCCAAAGAGGCCGGAAAGTTCACTGCCGCAGTGAGCACATGCGTGAGGTTCATCGCTTCTGCCAGCAAGCCACCGGGGATAATGCCGCCGCGCGTAATCATGACCATCGCCGTGAATTCGCGGCGAAATTGCGGCAGGAGGATGTCAATTAGCTTATCTACATCTTCCCAGGTGAGGATCAGGCGCTTGGAATCTGGCATATTTCCTTACAACTTTCAAAGAATGCCCGTGATTATACCCCATTTTTCCGCCAGCGCGGCGCCCAAATCCACACATCCGATTGCCTGCATGAGGAACATGCGGCAATCTCAAGGCGGCCAGATATGCCCGGCGCGCACTATGCCACCTTCAGGCACATCCGCCTTGACTGTGGCACCGTTGCCGATGCGCGCCCGCGCGCCAATCTTAATTCCCAAATTGATCGTCACTCCCATGCCAATCTGCGCCGCTTCGCCGACCTCCACATTCCCTGCCAGCATCGCCCCCGGTGAGATATTCACATAATTCCCAATGCGGCACTCATGAGAAACGATCGCGCCAACGTTGATTAGCGCACCGAAGCCGATCTGCACTTCGCTGCCGATATAGGCGCGGGCCAGGATTTGTGCTCCATCCGCAATGGAGGCGCTCGGCTCAACCAACGCCCAAGGATGGATCAGGGCAGGGCATTCAAAGCCTGTTTCACGCAGACGGTCAAAAATGGCAATCCGCACATCCGGCTTGCCGATCCCACCCACCGCGTTGGTAGCTAGGGTCACGCCGCGAGCACGAATTTCGGCCAGGGTTTGACCGTTCCCCAGAATCGGAACTCCCATCACAAGCTCACCAGACGAACGTCCATCATCCACGATGCCAATCAATGCATAGCGCCCCAGAGCGCGCAAGAGATCGATAAGAATTTTTCCGTGCCCTCCCCCGCCATACATCACAATCGGAAGCAAAGCGGTCATGAATGTCCTTCCTCTGAATGGAGTGTGCCCATGAATTCTTCAGCCGTGGCATGGCCAGGCTGACTAATGCCTTCCCGTTTCAGGACTTTCCAAAGGGTTAGGAAAAGGATTTTGATGTCCAGCCAGAGCGACCAATGATCAACGTACCAGACATCCAGCCGAAACTTCTCTTCCCAGCTAAGGGCGTTACGCCCATTGATCTGGGCCCAGCCTGTGATCCCCGGCAAGACCTCGTGTCGCCGTGCTTGTTCCGGCGTGTAGCGCTCCAGGTAGCGGACGAATAGTGGGCGCGGCCCCACCAGGCTCATTTTTCCACCGATGACAAGAAAGAGTTCTGGCAACTCATCCAGGCTGGTAGCACGCAGAAAACGCCCCAACGGTGTGAGGCGTTCGGCATCGGGCAGCAGGTTGCCCTGAGCATCGCGCGCCTCGGTCATCGTGCGAAACTTGTATATCCAGAAAGGTTGCCCGTGATACCCAGCGCGTAACTGACGAAAAAGAACCGGCCGGCCGTGATAAAAATAGACAAAAAGAGCGATCAGCCCCATCAGAGGGGCGAGCAAAATCACGGCCGGGACAGTCAGGCAAAGGTCAAGGAAGCGCTTTGAAAGGGGAACGCCCGCTGGAAACATAGGCGGATAAGCTACTCATCTCTCAGTTTTCTATAGACAACTCCTGCTTTTGCATGTCAAGGCGTAGGCGTAGGTGTTTCGGTAGCAGGTGGAGGTGTTGGCGTTGCCGTGGCAGGTTCGGAAGTAGGCGTGAACGTAGGAGTGGCGGTCGCCGTAGCCGAAGCGGAAGTGGGGGTGAGAGTCGCGGCAGAAGCCCGGCGAATGCGCGGGGCCACCCACAACGCCCGATCCCCTGTGGCAGGGCCATTGGCGAGGACCGTCAATGCGAATTGCACATCTTGACCGGCCAGGGCGGAAAGGTCAAGGCTAGCCGCATAGAACAGGCCTTCATAGCGCTCGCCAAAAGCCCAAAGCGTTTGGATCGGCCCACTGCCAATGCGATAATCAAGGCGGAAGATGACAAGACAATACGTCGCCCCATATTCGCAATTGACAATGGCCTCAAAGTGATCACCAGCCTGGACGCGGAATGGCGGATAGATGCCTTGAATATAGCCGTTATAGATATTCTGCGGCACGGCCAAGAGAGCGGCTCGCGGATCTGTGACGCCGTTTTCCAGGCGCGGGGTGGAGATCAGGCGCACAAAACCGCGCCCATCTCCCTCACTTCCTGGACAGGGCAAAACGCCGGCTGCGCTCACCCATTGTGCGTCACAGATATGGGCTACGAAGTCATAGGCTGTGTCGCTGGCAGGCGTTGGAGTTGGGCCAGGAGTCTGGGTCGGCGTGGGAGTTTGGGTTGGGCCGGGAGTTGGGGTCGGGCCGGTAACGCGAATTTCTACCCACCAGGGCTTGATGGGCGGCGTACCAATGCCGAAAAGCACACCACTAGCGTTCTTAAATTGCCAATAGCCGCGATAGGTGCCTCCCACCGACGGTGCTGTCAGGCGCACGGTCAAGTCCACCGTGCTCCCCGGCGGCACATTTACCGGCAAGTTGGCTTCGGCCGGCCCGCCCATCTGTTCGCCGCTGACGAAGACCAGTTTATAGGCTGTCGTCCAGGTGCAGGTACCGATATTCTTCAGGCGCCAAGTTTTGTCAAAGACCTGACCGGGGTACATCACCGTGCCATCCGGGACAGTCACATCAGCGATGAACTGGGCTTTGTCACAAGACGAAACCGACGGCTGGGTTGGGGTAGGAGTGATGGTGCCTGGAGGGGTTGGCGATGGGGAAATACCGCCGCTACGCACGATCACCGGATTGACCCAAAAAGCCTGATCTCCGCTAGCTGAACCGGCAGCGCGGACCTTCAACACAAAGCGCACCGTCTGGCCGGCAATGGCATTCAACGGCACACGTGCGCTATAGATCAGTCCATCGTAGCGCTCGTCAAAGCTCCAGAGAGTATAGAGGGCATTGTTGCTATCGAGATACTGCAGGGTAAAACGGGCATAGCATCCACTGGCTCGCTGGGCGCAGCCAATTGTGGCTCGAAACTCATCTCCACTTTGTACCGTGAAGGCCGGAAAAACACCATAGATTACGCCGTTATCCACCTGCTGCGGGGCCATCAAGAGTGCGTTCCCGGGAGTCGGAGAGCCATTCTCCAGCGTGGGATCGGTTTTCGGAACAGCAAACCCTTTTATGCTGCCCTCCTGTCCCGGATAGGGAAGGCTTTGGGATGCATTGCCCCAAGAAGCATTCGGCGCCTGAGCATAAAAGTCGAAAACGGTATTTTGCCCGCTCGGTACAACGATCTCAACCCAGAAGGGCTTATTCGCTGTGCTACCCAAGCCAAAAAGGACTCCGGAGGCATTTTTCAGGAGCCAGTAGCCTCGATAGGTCCCAGGGGTGGAGGGGGCGGTCATGGTAACTGAGACATCCACCATCTGTCCGGGGGCCACGCTATAGGGCAGGTTGACCTCAGCCGGTGCGTCCATTTGACTGCCGCTGGAAAAGACCAAGCGATAGCCACTTCCCCAGGTGCAGCTACCGATGTTCTTTAAGCGCCAGGTTTTCGTGAACGCTGTGCCTGGTGTCATCACCGTGCCATCAGGGATGGTCACATCGGCAATAAACCGGGCCCAATCGCAGATCGTGGCCGCTTGAGCAGGGAGCACAGGCCATCCCGGAAAGAGAAGAACAAACACGAGCAGGAGGATGACGAAACGAGACGGTTTCATAGGATTTCTCCTTACCAAGAGGCGAGAGAGAGAAGGCTAAGCCTTTGTTCAAAACGCAAAAATGTCAGGAGATGTTCCTTTCGGAGGAAGAAACAATGACTCTCCTGCAAAAAGGCCTGTTTACCACAGAGTGCACAGAGTACCCGGAGAGTTGATAATGAAAAAACCTTTGTGCGCTCTATGTTCTCTGTGGTGAGTTTTTGCAGTACACTCAACAATGGATAATCGACTGATGAGTTTATCCCTTTTCAGCCACAGAATGTGCCAATTGTTGGGAAAGGCCAATGAATTCTTGTGGTGAAAGCGCGCGTAGACGGTCTTTTAGGGAAGGCTCGACCGGCAGGGATTCAACCCATTCCAGATAAGCGTCACGGGTGAGGGAGCGGCCGCGCGTGAGCGCTTTGAGCCAGTCATAGGCCTCGGCATAACCTGCAGCGCGGAGCAAGGTCTGAGCGCCTTCGGCCACCACTTCCCAATGCTCTTCCAGGACATCCGCCATTACGTGGGGATAGACTCGCAATCGCTCCAGACCGCGCAAAACAGCCTGCCAGGCCACCAGGGTATGCCCCAGCGCCACACCAAAAGTGCGTCGCACCGTAGAATCCGAGAGATCGCGCTGTAAACGGGAGATCGGCAACTTGCGCTGGTAATGTTCGATCAGGGCGTTGGCCAAGCCCAAATTTCCTTCGGCGTTCTCAAAATCTATGGGATTGACCTTCTGCGGCATGGTGGAGGAACCCACCTCCTCCATCATCACTTGCAATCCCAGATAACCATCGCTAATGTAGCGCCAGAGGTCCTGTACCAGGTCGAGGAGCACTGCATTGACCCGATATAGATGAGAGAAATATTCCAGCCAGTTTTCGTAGGGCAGGATTTGCGTGGTGCAAGGATGGGGAGTCAGGCCGAGGGAGGCGAGAAAATCGTGTGAAAAAGCCGGCCAATCCACTTCGGGGAAAGCTACCACCACGGCATTGAAGTTTCCCACCGCGCCGCTCCAATGGGCTTGGAAAACGTGACGGGCTAACGCTTCCCGTAGCGGTTTGAGACGCGCCACGAAGACCGCCATCTCCTTGCCAAAGGTGGTAGGCACGGCAATCTGCCCGTGCGTGCGCGCCGGCATGAGGGTTTCGGCATGAGTCCGGGCGAGTTCGGTAAGATGGACAAGGAGCAAGTCCAGGGAAGGCAAAAGCACGTTCTCGCGGCTGGCGGCCAGGGTCAAGGCTTGAGCCGTGCTGTTGACATCTTCCGAGGTCAGGCCAAAGTGCACCCAGGGAATCAGGTCCGGAATGGCAATTGCGTCCAGCCGTTCCCGAATAAATAATTCTAGCGCCTTAACATCGTGACGAGTTTGACGTTCCAGTTCCTGGATGCGTGTGGCATCGCTCAGAGAAAAGTTCTCGGCGATTTGCTGAATTCGTCGGCGCTCTTCAGCTGAGAGTGGGCGCGGCTTGCGCATCCGCTCGTTGAGAAAGAGAAGATAGGCGATTTCCACCCTTAAGCGAAAACGAAAATAGGCAAACTCGGAAAACCACTCGCGCAATGGCGCAGTCTGCTCCTGATAACGTCCATCCAAAGGGGAAAGAGCAAGCAGTGCATTCTTCACATTTGTATTATACTCTCTGCCGCCAGCCTTTCTGAGAGAACTTTGCTCAGTTGCGAAACAGACAGGTCTGCAGAGAAAAAACTAAGCCTCCGAATTACCTGCTGAGCAGGCGCAAACAAGCGGGTATAATTACCACAAATGAGCGCCCTATTGCTTCATCCATTTTTGGTTTTGTGTTCTGGCTTTAGGCGCGACACACCTGGGAGCGCATCCGTCTCGGATGCTGATGCCTTGCTACCAACCCAAGTGCCGCTGGCGGACGGGACGTCCGCATTCCCGGGATTCTCGCTTCTTGGCGGACGGGACGTCCGCGCTCCCAGGATTCTCGCTTCTTGGCGGACGGGACGTCCACATTCCCAGGATTCTCGCTTCTGGGCGCTTAGGCGGTTCTTTAGCAGTCCGCATCAAGTTCAATAGCGCCAAAAGATAAATGGACGAAGCGATAAGGTCTAACGATGACATTTTGACTGCCGATGCTATTCAGCCCATAGACTTGATTGTTACTTCTCCACCCTACCATGTTGTTCCCCGTATCTTATTCGCTCGGCAACCACCAACTACCCCCCTCCCCCCTCTCATTCATTGCTCAATTTGCTTAGCGCAACATGCCCGAATTCCTCCACCTTCTCCCTCCCGATGAAGCCCGTCAGCGACTTTTTGCCCATCTGCCGCCACCTTCGCTCGCAAGCGAACGCCTACCGACCTTAGATGCGCTGGGACGTGTGCTGGCGGCACCGCTTCGGGCACCCCATGCGCTGCCCTCTTTCCCGCGCGCTTCCGTAGATGGCTACGCCGTGCGCGCTCGGGATACCTTTGGCGCTTCGGAGTCCCTACCCGCTTATCTAACCTTGATCGGCGAAGTGCCGATGGGACAGACACCTGCCTTTGCCCTGCGTCCCGGCACTTGTGCGCTTATTCATACCGGCGGGGCCCTGCCGGAAGGTGCTGATGCAGTTGTGATGCTGGAGCATACGCAGTCGCTAGGGGACGAGATCGAAGTGCTGCGCGCCGTAGCACCTGGTGAAAATATTATTCAACCCGGCGAAGATGTCCAGGAAGGGGAAGAGGTAATTCTGCCAGGCCACCTGTTGCGCCCGGCCGAGATCGGCGGCTTGATGGCTTTAGGTATTCTTGATGTCGAGGTCTGGAAGCGGCCGCGCCTGGGCTTGATCTCTTCCGGTGACGAGGTGGTTCCTCCCCAGCAAACCCCAAAGCCGGGCCAGGTGCGCGATATTAACACGTATTCCCTGGCTGCGTTGATTCTGCAATATGGGGGCGAGCCGCGCCTGTATGGGATTGTGCCCGATCAGCCACAAGCATTGCAACAGGCGGCGGAACAGGCGTTGGATGAGTGTGATGCATTGATTATCACGGCCGGCTCCTCTGCCAGCACTCGGGATATGACAGCCGAGGTGATCCAATCCCTGGGAGCGCCGGGCGTACTTGTGCATGGGATCAACACTCGTCCGGGCAAACCGACTATCCTGGGGGTGTGCGGTGGAAAAGCAGTGATCGGCCTGCCGGGCAACCCGGTCAGCGCGCTGGTGAACGGTTATCTCTTTGTGCGCCCGTTGCTGGATTATCTTCTCTCGCGTCCTTCCGATCGTCCACAGACGGTGGTGCGGGCCCGCTTGTCAGTCAATCTGCCTTCTCAGGCCGGCCGCGAAGATTGGTGGCCGGTGCGCCTGACCCGCTCCACCGCCGATCCTTCGCTCTGGATCGCCGACCCGATCTTCGGCAAATCCAACCTGATTTTCACCCTCGTGCATGCCGATGGCCTCCTGCGCATCCTCCCTGATGCAACCGGCCTGGAAGCGGGCCAGGAGGTGGAGGTGATGATAGTCTGATGCTCGGGTAGTCACATCGTTTGGTAGTTGGAGTGCCGCATGAATGTATATCTGCATGATGTGCCCTTGCCGGAAGCGATGAGTCGCTTGGAAGATGCGCTGCGTGAGGCCGGCCTTTGGGGCGTTCTGGGCAAGGAAGTGCTCTCGCTGGATGAGAAGGTGCTGGGACGCGTGCTGGCCGAGCCGATCTGGGCGCGGCTTTCATCGCCACATTATCACGCGGCGGCCATGGACGGCTTCGCCATCCGTGCCGAGGAGTCAGCACATGCCCAGCCAACCGCGCCGGTGGTGCTACGACAGTTTCAGTATGTGGATACCGGCGATCCCCTGCCGGCCTGGGCAAATGCCGTGGTGCCTATTGAAAACGTGGAAGCCTTAGATGAGCAGGGACAAATTGCCGACAACCCACGCCGGCCTGCTGCCCTTCGCTTACGCACGGCATTGGTGCCGTGGAGCCATGTCCGCCCGATGGGGGAAGATATTGTGGCGACCGAGCTGGTGCTCCCGGCCGGTCATGTGCTCCGGCCGGTTGACTTGGGTGCCATCGCCGCCGCAGGTCACACAACGGTAACCGTAGCGCGTCGGCCACGTGTCGCTATCCTGCCGACCGGAACGGAGCTGGTCCCAATTGGGACCCAGGTACGCCCCGGCGATATCCTCGAATACAACTCCCTGGTGCTGGCGGCGCAAGTGCTGACGATGGGCGGCGAGCCGACCCGTTTCCCAATCACGCCAGATGACTTTGGACAAATCTGTGCGCGGGTGAACGAGGCGCGGCGGGAACATGACCTGATCTTACTCAATGCCGGCTCTTCGGCAGGTTCGGAGGATTTCTCGGCGCGGGTGGTGGAGAAGCTGGGGCGCTTGCTCGTGCACGGCGTAGCGGTACGACCCGGACACCCAGTCATCATGGGGATTTTGCCCCCTCTCGAAGAGGGACGATCGGCTGTGCCGATCATGGGTGTGCCGGGCTATCCTGTCTCTGCCGCGCTGACCATAGAGATTTTCGTCGAGCCTATCCTGGCGCGTTGGCTGGGGCGTCCAAAGCAGGCGCTGCCGCTGATCGAGGCCAGTCTCACGCGCAAGATCACTTCGCCGCCAGGGGATGACGATTACGTGCGCGTCACAGTGGGACGGGTGGGCGATCGGCTGCTGGCGGCGCCGCTCTCGCGCGGGGCCGGCGTGATCACGTCACTGGTTCGCGCCGACGGCTTGGTTATTCTCGGACGCGGTGTGCAGGGACTCGAAGCCGGCGAAAAAGTGCAGGTGCATCTCTATCGTTCTCCAGCCGAGATCGAGCGTACCATTTTCGCAATCGGCTCCCACGATGTAACTCTCGACATCCTTTCACAATTCCTGGCCGAGCGTCAGCGACGGTTGGCTTCGGCAAATGTCGGCTCGCTGGGTGGTTTGCTCGCCCTCAAGCGCAGGGAGGCGCATCTGGCCGGTTCACACTTGCTCGACCCCCAGACGGGGGAATATAACTTATCTTACGTCCAGAAATACCTGGCGGGTATCCCCGTGCGCGTCATCGCTTTTCTGAAGCGGCAGCAGGGACTAGTGGTGAAACGCGGCAACCCAAAAGGCATCCATGACCTGGAAGACCTGACGCGCCCAAATGTGACCTTTGTCAACCGTCAGCGCGGCGCCGGCACGCGCATTCTCCTGGATTACCATCTGGAGCAACGCGGTATCCCAGCCGAGGCAATTTCAGGTTACAATCAGGAAGAGTATACACACTTGAGCGTCGCGGCCGCTGTGGCATCCGGACGGGCTGATTGTGGCCTGGCGATCGCCGCCGCAGCGCAGGCGTTGGATTTGGATTTCATCCCACTCTTTGAAGAACGGTATGATTTGATCATCCCGCGTGAATTTGCCGATAGCCCACTCTTGCAGCCGCTGATGGAACTGCTTCAGGACCCGACCTTCCGCCAAGCGGTGAACAGGCTGCCGGGTTATGACACATCCCTGATGGGAATGCCCATTGCGGAGTTGTGAAATGGCTACTGCCTTGATCATAGATGATAATCGCCAAACCGCCGATGCTCTCGCACAAATGCTCGAAGTGTTAGGGTTTGAAACACAATTGGCTTACGGACCCTCCTCCGGCATGGTGCTCCTCGGCAATTTGCTTCCAGACCTGATCCTCCTGGATATCAACATGCCGGGGATTGATGGGCTAGAAGTCCTTGCCTATCTGCGTCGCGAGCCGCGCCTGAACACAGTGCCGGTAATCATCGTTACGTCGGATGATCAACCCGAAACGCGGCGGCGGGCTTTTCAGGTGGGTGCACAGGGATTTATCCTGAAGCCGGTGACCTTAGATGTCATCGAAGCTGAGCTGAAGCGCCTAGGAATGGCGAACTGAACCATGCGCCTGCGCGCCGACTTGAGCCTCTTTCTGGTTGCCCTCTTGTGGGGAGGCGCCTTTGTCGCCCAGCGCCTGGCCGGACAAGTGGGTAGCGTTTACTTTTTCAATGCCGCGCGTTTTGCCCTGGCTTTTTTCTTGCTCCTGCCCCTTCTGCGGAAGCGTCCTATCAAACCGACGGCTTTTCCCTGGATTGGGTTAGCCGGTAGCATTCTTTTCCTGGCCACTGCCTTTCAGCAAGCCGGTCTGAAAACTACCACAGTTGCCAACGCCGGCTTCATTACCAGCCTCTATGTGATCTTTGTGCCGCTTATCCTGTTTCTCTTTTGGAAGGAAAAGCCATCGTTGCTGGTGCTGGTTTCCCTGGTTCTGGCATTCGGAGGGGCCTATTTGCTCTCAACCGGCGGCTACTTCCGGGTGCGGCGCGGGGATGTGCTGGAACTAATCGGCGCCTTCTTTTGGGCTTTTCACGTGATTTTGCTCGGGAAAGTGGCCAGCCGTTATGATTCCCTGGTCTTTTCGATAGGGCAACTCCTGGTCAGTGCTGTGCTCAATTTGCTGGGTGGTTTGCTTTGGGAAAGCTGGACTGTGCCGCAGATTCTTCCCTGGCTGGGGGCGGTCACTTACACGGCGGTTTTTTCCCTGGCGATGGGCTACACGTTACAAATTTTGGCACAGCGCCATACGCCGCCTAGCGATGCAGCCCTGATTTTGTGCCTTGAATCCGTCTTCGCCGCCCTGGCCGGATGGATTTTCCTGGGCGAAGCGCTTAACCCGCTACAAAGTTTTGGCGCCCTCCTGATCTTCTGCGCCGTTTTGCTTTCACAATCCTCTGCCTTCCGCGTTTCCCTCCATTCATTGCGGCACCTATCGGATACTCATCTTGCCGACGAATGAACTACAACCGAAAACCAGGAGTGTCTATGCTACGCGTGCTTCTCAATCCCTATGCAAATCGCTGGCATGCTCGTGAGCGTTGGCCTCAGGCCGAACAAGCCCTCCATCAGGCCGGGGTGGAATTTGAACTGAGCGTTTCCCAACATAAAGGCCACATCGTCACCCTGGCCGAGCAGGCCATCCGGGATGGTGTCAGCGGGATCATTGTGGCTGGCGGCGATGGCTCCATCGGAGAGGCCGTGAACGGCATGGTGCGCGCCGTTGGATCGCTGGAAAAGCCGCTGCCACCGTTGGGCATCCTGCCGCTTGGTTCGGCGAACGATTTCGTTTGCAATCTTGGCCTTCCGCTCGATCTCTTCCAGGCTGCACAGGTGATCGCTCGCGGGCATTACGAGCACTTCGATCTCTGCCAGTGTAACGATCGCTATTTTGTCAACAACTCGGCCATTGGCTTGGAGCCTTATGTCACCATCAAGCATGAGCGGATTCAGCGGATCAAGGGACAAACGCGTTATATCATCGCTGCGCTACAGGCAATTGCGGATGGCCCAAAATGGGAGGCTCAGGTCGAATGGGATGACGGTTCGTATGAAGGACCGCTCACACTCCTTACGGTGGGCAATGCGCCCCGAACGGGTGGAGTTTTCTACATGACCCCCCATGCCGATCCGCGCGATGGCCGCCTGACCTTCGTCTTTGCCTATCGCGCCGCGCGCCTCGAAATGTTCAGGGTGTTGCCAGCAGCGATGAAACCAGGGCCGGGGAATTACACAGAACTGCCAGGCATCTATGAACATCACACGCAACGTCTGAGCATCCGGCTGAATCAACCTTCTCCGGCGCATACTGACGGAGAATTGTTTGAGCAATGGCTCCAATCCCTGGAATATCGCATTCACCCGGGCCGGTTGACGGTGTGGACGGCTGGCTGATCTATGCATAAAGTTCGCCGCCGCAACCCGCTTCCCTGGTCTTTGCTCATAAGGGGCGTGCTGCTTGCCGTCCTGGTGACGATTTTCAACTATTTCTTCCTGGAACGTCTGGACGGAGGGCGGGAAGCGCGCTTCCTATGGGAAGGACTGCGAGTCTATTGGTTTTCCGATGGGGAGGTGTATCTACAGTCGCGCTCCTGGCCTTTAAGCAGCGGCTTTGAACAGGCAACGGCATACGCTGTTCGCCGCTTCGATCTGCCGTTACCGTTCCTGCTCCTGCTTTCTCCGTTAGTACTCTTGCCTTCAGCAGGTTGGGCGGCAGCTTTTGTCCTGCTCTGTTTGGAAATTGCTGTGCCGCTGACCGTGCTCATCAGCCTACGCCTGGCTGAGTGGCCATTGAAACGCTTCTGGCAGATTGGGCTGATCTTGTTGGCCTTTTTTTGGCCTTATGCTTTTTGGGGCCTCTGGCAGGCAGCGCCCTTTTGGTTGTTCCTAGTCCTCCTGCATCTGGGGTTGCTGGCATTGCGTGCCGAGCAGGACGAGCTGGCCGGAGCATTATGGTCGCTCTTGACTCTGCGTTGGGAAGCGACACTAGGCGCGCTCTTCTTTCTGGGCCTTTACCTGGTGCGGGCGCGTCGTTGGCGAGTGCTAGCCGGGGCTGGGATGCTCCTATTCCTGCTCTATAACGTGTCCTTTCTGGCGCGCCCGGACTGGTTTTTGCCGTTTTTGCGGGCGGTTGCCTTTAATTTGCGCCAGGGGTTCGGCATCCAACCTACCCGGCTATTGACCTCCTTTTTCCCACCTTTGCCGATCTCCCCTGCGCTGCTTCTGAGCTTGGCCGCATGGCTCGTCCTTTTCCTGGAAGGACGATTGACCTCGGAAGGACATCCATTGGCTTTTTATTGGACCTTAAACCTGAGCCTGAGCCTCACGCCGTTGCTAGGGCTGCGCACCGATACGCCTGTCTTGACCATGCTCTTCCCCTCGCTCATCGTAATCCTGGCCTTAACCTGGAAACGCTGGCCGCGTTATGGGCTTTGGTTGCCCCTTTTGCTACTGCTCCTGGCCTTCTTTGTGCCCTGGGCATTGTGGCAGCAGGCGCTCGCGCATTCTCAAGAATCACGCTGGGAGCAGGCCTTCTATCTGTTCCCCGTTCTGTTCTCGCTGATCGGGCTTTACTGGATGCGTTGGTCACTTTTCCGTCCGCGCACCTGGTTAGATCGGGTGCGTAGTGGGGATGTGGTTTAGGAGGCACCATGTCGTGGCGTGCCTATGGCTTGCTCTGGCTGTTGGGGTTGGGGATGATGGGGTTGATCGCTTCCCAGCAGCCCTATCCGGGTTACATGGATGCCGCCTATTATTTTGCCGGTGGGCAGCAGCTGGCGCAAGGCAAGGGATTTAGCGAGCCGTATATCTGGACTTATCTGGACGATCCGCCTGCGTTGCCCCATCCTTCGCATGGATACTGGATGCCCCTGGCTTCGATTTTGAGTGCCCTGGGGATGTGGCTCACGGGGCATCAGAGCTTCGGGGCTGGACGGCTCGTCTTTCTACTCTTGGCCGCATTTATTCCGCCTTTGACGGCACATCTAGCTTTTACCTTGACCGGTCGGCGCGAGGTTGTCTGGATGGCGGGCTTCTTCTCCTTGTTTAGCGGTTATTATGCCTCGTTTCTGCCGACTACCGATAATTATTCGCCTTATATGGTTTTGGGGGCTCTCTTTTTCCTCCTCTTCCCTGTTCGATGGTTTTCCTCACAACAGAAAGGGCGCCTTTTTCAATTGGGGATGCTGGCCGGGCTTTTGAACCTGGCGCGCAGCGATGGCTTGATTTGGCTTGGGGTGGCTTCGCTGGCGCCGGGAGGAGGCGAGCATCGCTCAGGCAGGTTCTGGCGCTTTTTCTATGGTTGGCTGATGGTGGTGGCCGGTTTTTTGCTGATCATGGGGCCCTGGTATGTGCGCAATTGGCAAATCTATGGAGCCCCCTTTTCGCCTGCCACGCGTCGTGCCCTCTGGTTGCGCTTCTACGACGAGACCTTCGTCTATCCTCCCCATCTTTTGACTCCCCAACATCTTCTCGCATCCGGTTGGAGTGAGATGGCGCGGGTTCGCCTGTGGGCGCTTTGGATGAATGCACAGACTGCTTTTGCCGCCCAGGGGGAGATCCTGCTCTTTCCCCTGATCCTGATCGGGTTGTGGAAAAATCGCCGGGATGGACGGATACAAGCAGGGAGTCTAGCTTGGGTCGGGCTTTATTTGGCTCATTCCCTCCTTTTCCCTTTTGCAGGGGTACGCGGCGGCTTTTTTTCATGGGGGCACAGCCTTACAGCCGCTCTGGTTTGGGCTGGCGGCTATAGGGTTTGAAGAGTTACTTCGCTGGGCAGCGCGCCGTCGGAAGTGGTATCTGCCCCAAGCGCAGAGGGTCTTTCGCCCGGCAGTGGTTCTCTTCCTGGCCGTCTTGACGGCCTATCTCGTCTGGGTGCGGGTTTTTCGAGCAGGTTGGGGAGAGGGGGAGCAATACTATCCTGCCGTAGAACAGCAGCTGGTCCAAGCTGGAGCAGGTCCTCAGGACGCCGTCATGGTGATCAACCCACCGGCATACTATATCACCACCGGGCGCCCGGCGGTGGTCACACCCTATGCTGAAGAGCCGGCCGTGTTGGAAATTGCCCGGCGCTACGGAGTGCGCTACCTGGTGCTGGAGCCAGAGGCGGCAGGGTTGCCGTTCTACACGAGCGTGCTCCATTCCCCCCACTTTCGCCTGATCGGTAGCTGGAATGAGATCAGGATATTTGAGATCATTGTTGAATAGATAGTCTGATAGTCTGATAGTCGGATAGTCTGAT
>JBKBPX010000028.1:0-22441 GCA_046292855.1 Anaerolineales bacterium
ATGCTGATTGGTTTCCCGCGCTCATCGGCGAATTGGAAGCGGCCCAGGAATTCCCAAAGACCGAGGAGGAGAAACGTTGCCGCTACTGTGCCTACCGCTCTTACTGCGCACGCGGTGTGCACGCCGGCAAATGGGATGAGATGGAGGAGGAAGGCGAAGAAGGGAGATTCTTCGACATCAACCTGGAACAGATCGCTGAAATTGCTTTTTAGCTTGGGGCAGATTGCCGAAATTAAGTCCATTGCAAAAACTCACCGCAGCGAACGCTGAGCGCGCAGGCAGAGATTTTCATTGACGACCCTCCGCACACTCAGCGCTCGACGGTAAAAACGACTTTTTGCAGTAGAGTCAAAATCGCTTTTTCGCAGGGGGAAAGAAGACAATTCGGCACTGTGGCGGGTGCTAACAGAAGTGTAAACTCCGGAGCGTTTCTTTTATGTATAATAACCATGAGTGTACTGCAAAAACTCACCACAGAGAACATAGAGCGCACAAAGGTTTTTCATTATCAACTCTCCGGGTACTTTGTGCACTCTGTGGTAAACAAGCCTTTTTGCAGTAGAGTCAACCATAAGTACACTGCAGAAAATCTCCCTCCAAGGGCACAAACGTACGGAAACCGAATTAATGAGCAAGGTCCCGTAGCCGGGCATTTTCTGCGGGAAAACTCTTTTGCCCTCCCAAAGGCGAAACTTGAACTCAAACCCGATGAAGGGAACGCCAGACAAAAGGTGGCGGCAAGTCTCAGCCGAGCTAAATAAAGCAAAGGAGCGGGTATGTCATCTCACTGGTGGAATGGTGTAGGGCGAGCCGCGCGAGGCTTTGCTTTTTATCTACTCCTTGCATTCGTGATCGGCTTCTTTATTTACCTGCGCCTTGGAGAGTTAGTAGGCTCCTTGGCCGCTTGGCTCAGCCGGAGCAACAATCCTCGCTACGCGCTGCTCTCCTTTTCCGGGCTAGTCGCCTCTATTCTCCTCATTCTGACTCGCTTTGGTTTTGAAATCAACTTCTTGAACCGTTGGATCCCTGCTGAGAAGGTACGCGCCTATCTCGCTGGGTTGCCTTTGTGGGTCTTGATCCCACTCGCCACTATCCAGGCCTTGATTTTCTGGCAATACTTTCCCTCCTGCTTGCCGCCTCTGAGTGTACAGTTCGCGGTAGCCGGGACGGATCGGATTTATCCGCCAGGCGCACTTTTGGAAGTGAAAGCCGGCGAAGGGCTGACCTTGATCGCCGAAACTCCAGAGCATGACCCTACTCTAAGCTGTTACTGGGAATACAGCGGCAGCGTTTTCAGCGGCACCAAGAGTCAGCCTTCAGCGTGTTATATTAGCCTCAAGTTCAATCACCAAGGGGGACAAGGCGTGATCACCGTTGCAACTACCCAGGGCTTCTGCAGCCAAAAATCACTTTTTTCGTTGGAGATACGAGTAGTGCCATGATCTCCGGCTTCCGTCTTTTTGCATTCGTCTTATCTTTTTTCTTCCTCTTTGCCTGTACCAATATCACCACCGAGGCGAATGGAGGAGCGCGCATCCAGCCGGAAGAATGTACCCTGACGCCATTTGCAGAAATCACCCTGAGCCTGAATGCCATCCTTCCTTTGAATGCTACGATCGTTTGGCAGGCCAGTGGTGGTTATCTTGTCCGATCGGGAACAGGCTATACAGCCACCTACATCGCTCCTGAGCGCCCTGGCATCTATCGCATCACCGTTCTCATTGAAGAAGCGGGGAAAGACCCCTACTATCTGGCCTCCCTGGAATGCCTCGTTTCCCCTCTCACTCCCACCGCTCTCCCTTCTTTGACCCCGATTCTGACCGAGGTAGTCGCCTCCCCTACCTTTACGATTACTCCTCCCTCACCTGCCACTCCTACTGCCACTGCTCCATCGAAACGCTACACTCTGGCAATCACAGAATTTATGGGAAACCCCTGCGGCAATAGCGATGAAATTGCGCTCTACAACCAATACATTGAACTCTACAACTACGGTCAGCAGCCTGTGGATATCTCCGGCCTTTGGCTCTATAACGGCATATCCCAGCGTATCATCCCCTGGGATATGCATTATCCTAAACTGCCTCCTTTAGGTGGAAAGCTCATCACTTCTTCGACCATTATTCCCCCTGGCGGTTTTGCTCTCATCCTCTCTCCCCTCTATCCCAAGGGCCCAGTACCCTACTATATGCCCTATTCGATTCCAGATAAGACAGTAATCCTGACGGTTGAGGATACAAGGCTGGGCGGCAGCAAATATGGGATTATTGGACATGGCAGCGGACGACAAGTACTTGTCCTTTATCGCGGCGGGAAGACCGTCATAGAGAAAGTGATTTCCACTTACGGGACACCATTCCTTGATACTTTCGTCGAGAAAATTCGCGATGACTATCGCGATGCCCTCCCGCTGGACCTGCCTAGATGCCGCTCGGCTAACCTGAGAACCATTGAGAAAGGGGATACCCAATCCAACTGGGAACTCATTTACAGAGGGACGCCTGGCGAGGGCCCCTACCAGCCACTCCCCTGATTCATCCTTGCCCCTCCATCCCTTCTGCCTGACGCATCTCCTCAAAGGCACGGATGGCCACCTCCAACATTGCCCCATCCGGCTGACGGGTTGTCAGACGTTGGAGCGCCAAATTAGGTCGGATGAGCCAGCGTGCCCAACCCCGATCCAGATGATTCGCTATCCAACGGATATACTCCACTGCAATCCCAGCCAAGAGTGGGATCAGCAGGATCCGCCCTAACAGGCGCGCCCAAATGGGAAAACCATCCAGGAAAGGGAAAATCAGCACAGTAAGCACGATCAAGGTGAGCAAAAACGAAGTGCCACAGCGAGGATGTTCCAACGGAAAACGCGCCACAGATTCGGGAGTAAGTTCGACGCCGGCCTCATAGGCATTGATCGTCTTATGCTCTGCTCCGTGATAGGCGAAAAGGCGCCGCACATCCGGCAGAAAGCCGATCGCCCATAAATAGCCGAACACCAGACCTAGCCGGATCAAACCCTCACTCATCGCCGTGACCCAGCTCAGGTCAGCCGCTAGATGCCCAATCCAGGCGGCGATTGCGGCCGGCAAAAGGAAAAACAGTCCAATCCCGAAAACCAGCGAGAAGAGCAGCGTTCCATACAGCGAGGCGCCCTCCAGCTTCTCCCCCTCCCCGGCCTGGAGATTGGCCGAAAAGGTCAGGGCCTGCGTTCCTAAAACCAGCGCATCCCAAAGGAGGAGAATGCCACGCAAGAAGGGCAGGCGCACGAGAGGAGAGCGATAAATGCCGGAAAGATATTCCCGACGCACGACGATCTCCCCATTTGGGGCACGCAACGCCATTGCCATGGCGCGCTGCCCACGCATCAACACGCCCTCGATCAGCGCTTGCCCGCCATAGGTGATAATCCGATCCGCCTTCTCCGTTGCCAATTGACGCTCCTTATTCGCTTCGGCGACCAAAACTATTTTGCCCATCGTCCGAAGAAGCGGATCACCGCTTCAATCCCGCGATACCAGTTTGGCAAGTTCTGCTTCTCATTGGGCGCATGTAAATTGTCATCCGGCAGGCCGAAGCCGGTAATCACCGACTCCACGCCCAGAATCTCTTGCATCTGCGCCACCACCGGAATCGAACCACCCTCGCGGCGGAAATAGGGTTTGCGGCCATAGACTGCTTCCAACGCTTCCGCCAATGCCTGAACCCAGGGCGTATCGCGCCGCGAAATGGAAGGTCGCCCACCATGCAGACTGAGCAACTCCCAGCGCACGGTGCGCGAGGCACGCTCTTCCAGATAGCGCCGTAACTGCTGTTCCACATCTCGCGGCTCCTGATCTGGCACCAGGCGCATGGAAATCTTCGCCATCGCCATAGCAGGGAGCACCGTCTTCGCCCCGTTTCCAATAAAGCCGGCCTTCAGGCCGTTGATCTCAAGCGTGGGTCGTGCGCCGACGCGCTCCACCGCGGTATAACCGGCCTCCCCATATAGCGCCGGCGCCCCCGTCTGCTCCAAGAAAAATTCATCACCAATGGGCAAACGTGCCAATTCAGCTCGTTCGTCATCGGAGAGTGGACGCACCTTATCATAGAACCCCGGCAAAGTCACCCGGCCTTCCGCATCGTGCATCCCGGCGATCAACTCCGCCAGGGCCTGGGCTGGGTTATGCACCACCCCGCCATAGACGCCGGAGTGCAAGTCATGTGCTGGGCCATAGATGCGCAGTTCAAAATATGCCAGGCCGCGCAGACCATAGGTAATTGTCGGCTTATCCGCGCCGAGCATTCCGGCATCGGGATTGAAAGCAAAATCGCAGTGCAACATGTCTTTGTGTTCACGCAGGAAACCTTCCAGGCTCGGCGAACCGATCTCTTCCTCTCCCTCAATCAGCACCTTGAAGTTAATCGGCAAGCCACCGCCCTGGGCTAGCGATTCTAGCGCCTTCAAAGTCAACATCACCTGACCCTTCATATCCGATGCGCCGCGCGCATAGAGATTCTCACCCTGCAGCGTCGGCTCAAAAGGCGGCGTTCTCCACTCATCCAGGGGATCAACCGGTTGCACATCGTAGTGCCCATAGATCAAGACGGTAGGACGGTCACCGCCGGCTTTCAGCCACTCAGCATACACGATCGGATGGCCAGCCGTCGGATAGATATTCACCCGCTCAAATCCAATGCGGCGCAATTGCGCTGCTACCCACTCGGCCGCGCGCTGCATATCCGCCGTGTGAGCCTCATCCGTGGAAATCGAAGGAATGCGCAAAAATTCCTTGAATTCCTCCAGGAAACGCTCCCGGTGGGCCTGGGCATAGTTTAAGGCGTCATGGATTGACATAGCTTAGCTCCTTAGGTTTTGTTATTGAATTTACTGCGCTCGACGCTCTCTGCGATAGGTTTTGCAGCGGACTCTTGGTCATATAGTGTACCGTAAAGCTCTCCTTTCACGAATTGCCAAAACTCTTCCTTGCTTATTGCAAACAAATCGCCTAAACCTTGTCGCCTTGCGTAACGTTCTATCAGCACTAGCCCTACATAGTAGCCTGCGCGATTTTTCGAAACATCCTCTGATGGGGAAAAAGAAAACAGAGGGTTCTGCTTGTCGCTGTACGGCAAGGTATCTGCCACGAGGCGAAACAACTCCCTTTCCCGCTTTCGGCAGGCTGCATACCAGCGCTGGATATGCTCGAAAGGGAGATAGTCTGCCCATAACGCTTGTTCATCACTTAGGCCTAAAATCTCTTTTGAGATCAACGTGGCTATCCCCTCGGTCACCAATTGCCGAAATACCTGGTTCTTCTCCTTCTCATCCTTGAAGTAGAAATCGGGCTGTTGCTGATAGTGCAGTGCATGGGCTATTTCATGGGAGCCAAAGATATCCACCGCTTGGGATGAGCCATAGGTTTCGAGAGGAAGCCAGACCGTCCAACGTCCCCTAGCATGGAAAGCGTGTCCATTTGATGTTCCGTGACCGACGAAGATGACCACGTCAATATCGCCTGCTTCCAAACCGTTGCGCTCGAATCTCTCCGCTAACAAAGGCAAACGCTCCAAAAGGAGATCGCGTCGGGCTATAACTTGTTTGCTATCCCTAAAGGCATATGCTTGGGGCTGTGCCCAGAATGTGTAGTAATGCTCGAATAGCTCTGGGAAATCGGCTTCATAGCGGGCGGGATGATCCTGCTGGATGACGTATCGAAGATAGGATTCTGTCAGGTCTGTAATGCGCATGCACCCTCGCAGTATATCATGAACGGCTCAGCGACATTTTAGCTGCCAAACATCTCGTTCAGCCAATCCAATATACCTTTTTCACGCGGCTGCGGGGTATGGCCGAGCGTTTTGGCCAGTTGTTCAAAGAGTGCGCGTTGCTCGCGCGTCAGGTGGGTGGGAATTTCAACATTGACGATGACCAGCTGATCCCCGCGCCCGTTCCGCTTCAGGTGGGGAATCCCTTTCCCTTTCAACGTGAAGACCTTACCCGGTTGTGTGCCGGCAGGGATGACCAGCTTCGCCGCTCCCTCCAGCGTGGGTACCTCGATCTCGGCACCCAGCACGGCCTGGGCGATGTTAATATCCAGGTTCAGCACCACATCATCGTCGCGCCGCTTGAAGAAAGGATGCGGGCGTACCTTTATGAGCAGATAAAGATTTCCACGCGGCCCACCATATTCACCCGGCTCACCTTCTCCCGGCAGGCGAATTTGTGTTCCCGTATCCACACCGGCCGGAATTTGCACCCGCTTGCTCACCCTACGCCGCTCCAGGCCGCTGCCATGGCAGGTGGGGCAGGGAGAGAGAATTACTTCGCCGCGCCCCTGACAGGTTGGGCAAGTCATCGTTTGCACCATCGCGCCCAAGAAGGTCTGTCGCACCTGCCGCACTTCACCCCCTCCGCCGCAGGTGGCACAGCGCGTTGGGCTGGTTCCGCGCTTCGCACCGGAGCCGCCACAGCTTGAGCAGGTATCCAGACGTTCGAACTCGATCTCCTTCTCCGCCCCAAATGCCGCTTCTTCAAAGGTGAGCATCAGCTCCATTTGCAGGTCACGGCCACGCCGGGGCATATGTCGGGCGCGCCCTGTCCCAAAGCCGAAGCCAAAAATCTCCTCGAAAATATCGGCAATATCGGCGCTGAAATCCGGCATCCCACCCAGATCGCCGATCCCACCATGACCGTAACGATCATAGCGAGCGCGCTTTTCCGGATCCGAGAGCACCGCATAGGCCTCGTTAATCTCCTTGAACTTCTCTTCGGCATCCGGCTCCTTGTTAATATCCGGGTGGTATTGGCGGGCCAACTTGCGGAAAGCCGCCTTGATCTCTTCTTGAGTCGCTGTGCGCGGCACACCGAGGACTTCGTAGTAATCTCTGGGCATATTCGATACCTGCCTCGCTTACGTCCTGTGAATGCATCTCCTCAGTCTGCTACAAAACTCACCACAGAGCAATGCCAAGAGCTACACCCTGCGATCTTGGCGGTGAAACAACCCTTTTGCGGTCACTCATCTCCTGAAGACTATGCGGATAAGAGGCTCAAACTACACTACCTCACCATCAACCACATTTGAATCCCCGGCCTCGGCGGATTGGAGCGTTTCAGGTTGCGAGAAGCTCGTGCCGATCTTCTGGATTTCACGCTCCAGCGCATCCAGCGCGCTGCGCAGTGCATTCAAGTCATTGCCCTGCATAGCCTGGCGCGTATGGGCAAGTTGCGCTTCCACCTGCTGACGCACCTCTTGCGGCAGGCGTTCATCCGCTCCGCGCAGCGCCTTTTCCGCCGCATAGATTAACCCATCTGCCCGATTGCGTGCCTCGATTAGCTCCCTCCGCCGACGGTCCTCTTCAGCATGCGCCTCGGCCTCGCGCCGCATCCGCTCGATCTCTTCCTCACTCAGGCCAGAAGAAGCCGTGATGGTGATGTGTTGACTGCGTCCGGTCGCCTTATCGCGTGCCGTGACCTTGAGAATCCCGTTCGCATCAAGATCAAACGTCACCTCGATTTGGGGCACACCGCGCGGCGCTGGCGGGATACCATCCAGGATAAAGCGCCCCAGCGACTTGTTATCTGCCGCCAGCGGGCGCTCCCCTTGGACAACATGAATCTCCACCTGCGTTTGATTATCGTGGGCGGTTGAGAAAATCTGACTGCGACGCGTCGGAATGGTTGTATTGCGCTCAATAATTGGCGTCGCCACCCCGCCCAGAGTCTCTACCGAGAGCGTGAGTGGTGTCACATCCAGCAGGAGAATATCCGTCACTTCACCGCCCAGAACTCCGGCCTGGATCGCCGCGCCGATCGCCACCACTTCATCTGGGTTCACGCCTTTATGCGGCTCTTTCCCGAAAAATCGGCGCACTCGTTCCTGGATGGCCGGCATACGCGTCATGCCGCCCACCAAGACGATTTCGTCTACATCTTCCGGCTTCAGGCCGGCATCAGCCAGTGCCTGTTGTACCGGTAGCATGGTGCGCTCGATCAGGTCTGCGGTCAGCTGCTCCAGCTTCGCCCGCGTCAACGTGCGCACCAGGTGACGCGGCCCGTTAGCGTCAGCCGCGAGATAGGGCAGGTTGATCTCCGTCTGTGTCAGGGAGGAAAGCTCAACTTTAGCTCTCTCTGCCGCATCTTTCAAACGCTGCAACGCCTGACGATCCTGGCTCAAATCTATGCCGGTCTCTTGTTTGAACTCCTGCATCAGGTATTCTATGATGCGCCGGTCAAAATCATCCCCGCCGAGATAGGTATCTCCACTGGTCGCCCGCACCTGGAACACCCCCTCCGTCACTTCCAAGATAGAAATATCGAAAGTCCCCCCACCCAGATCATAGACGGCAATGATTTCGTTCTTCTTCCGATCCAGGCCATAAGCCAGCGCTGAAGCAGTCGGTTCGTTGATGATGCGCAACACATCCAGCCCGGCGATTCGTCCGGCATCCTTCGTCGCGTTGCGTTGGGCATCGTTAAAATAGGCCGGCACGGTGATCACTGCCTGGGTAACCGGTTCTCCTAGATAGGCTTCGGCATCGCGCTTGATCTTGGTCAAGATCATGGCTGAAATTTCCTGGGGAGCGTAGTCGCGTCCTCCCAAGAGAACACGCACATCGCCATTCGGGGCCTCGCTCACGTGATAAGGCACCCGCTGGCGCGCCCGTTGCACCTCGGGATCGCTCATCTTGCGTCCCATAAAGCGCTTGACCGAAAAAATCGTGTTCTCCGGGTTGACAATGGCCTGGTTGCGTGCCGCCCGACCGACAACCCGCTCACCGCTTTTCGTCACCGCTACCACCGAAGGCACCAGGCGTTCCCCCTCGGCAGAGGGGATCACCAGCGGCTCCCCGCCCATCATCACTGCCGCCACCGAATTCGTCGTACCTAGATCAATCCCAATAATCTTACCCATAAGGCCTCCAAAAGAAAAATCGGGCGATCTGCCCGTTTTATTGCGCGACGCGCACCAGAGCCGGGCGGATAACGCGCTCCCCTAGACGATAGCCCTGTTGCACCACCCCGATCACCACGCCGCTTTCCCTGCCATCCACCGCCTCATGCGAGACCGCCTCGTGTAGGTTCGGATCAAACATCTGCCCTTCGGCCTCGATCCGCTCCACACCCTCAGCGGTCAGGATCGCCTGCATCTTACGCACAATCAATTCCACGCCCTGAACCCAGGCTTCCAACTCGTTCTCCTGCGGTGGGTTCTGGAGTGCCCGCTCCAAATCATCCAACACCGGCAAAAACTTCTTGATCATTTCCGCCTTCATCGCCAGATACTCGGCCTGGCGATCGCGCTCCAAGCGCTTGCGGAAGTTAATGAACTCAGCTTGCGTGCGCTGCCACCCATCCAGATACTCCGCAGCGCGCGCTTCGGCCTCGCTCAATTTTTGTTTGAGATTCTCAAGCTCCGCTGCCGGCCCGGGCATCTCCTCCCCTTCGGGCTGGCTCTCCGCCTCAGCCGCCTGCTCGGCGGACTCATTCTGGACCTCAGCCGCGCTGCCCGCCTCCGGCTTCACCTTTAATTCATCCTCTTGTGCACCGTTCGAACGCAGCACTTCCTGTTCTTCGCTCATCGTTCACCTCACTCCGTAACGATTATAAAATTACGATTTTTGACTCCACTGCAAAAGTTTGTTTAACACATAGTTAAGCAAAATAAGGAAGCTCTATATGCTCTGTGGCGAGTTTTCGCAGTGAACTCGGTCTTTGCAATCATAGCTTCTCTCCTCCCACCTGCTCACTGAATAAGCTACTCAGTAGCTCGGCCATAAAGCGCACTGTCGGGATGGTGCGGGCATAGGACATCCGCATCGGGCCGAGCACCCCCAGCGCCCCGGTCAACAGGCCGGGCACCCCGTAGCGTGCCAGCACCATCGAACATTGGCGCAGTTCCTCCCAACCCGCATCGTTGCCGATGATCACCTGAAGCCCACCGATTTGACTTTGCTCCACCGTGCGCGCCAGCAGGTTCTTGAGCAACGTGCGCTCCTCCAACAATCGCAGCGCCTGGCGCATCTCCTCCGATTCAATAAACTCCGGCACAGTCAAAACATTCGTCAAACCATCAAAATAAACCTGCCCGGCAGGTTGCTCGGCAATTCGGCGCAAATCCTGCACGATTAGGATGAAAATATCCTGTTCCAACGCCTCACTTCGCCGTGGCAGGGACATAATCCCATCCAAGGTAAGCCCGCGCAGGGCCTGGTTCAAACGTTGTGCCACTTGGCTCAAATGTTCCTGCATCACCGGCTCGCTCAAGGTCAACACCTGCTGCGAAACCTCGCCTCCCTCGATGACCAACACCATCAGAACCTGGCGTCCCTGCGTGGAAATCAATTCCACGTGCTTGAAACGCACCTGTTCGGGGCGAGGCGCCGTGACCAACGAGACAGCACGCGTATGATGCGCCAAGATGGTCGCAGCCAGTTGCATCCACTCATCTACATCCGCTTTGCTCTGATAGAACTGGTGGGTGATGGTGTGCTGTAGCTCTTCCGGCATCTCCGTCTGACTCATCAGATGGGTAACGAAAAAGCGATAGCCCTCCTCGGTTGGCACGCGCCCGGCCGAAGTATGCGGCTGACGTAGATAGCCCATCTCGCTCAGCGCAGCCAGCTCATTCCGCACCGTCGCCGGGCTGAATTCGAGATGGTGCCTCCGCACCAGTGCCTGCGAGGCCACCGGCTGACCGCTCTCGATATAATCGCGCACCACCAGCAAGAGTAATCGCTTTTGCCGCTCTGTCAGGCTTGGGAACATGCTTTCTCCTTTTAGCACTCTCTTGCATCGAGTGCTAAATTGTCAGTTTAACATCATAACATCCACCCTGTTGGACGTCAATATGAAACGGATAAGAGGATTGTTAACGAAGCGCGCCCATTTTACTATGCACACAAGGAAAGCCATGCCTCACCCAAAACGAGAAGTGCACCCCGGCGCGAAGCGGGATGCACTTCTCTGAAATCCCTGCAATCTCTCAGTACACCAGGCTCTTCTTCTCTGTGGAAATGCGTTTACGGAAGGCCCAATAAGTCCAGCCCTGATAGGCCAGAACAATGGGAACGAAAATGAGCGTAACGATAGACATCACCGTCAAGGTATATTGAGACGATGAGGCGTTATAGATGGTGAGATTATAGGCCGGGTTGGTGCTGGAAATCATCACATTCGGATACATAGCCAGGAAGAAGGTGGCCGGGGTGAGGACGATATTCAGCGCTACCATCACAAACGCCCACCCCTCCCGTTTCTGTTTGATGAAATAAATCGCCACCAAAAACACGACAACCGCCGCAATCGGAATAATCCCTGGGTTTACTTTGCCCCGTTCCCAGAAACCCAGGATATAGGTCCAGACGGTCAAGATAAGGTAAAGCACTCCAGCCACATACCAGAGTTTTCGGGCCAGATGGGAAGCACGCTCTCGCAGCTCTCCATCCAGTTTGAGGGCCAGGAAATTGGCGCCATGGAGCAGGAAAACGGCCGTAGTAGTCAGGCCACCGAGCAGGCCATAGGGGTTGAGCAAAGTGAACAAATTGCCCGTATACATCATCTTTTCATTGATCGGCACCCCGCGCAGGATATTGGCAAAAGCCGTGCCGAGCAAAAGCGAGGGGAGGAAAGAGCCGACTGCAATCATCCAATCAAACGTATTGCGCCATTTCGGATCAGCAACTTTGGAGCGATATTCAAACGAGACGCCGCGCACGATCAGCCCGAGCAGAAGCAGAAAAAGGGCCAAGTAGAAACCACTGAACATGGTTGCATACCACTGGGGGAAAGCGGCAAATGTGGCCCCACCCGCTGTCAACAGCCAGACTTCATTCCCATCCCAAACCGGCCCAATCGTATTGATAATAGCCCGGCGCTCTTCGTCTTTTTTCCCAAGGAAGGGGAGCAACATCCCCACCCCGAAATCAAATCCTTCCAGGAAGTAGAATCCGATCCAGAGAATCGCAATCAGCACAAACCACAGGGTCTGCAAAAATTCATGGGACATAGGGACCTCCTTGAGCATCAGTCCTGAGCGCCGGCCAGGCTCGGAACGAGGTCTACCGATTCCTGCAATGCCGCTTCCGGTCCGGCCTGAGCATATTTGCGCATCAGATAGAACATGGCGCCGGCCAGCACACCGTAAACGAGCACATACCCGACCAGCGAAATCCACATATCAACAACGGTCAGATTGGGAGAGACGGCATCCTGCACTTTGAGCAACCCTTGCACAATCCAGGGTTGACGCCCCATTTCAGTCAATATCCAACCGCTGATATTGGCAAGGTAGGGAAGGGAAATCAGCTAGAACGGCAGCGCTTTCATCCACGTTGCGTTTACAAAGTCGGCTTTGCGTGTCTCCCAAAGCAACCAAGCAGCCAGAGCGATCATGATGAAACCGATCGTCATCATGATGCGGAAACTCCAATAGGTGGCGACCATCAACGGCACATAGTCGCCTGGGCCATAGGTTTGCTCGTATTCTTTCTGCAGTTCATTGACGCCGCGCACTTCGCATTCAAAATTATTACAGGCTAGGAAGCTGAGCACATAAGGAATGCGGATGGACCAGACCTCTCGCTTCCCACTCAGATCGCCGATAGTCAGCAGGGAAAAAATGAGGCCGGCTTTGCCGTTTCCCAATGTGCTTCGAGAGCGGCGAGCTTCATCGGCTGTGTCTCATACATATACTGCCCCATCGTGTGCCCCCCCAGGAAAACGATAACGCTAGCAATCACACCGACAAGGGCCGCTATCTCGAACGACCGCTTGAAGAAATCTACATACTGCTTACGAGCCAGATGCCAAGCGCTCACACCTAAAATAGTGAACGAGGCCATGGCAAGCCCATCTGCCAGAGTGTGCCAGATGAAAATCCAGGCTTTTGGATTGCCGATCACGGCGAAGAAGTCTACCATTTGAGGCCGACCGGTGGCTGGGTTGATCTCATAGCCAACCGGATGTTGCATCCAGCCATTGGCAATCAGAATCCAAATTGCCGAGAGGTTAGAGCCAAGTGCCGCAACCAGATCGAAGCCAGATGGGCTTTCTCTGGAATGCGTCCCTCCCCGAAAATCCACACGCCCAGGAAGGTGGATTCCATAAAGAAAGCCAGCAGTGCTTCCACAGCCAAAGGCGCGCCGAAAATGTCGCCTACGAAACGACTATACTCACTCCAGTTTATCCCAAACTGGAATTCCTGGACAATGCCAGTGACCACACCCAGGGCAAAGTTAATCAGGAAAAGCTTGCCCCAGAATTTGGCCATTTTGCGCCAGGTCTCATCGCGGGTTTGGTAGTAACGCGTCTGGAAATAGGCAACAAACCAGCCTAGTCCCAGGGTAAGCGGCACAAACAGCCAGTGATAGATTGTGGTCAGGGCAAATTGCCAGCGGGCAAGAGTTGTAACCATACAATACCTCCTTTGCAAAGTGAGATTTTGAAAAAATCGAAATGGTTACTCGTTGTTTGTGGATAGAACAACCTCCTCGCGTGGAAAATTTGCTTGCTCCAGACGGCGCGCCTCCTCTGCCAGCTCTGCAAAAGTGACTTTGGCAAGGGCCGTGCGGATAATCCCATCCAGATGCCCCCATTGACGACGCACCGGGCAAACAGTATCAAATGGGCAATCTATTTTTCCGTTGATACACTCTGAAACGTGAATGGGGCCTTCAAAATACTCCACAACCTGCAGAAGGGTGATTAGGTGAGGTGGTCGTGCCAGTTCAATACCCCCGTCTCTGCCAGCATGGGTGAGAATAAAACCGCCTTTCGCTAGCTCAGCAACAATCTGTAACGCCAAAACCGGCGGAATGAGCATCTCCTCTTGAATAACCGCCGTAGGCACACGGATATTCTCCCCCCGTCTAGATAAGGCAAGCAAGACACGAATTGCGTAATCTGTCCTACGATTCAATCGAAGCATAAGCCCTCTTTTACTCTGCAAATCTATACTCTTATTGTAAGGGTTTATGGAGGGGAAACAAGTTCATAATGTCACAACCTGCCGGGAAAAACATCATATAAGCACTTCCCGTTGCCGTGCGACGCTTTTATGAGTCCTTGCTCAGTTGCAAACTTTGAGTAATTGCAACCAGCAGGGACACGAGAGAGCCATTGGGTAACCGTTGCCCGAATCGCTCAGTGCCTTGTCCGGGTCTTGCCAGGCTACTCCCATCCTAAGAGCCTGCATCGCTACATCCTGCGCGCATCGGTCACCTGTGTGCTGCCAATGTTCTACTCCAGGCTCAGCTACTGGAACATGGCGGAGTGGCGGTTGACTACAGACAAAATCTGTGCCGCGCTGGATGAAGCACTACCTTTTTTCTGCAGACCTGCCTACCTTCGCAACGGAGCGCATTAAAAAAAAGAGAGGTGACGAAGAATCTCGCCACCTGTCCATCCCATTTTGGGGCACTACTCGATGATATTAATCGGCAATGTATTGTTTTGACTCAGGGCAGCCACAGAGAGACGGGCAGCAAGCTGCTCGGCGATATTCCGCAACGACTGGGCAACAGGAGAATCGGGATGGCTGACCACAACCGGTTGGCCACTATCTCCTCCCTCGCGCACGCGCGGATCAATGGGGATTTTTCCCAGGAAAGGCACGCCTGTTCGGGCCGCCAAGGCTTCACCACCACCACTGCCGAAAATATCCATCCGTGAACCATCCGGCAGTTCAAGGTAAGACATGTTCTCGATAATGCCCAGGATCGGCACCTCCAGAGCGCGGAACATTTCCAGACCGCGCCGCGCATCTTCTAGCGAAACCTGCTGCGGCAAGGTAACGATAACCGCACCGCTAAGCGGGAAGGATTGGGCCAGCGAAAGGGCGGCATCGCCGGTGCCGGGGGGTAGGTCTACAACCAGATAATCCAGCTCACCCCATTCCACATCCGAGAGGAACTGGCAAATAGCGGAATTGAGCATCGGGCCGCGCCAGATTAACGGTTGACCAGGCTTGACCAGCAAGCCCATCGAGATCATTTTCACGCCATAGGCTTTAGCCGGGATGAGTTTATTTTGAGTGGGAGGGGGCAGGCGATGCACTCCTAACATGGTAGGCACGTTCGGGCCGTAAATATCCGCGTCCATCAGGCCAACTCGTGCTCCACTCTGCGCAAGGGCGATAGCCAGGTTAACCGCCACCGTAGTCTTCCCTACTCCACCCTTGCCGGAGCCGACCGCAACCGCATTGCGAATTGGTGCGCTGACCAGGCCGCGCATCCGCCCATCATTGGGGACGTTTGAGGCCATTTTAACTTGCACTTCCTTCACACCCGGCAAGGCAGCCACAGCATGGCGCGCTTCCTGTTCAATTTGCGAACGCAACGGGCAGGCCGGGGTGGTCAGCATAATCGTAAAGGAAACCCGATCGCCGTTGATTTCAATCTCCCGAATCATGTTCAGAGTAACCAGATCGCGATGCAGCTCTGGTTCCTGAACACGACTTAGAGCCTGTAAAACTTGTTCTTTCGTTATCTGTTTTGTCATATATCACCTGTTAGAACAGGACAAGCCTCAAAGCCTGTCCTGACAAAAAGAGGGATTCTATGCCGCTTTGGCGGCCTTTGCCGCTTCTTTGGCTTTGCGCGCTTCTTCCTCGCGGGCATAATTTTGCGGACGAATGTTGGCATAATAGGAAGCCGGCTTGAGTAGCTTTTCAAGATTATAGACGTTGCGCCCATAGGAAGCAACTTCGTAATCGTGATCCATCTTGATGGCATCAAAGGGACAGTATTCAGCGCACAGGCCACAATTCATGCACACATCGGCATCAATGTAAAATTCAGCCGGCTGTGGGATAGGACGCCCTGTGTTTGGGTCACTGGTGCGGACGATCCAGATGCACTGGGGCGGGCAAACCTTCGCACAAATGCCGCATGAGGTGCAGCGAATCTCCTTTTCTCCATTCGGGCCTTCATCATAGACCAGAAAAGGTAAGTAGCGGAATTCCTCAGGAAGCGGGCGCCGTTCTTCGGGATACTGAATGGTGAAAACACCACGACCTTTCGGGCTAGAGCGGCGAGCGATCCCTTCAGGCGTGTAGTAACGTTTGCCCCACCAGGCAAGATCATCCAGATAGGTATCTATGAAATGCTTCAGGGTGACGCTCAAGCCTTTGAGAATGCCTTTTCCGTACATGGGTCTCTCCTTCTGCGGCATTAGCGATCCAATTCACCCAGGACAATATCGAGCGCGCCCAGGATAACGACGAAATCGGCAATCTTGTTGCCCACGCACATCTTTTCCAATGCCGTGATGTTGATGAAGGATGGGGCACGCACGTGATACCGCCAGGGGTTGGGTTTCCCATTCGAGACAATGTAAAAGCCAAGTTCGCCTTTCGGCGCTTCGATGCGGCCATATGCTTCGCCGGCCGGCACGCGCACCTGATATTGAGGTTTGACGCTCATTACCGGCCCCTCCGGCATCTGGCGGATGGCCTGATCAAGAATGCGCAGAGATTGGCGAATTTCATCCAAGCGGATCAGATAGCGGTCATAGAGATCGCCGTTATAGCGCACGGCCACGTCAAAGTCGAAGCGCTCATAGATGCCATAGGGTTCAGCGCGGCGAACATCATAGGGAACGCCACTGGCACGCAGCACCGGGCCGGTAATCGAGTAGCGGATGGCGTCTTCTGCCGAGAGCTTGGCCACGCCCTTGAGACGAGAAACGAGCACCTCATTTTCGCTGAGCAGGCGATCGAATTCATCCACTTTGCGTGGCAGGCGATCATAGACCAGGAGCTTTAGTTTCTCGAGCGCTTCAGGCGGAATATCGCGCACCACACCACCAAAGCGGTGATAGTTGCACATCATCCGGGAGCCAGAAGCCGCCTCGAAAACATCCAGGATGAGTTCACGCTCCTCAAAAGCATAGAGCGAGGGGGTGAAATAGGCGCCCAAGTCATTGAGCAACATGCCAACCAGGATCAAGTGGTTCTGGATACGGCTCAGCTCGGCCATGATGACGCGCAAGTACTCAGCACGTTCGGGCGGTTGGATGCCCATGAGCTTTTCGACAGCCAAAGCATAGGCCCAGTTGTTGCTCATCGAGTTGAAATAGTCCAAGCGGTCAGTATAGGGCATGTTTTGCAGGAAGGTATTGCGCTCGCCGATCTTCTCGTGATTGCGATGCAGATAGCCCACAACCGGCTTCAAAGCGACCACCGTCTCGCCATCCAGCACCACCGCTGCGCGGAAAACCCCGTGCGTGGATGGGTGCTGGGGGCCAAGATTGACGATGACGCGCTCGGTCTTCAGCTCCCCATCTCCTTGCAGATAACGTGCCAGGGAGGCATAGAGCAAAGCATCCGGATTTTCGGGCACCCAGGTTTCGGGATCGAAGCCGGGTGGGAAGTTCAAGTTATCCCCAAAGGGATTGCGCTGTTCCCCCGGAACGTATTTCCCGTCCGGCCAGCGCGATTTATACGGTTTGGCCTCTTCTTCGTAGAAAGGCTCTTGCCAGTCTTTGCGCAGAGGATGCCCGGCGAAGCCTTCCCACATGAAAATGCGGCGCAGATCAGGATGACCGCTGAAGCGAATGCCGAGGAGATCCCAGGCTTCGCGCTCTTGCAGCTCAGCACCCGGCCAGATAGGAGTCACCGAAGGGACTTCGATAGGCTCCCGGCGCGGCACTTGCACTTTGAAAACCATCCCCGGCCCACCGGTGGTCTTATAGGCATGATAGACTACTTCCATCGTGTCCGGATAGTAATCCACGCCGGTTACGGAGGAGAGCAGGTCATAGCCGAATTCATCACGCAGGGCAGTAGCGACTTCGAGCAGGTGATCTTTTTCAACGATCCAGCCGCTATAGCCGGGACGAGTATCCGGGCGAACGGCTTGAGGGAAACGAGCGGTCAAATCCAGAGCAGGAGCGGTGACTGTAGCCATTTATCCCTCCTGGGGAACGCTTTGGGATTGCGCCTGTTGGGCAGCGAGGCGTTTCATTTCGGGGATGCGGCGAGGGTCAATCACATCCGGGCCGAGGATCGGAACAGGGATTTCAACGCTATCCGGCCCTTTCTGATACCAGCGCACGCGGCGGATGGACTGCTTATCAATCTTTTCCTGCAGTTTCATCATGCCGGCAATCAGCGCTTCAGGGGTCGGAGGGCAGCCGGGGATATAGACATCCACAGGGATGAATTTATCCACTCCGGCGACGACGTTGTAGCCTTCCTTGAAAGGGCCACCACCAGAAGCGCAGGCCCCCATGGCGACCACGTACTTCGGTTCGGGCATCTGGTTATACAGACGCACGATAGCTGGGATCATTTTCTTGGTCACCGTGCCGGCGACGATCATGACATCCGACTGGCGGGGGCTAGGGCGCATGACCTCCATGCCGAAACGTGCCATATCGAAACGAGCCGCCTGAGCGGCAATCATCTCGATGGCACAGCAGGCCAAACCAAACATCATCGGCCAGAGAGAAAAACGCCGTCCCCAGTTATAGAGGCGATCGAGAGTCGTAATAACGACCTGCCCCTCCATTTCGGGGGGGATTTCATAACCAGGGCTTTGCAATTCACGCTGATCCATAGAGCTGCTCCTCATACCAGAGTTGGAAAATTTCTAACAAGAGTTCATCGTTGACAGGTGCGGGTCCATCCTGAAAGCCATCCAGGCTGCGGATCAGGCTCTCAAGCTGCCGAAGGGAAAGGTCTTCGAGCGAGCGCTGCGGATAAGCCCGATGCAAAGCCCGAGCGATGGCATAGGGGGATGCCCAAGAAAGGGATTGGTTTCCAGCCTGTTCATACACGGGGCTGATTATAGCATAGGATGCGGGAAAGACAAGCGTTTTGTGCAAAAATATTTTTGCAAAAATCGGGATGTGAGTATAATCACTGCAGGTTTGTGACTTGAGATGACCGGGCAACTAGCACCTAGAAGAGGAGACCATCCCTTTATGTCTCAACGTGAGCGCATTCTGAACTATCTGTACACCCATCCATCTGTAACGGTTGCGGAGTTGGGGCGTATGCTGCAAATGAGCGCGGCGGCGGTACGACATCATTTGCGTGCCCTGGAGCGAGCCGGGCTGCTTGAAGGTGAAAATATGCCAGGTGGACGAAAGGGACGACCCCAGCGACGCTATCGCCTGGTCCCCGGGCTGCGTGGCGATAACCTGGCCAGGTTGAGCGAGTTACTTTTCGCGATCTTACAAGAACAAGGCTGGGAGAGGAAAGCGTTGGCCGAGGCACTCTCAAAGGGGCTGCTTCGCGCCTGCGCGGCAGCGGAGCCCGAGGTTCCAGAACGCTTGCGCTTACAGCTGACGATGGAGTTTCTGCGACGGTTGCAGTATTTGCCCCGTTGGGAGGCGGCGGCGCAGGGGCCGCGTCTGTTCTTCCAACATTGTCCTTATGAGGCAATTTTGGAATCGCATCCCGAACTCTGCGAGATGGACGTGCTTTTGCTGGAAGGGTGCTTAAAGAAGCGCGTGACCCTCCTGATGCGTGGGGATTGGAAAGAGGGTCACGCGACGGCCTGCATCTTTCAAGTGCAGGGATGAATCAGGCTGCAACACGAGCATTAAACTCTTCAATCAAGACATCAATCTCCTCGACCTGCTTTTGGACATCTGTCCAGTAATTCGGGTCATACCATTGGGCTTGAAGCTCTTCGGAGGTCTTGCCCTGCTGTTCGACCCAGGTGAAATACTTGAGGTTGTGAATGCGGCGGCGGTCGGTGTAGCGCAATTCGAGCATGTGATCGGTGGATTGGCCGAGCAGCCAGCGGGCATAATCGGCAGCGGCCTGTTTCTCATCGTATTCGCCCATCTCGGCGCGCATTTCAGCCAGGCGAGATTGATAGAGTTCCATCGAATCGGTCAGGATCGTAAGGACGAGGTCGTGCTCGCCAAGCTCGTAGTATTTGGCAAATTTGATGGCGCCGAGCAAGTTGGAGATGCCGGAGAAGCCAAGCAGATCAAGCTGCGAGACAATCCCCTCAGGAACACCCACCTTGACCAGATAGGCGCGGCCGGCCGGCTCGTTGAAGAGGCGAGCCAGGTTCACCACAGCATTATCGTCAATGGCGACGACCAAGTCCGTGTTCTTGACATTGTGAATCCAGGGGACATGTTTATCACCAATGCCTTCGATGCGGTGAGCGCCGAAGCCATTCTCAAGCAAGGTGGGACATTGCAGCGCTTCCCCGGCGACGATCTTGCTATCGGGGAAATGTTGCTTCATGAAATCACCGCTGGCAATGGTGCCGGCCGAACCGGTAGACGAGACCATGCCACGATACCGATCCTGTGGCCCTGCCAAGCGCTCGACAACCTCCAGCATGGCATGACCGGTAATGTCATAGTGCCAGAGATAATTGCCGAATTCTTCAAATTGATTGAAGATCATCAGGTCTTCACCGGAGCGACGTAGCTCCCAGCACTTATCGAAGATTTCCTTGACGTTGGATTCGCTGCCGGGAGTTTTGATCACTTCCCCGGCAATGCGTTCCAGCCACTCAAAACGCTCGCGGCTCATGCCTTCCGGCAGGATGGCGATGGAATGGCATCCCAAGAGAGCAGAATCATAGGCGCCACCACGACAAAAGTTGCCGGTTGAGGGCCAAACGGCTTTCTGGGTGGTAGGATCGAATTGACCGGTGACCAGGCGCGGCACCAAGCAGCCAAACGCCGCTCCGACCTTATGCGCGCCGGTGGGAAACCACTTGCCCACCAACAGGACAATGCGCGCCGGGACTCCTGTCAGGCTGGAAGGCAACTCAAGGTAATTCACTCCGCCGAAACCACCGCCATGTGGCTTGGCTTCGTTGTGCCAGGTAATGCGAAACAGGTTGCGCGGGTGAACCTCCCAAAGACCAATGGCGGTCAGCTCGGCGCGAATAGGAGCAGGGATCCGAGAGGGATCACGCAATTGAGCAAAGGTCGGGATGAGGATATTCCGTTCGCGCGCCCGGCGCACGACGCGCTCCAGGCGGTCTGGGTAAAGGGTCAGATCAATGCGGGCCATAGAGGACTCCTTTCAAGGAAGTGAAGGTCTTGTGGAAACGCTTGTAGAGAATTTCAGGTTTGAGATGATTGTACCATGTTATGATGGGCATCAGAGTGAGAAGCCCAAAAGGCACAATGAGTGCAGAAGGGGTGTTCCTGGTCAACTGGTTGGAGAAGAAACGGGAGAATTGCTCTATCGCAATGCCTGGGTAACCGATTGGGCGGTGGATCACCACACGGTGGAAGGGCTGGCGCAGACCGGACGCACCCGCTGGAAAGTGGAAAATGAGAACATCAACGTCCTGATGCCCTGACCAAATACACCCCTCTCCTCAACAGCCGAGAACAAACAAACTTTGCTGCCGACTTGGTACCTACCTGTCCCCGCTGGGTTGGATGTTGGCGGTCGTTCTCTCCTCTTCCCCCAGGGACCGCGCCTGCCGGGCTTCTTCCATCCCGCTTTCCGCCAAGGAGAAAGGGGAAGCCCGCACAGCCTGCTGGGCACCCAGACTTCAGAGTTCCCGGGCCTGGTGGACGATGGCATCGGTTTCGGGGAGAAAGCGGAGGACCCATTGTCCTTCCCGCTGCTCCATTGCGACGGTCAGCGGTGGCCGGTGGTAGAGGTTGATCTGACGGGAGGATAGATCGGGTACTGTGCGGGTGAGCAGGAAAGCCGCCCGGGGGGCGATCAGCGTGCCGACCAGGGCAGCCGCGACGACGTCCATCACGACCCCTTCCTCCCTGTGCGGAGTCAGAATGCCGCGCGCCGTCAGAGACTGACGGGCTTCGCCCATCGCCGTCTGGATTTCTTCGGTCAGCCAGCCGGGAAAGGGTCCGGCACGCCGATCAACGTTTCCCCACCTAACAAAGAAGCCAACGTATAAAGTTCACCCGGAGAGCAGGATAAGGTCAATTCCGGCGGGGTGGTATTCATCGGTCACCTCCAGATTATGGTGGCGGCATACTGTCGCAATGACACAAAAACGTCAATGCTCAGGCCGCGAATTTACTCTGGCGCGGTGGCGTAGATGACCGGGGCAACTGGATGCCAGGTAGCGACACTGCGCACGGCTACCCGTTGGCTGATGGGATATATCTGTCCCGGTGCTTTGTCAGAACGTCCCCTGGTCAGTCTGCCAACGGTTGAACGGACGACAACGGCGCGCCATTGTCCTACCACACCCACTCAAAAATCCACACCCGCCCCTGCCCGTCGCCGCAGACCAGCGTGCGGCCGTCCGGGGGGAGAGCGAGGGAGAGAATCGCCGCATCGTTCCAGAAGAGCAGGCGCGCCTGGCCGCTTTCCACGTCCCACGCCCTCACCGTGCGGTCACTTGACCCACTGACGAGTGTGCGCCCATCCGCACTCAGCGCCACCGCCCGCACCGATCCCGGATGCCCTTCCAGCGAGCGGAGCAGGCGACCCGTCTCGACCTCCCACACCTTCACCGTGCGGTCACTTGACCCGCTGACGAGCGTGCGCCCATC
>JBKBPX010000029.1:0-21961 GCA_046292855.1 Anaerolineales bacterium
CTGTGTAGCTACCTAAAGCCAGATACACAAAAGGAAAAATGGACGAAGCACTATGCTCTCTGTGGTGAGTTTTTGCAGTACACTCACAACATTGTAATGCCGAGTGTAGCGCCGACCCGCGCTCGGCAGCCAGGCAAACCAGACGACCATAAGACCATAAGACTATAAGACTATAAGACTATAAGACTACTTACCCCCCTTCTCTCCCCTCCGCCACCAATCCCATCACCTGTAACATCTCCTCGTTGGTCGCAAACTTGAACTCTTCCACGCCCAAGCGCCGCGCTTCGGCCTGCTCGGCGGCTTCCAGGCGCGGCAGATCGCTTTTGCGCACCAGCGGCTTGCCCAGGCTCATCAGGCGCGCCTCGATCGGCCGCAAGTCCAGCGGACGCAGCGTTTGGGTTGCTTGAAGATACTGCCAGAGCGCCCGTGCCCCGTTCGTCCCGTCCTTGCGTGCCGTTCCCACCAAGCCACTGGAAGCATTTCGCGACCAGCCGGCCACGAAAATCCCCTCGATCGGCTTGCCGGCCTGCGGATCGAAAGCCTCATAGGAATTCCCGTCCACTGGGAAGCGGGGGTTGGGATTTTTCACGAACTCGTTCCATTCCACCGGCAGCCCGAAGGTTTCATCTACCCTATCGCCGATGGCAAAGATGACCGTCTCCACCTCCAGCAGGCGCTTCTTGCCAGTCCCGCGTGCCTTCGTATCGCCGTTCGTGCGCACCAAGGTGTTCTCTTCGACCTCCAGCTGCACCGCTTCCCCGCGCTCATTCCCGATGATGCGCACCGGCGAAGCCAGGAACAGGAAACGGAAACGCGTCTCTGAGACCTTTGGCAACGCCTTTGGGAGCGCCTCCAGGATAGCCGCTCGCGCCGCGGCCACATCCTGACCGATCGCCTCCATCAGCGGCCGCACGCGCTCGATCTCTGCATCCAAGGCGGCCACATCCAGGTTGGCGATCACGTATTCCATCTCCTTCTTGTCGAACTTCACCTCCGCCGGCCCGCGCCGCACCACAGCGATCACCTCATCTACCCGTACCTCACGGATCAGATAATGGGCAATATCCACCATCACATTCCCCGCGCCGACAATGGCACAGCGCCTCCCGAAGTGAAACTTGCGCTGGCTATAGGGCGGCAACTTGTTATAGAAATAGACCACATCTTTGGCGTGATACACCCCCTCCAAATCCTCGCCGGGAATGCCTAGCCGCTTCGTCCCTTGCGCACCGGCTGCGACCAGGATCGCCTGAAAACCCATCGCACGCAGATCATCCAGGGTTAAATCGCCCTTTTGACCAATGGTCACGTTCCCGTAGTAATCAATATTCGGATTTTCCAGCACCTGACGGAATTGACGGCGCAACCCCTCCTTCATCGTATGCTTGGATGGGTAAATGCCATATTCGGCCAGACCGCCGGGCTTAATATCACGGTTGAAAATCACCACATGGGCACCCAACATGGCCAGCTCACGCGCCCCAAAAAGGCCGGCCGGCCCTGCCCCAACTACTGCTACAAGATATTTCTCCTCCATCACCTTGCTCCTTGTTACAAAAATCACAAAAGCTGCACGGCCTCCCTATTCTACCAAAATTGTCGCGTTCTGTGCTACCATTAACCCCATCCCCTGATACGGAGACCCTATGAGCCAGGAAAAGCCCGATCCCGCCGAGCGTTTGCGCAAAATTCTCAGTGCATCATCGGAAGAAAAAACAGGCAAAGTGCCTGCCGAAGCTCGCTCCTCGCCCCCGAGCATGCAGCCCCCCGTCACTGCTCCTGCGGCGGATCGTTCTCGGACCTTTGGCTCCGCCACCCCACGCCGCAGCTTCGCTTTCCTTCCGGCATTTTGGACGGTAGCCAGCATTGCCTCGATGAGCCTGAACATCATCCTGATCGTTATAGTCATCCTGCTTATCCAGCAACTTGGCACCCTAAAAGGCGCGCTCCACCTCGCTAACAACCTCTTGAGTGGCCTCTATGGGAACTTTGAGAAAATGTATCAGGCACACATCCGCACCACCATCCCAGTATCCACGCGCGTCCCGGTAGAACTGGAAGTGTGCATCCGGCGCGAGACAAACGTCAGCCTGACCCAGGATGTCGGCATCGTGGGCGCGCGCGTCACGGTCCAAAGTGGCGGGTTGAGCATCACCAATGCCTATACCAACATTCGCCTGCCCGGTGGCGTAGTTCTGCCGATTGCCCTCGATCTCTGCGTCCCCGTCCAGGCCGAAATCCCTGTCAAGCTGGACGTCCAGACCGACATCCCCATCGCCGAAACAGAGCTGGGCGAGCCCATTCAAGGTCTGATGGACACAATGCGTCCTATCTACTGCCTGCTCAATCCCAATGCCCGCAATTTGCAAGGGAAACCCATATGTAAGTAGGCGCGCTCGTTATGAAACGTCCCTCCTTCGACCTTCGTATCCAAATCCTGGCTTTTTACCTGCTCCTGGCCATTCCGCTTTTGTCCTCTCTGCTTCTCCTCAATCAGGTAGCACGCACCCGCCTGCGGCAAAACGTAGAAGCCAGCAACCTCTCCCTCACTCAGGCGATTGCTCAGGAAACCACCAGCATCTTGCAGGATATGCTCCAGGCAATGGAGCAACTGGCCAGGTATGAGGCGGTGCGCCAGGCGGATATAGAAGGTATGCGTCCCATCTTCCGCCTGATGTTGCTCACCCATCCACAGGTCAATCTGGTCTACCGGCTGGATGCGCGTGGCATCATGCTCTATCACTATCCAGAGGGGCCGGGTTCCACAGTCGGCACAGATTTTTCCTTCCGAGATTATTTTCAGCGTGCCCTCACCACCCATTCCCCCCTTCTCTCGCAAGGGCGCATTTCCCCCACCACCAATCAGCCGGTCTCCACAGCAGTCATGCCACTCTGGACAGAACAGGGAGAATTCCAGGGGCTGATCGGGGCCAACATCCGCTTGGAAAGCCTAAGCGAGGCCCTCACCGCCATCCGTGCCACCCATCCCCCAGAAAGCGATTTACAACTGCTCATCCTGGATCATGCCCAACAGATCATTGCCCATCCGCATACGGAATGGTTGCTCAAGCCGGCCAATGCCCTTCTCCCCCTGGCTGTTCTGAAAGCAGAAGGGCTGAATCACACGCTGCTAGCGCGCGCTCCTAGCGGGGAAGAACGACTGTATACCGTAGTGCATCTGCCCTCCCTCAACTGGACTATCATCTCGAGCCAGCCGGCCCAGGTTGTCTTTGCGACCCAAATTGCCCTGGAACGCCTCACGTTCTTCACGATCATCACCTTTTTGCTGATCGGCCTCTTCTTCTGGTGGGTGCTGGCGGCGCGCGTGCTCCAACCGATTGAGCGTCTGGCGCCATTCAGCGAAGCGATCGGCGACAACCGCCCCATCACCGAAGAAGAAGTGCGCACAATGCAGCGCCTGGCACGGCGAGGCGATCAAATCGGTCACCTGATCCGCAGCATCCTGCACATGCGAGAATCGCTGGCCGAACGCTTCCGCGAGCAAAACACCCTGCTCGAGACCAGCGCGGCGGTCGTCTCCTCGCTGGATATTGACACCGTGCTGGACCGCATCCTGGAGCAAATGGCACGCCTGCTCAAAGTCGAGCGTTGCGCCATCATCGCGCTGGATGAACAGCGCGGCGTTTTTCGCGTGCGCGCCAGCCGTGGCCTTTCAGCGCGCTATGTGGAGCAGCTCGCTATCCAGCCTAGCGAGCCTGATTCGGTGGCCATGCGCGCCCTGCATAGCGGCGAGCCTATCTTCGTCAGCGACACAGAAACCGACCCCAGCTACGTGCGCCGTAGAGCAACAGCCCGGGCAGAAGGGCACCGCGCACTTCTGGCCGTTCCCCTCAAGACCAAATATGCCCCTCCCACCGTGCTGGTGGTCTATCATTCCCAACCCCATATCTTTACCTATAACGAAATTCGCCTCCTGACCACCTTTGCCAACCATGCCACGATGGCCATCGAAAACGCCCTGCTCTTTGAGCGCAGCGACATGCAATTGGAGGAACAAACCCACCGCCTCCAGGCGCTCATGGAATCCCTGGATATGGGCATCTTGCTGGGCAACCTGCAAGACCGCACCATCTACACCAACCGCCGCATGGCAGAATGGCTACATCAACACCAAAGCAATTTGCAAAATCGCCCCCTGGCCGAAATCTTGGAACGCCTTGCCTCCTTTAGTCCGGATCCGCAGGCAAGTTGGGAGAAAATCCAGGCTCTGCTTCAGGGTCACAGCAAAAATTGCGAAATCACCTACCATTGCGACGGACGCAGGTACTTTCTCTGGCTGGAAACCTTCGATGTGACCGATGCGCAGGCCACATCCATCGGACGCGGCATTCTGGTGCGCGATACCACCACCGAGCGTGAGTTAGATCGCATGAAATCCAGCCTGATTTCCACCGTCTCTCACGAACTGCGCACTCCACTAGCAGCCATCAAAGGCTATGCCTCCACCCTGCTGGCCGATGACGTTCGCTGGGATGAAGCATCTCAGCGCGAATTCCTGACCATCATCTCCCAGGAGGCCGACCGCCTATCTAACCTGGTCAACAACCTGCTTGACCTCTCACGGCTGGAGGCCGGCACGCTCAAACTCTCTTTCCAACCCTGTGATGTGGCTACTCTCATCGAGAACGCAATCACCCAATCTCACCTGCCGTCAACCGTACAGCTGGAAATAAATGTTGAACCCAACCTGCCTCCCATCCTGGGAGATCGCTTGCGCCTGGAAACCGTGCTCCGCAATTTGTTGGATAACGCGGTCAAATATGCCGGCAGCGAAGCCAATATCCGCATCAGCGCAAAACGAGAAGCGAATAGCGTCGTCTTCCGCGTCAGCGATAATGGTCCGGGCATTCCACCTGCAGAGCAAGAGCGCATCTTTGAGAGTTTTTATCGCGTCGAATCTGGCCTGATGCACACCGCCAGTGGTGCCGGATTGGGACTTTCCATCTGCCACGGCCTGGTGCGTGCCCATGGAGGCAAGATTTGGGTGGAAACGGCGGAAAAAGGCGCCTCGATCGCCTTCTCTATCCCACTGGAAGCGGAAACTGCCAGCGAGAAAAGGATATGACCACTGTTCTTGTCGTAGACGATGAGAAAGCCCTGCGCGATTTTGTACGCCGCAATCTCGAAGTGCGCGGCTACCGCGTGCTTACTGCGGCCAACGGTCTGGAAGCCCTAGCACTTTTCGAGCAGGAGCACGTTTCCCTGATCATATTAGACCTGATGATGCCCCACATGGACGGACTGGAAGTCACGCGCCGTCTGCGTGAAGCATCCAATGTACCTATCATCATTCTGAGCGCCCTCGGCGAGGAAGCCGACAAGATACGCGCCTTTGACCTGGGCGCTGATGATTACCTGACCAAGCCCTTTGGCGTCGGCGAATTGCTGGGACGGGTAAAGGCCGTCCTGCGCCGCGCTCAATGGACAAACCTGCCTGAAGAAGGCGAACGGCTGGTGCGCGGCGAGATCTGCGTGGACCTGAAACGTCACCAGGTCACGGTCAATGGGCGTGAAATTGACCTCACCCCCACCGAATACAACCTGCTGGTCTTCCTGATGCGTCACGCCGGGAAAGTGCTTTCCCACCAATTTATCCTGCAGCAGGTCTGGGGGCCACAATACGGGAACGAGGCAGAGTATCTGCGCGTCTATATTGGCCGTCTGCGCCGCAAAATCGAGGCCGATCCGCTCCATCCACGCTACCTGCACACGGAACACGGCTTCGGCTACCGCTTTGAGGAACGCTAGAGAAGGCCCATCTCCATCTCCTGTCATATCCCCTCATTTACACTTTTTTTACAAATCTCTCGTTTCCTTATATGCCCTTTTTGCTCATAGAGGTTATCCTTATAGCTAGTGGCCATGTCAGACGCCACAAAATTTCTACAGGAGGAGAACCCCATATGAAGCGTCTCGTGCTTTCCCTACTTCTCTTGTTCGGCCTCGTCTTGGCCGCTTGCGGCCCAACGGTGACTCCAACGGCCACGCCCACCAAGGCCCCTGTCACCCAACCGCCTGTCACTCAGGCCCCCACAGAAACCCCGGCACCGACTACTCCGCCTGAAAAGGTAGTGACCATCGGCTTCACCGCTTCGCTCACTGGCAAGCTCAATGTCGAATCCACCCGTCAGAACAACGGCCTGAAGCTGTGGATGGATCAGGTCAACGCAGCGGGCGGCATCAAGCTTGCAGATGGGACAGTGGTCAAATTCCAGGCGAAGTTCTACGATGACGAATCCAACGCCGACCGCGTGCAGGAGCTTTACACCAAATTGATCACCGAAGATAAGGCCGATTTCCTGATCAGCCCCTATTCTTCAGGCCTGGCAGATGCCGCTGCGGTGATCGCTCAGCAATATGAGAAGATCATGATCACCACCGGCGCAGCGGCAGAAGGCACCTACCGCAAAGGATATACCCTCGTCTACCAGACCTACACCCCGGCTGGCCGCTACCTGACCGGTGCCATTGACCTCTTGGCCTCGCTCGACCCGAATGTCAAGAAGATCGCCATCGTCCACGAAAACGATAAGTTCTCCACCTCGGTTTCCGAGGCGGCCAAAAGCTATGCTGAATCGAAGGGCTACGAGGTCGTGCTCTACGAGGGTTACGATAGTGGTACTACCGACTTCGCTCCAATTGTGACCAAGATCGAAGCCGCGCAGCCGGAAGTGCTCCTGGGCGGTGGCCACTTCGCCGACGGTCAACAACTAGCCAAGGCCATCTATGAGAAGAACCTGGCTGTCAAGCTGATCGCCCTGTTGGTTGCTCCGCCGGAACCCAAGTTTGCCGAAATCGGCGAAGCGGCGCTGGGCGTGATCGGCCCAAGTCAGTGGGAGCCCTTGGCCGCCTTCAAGCCTGACTACGGCCCAAGCGGCGAAGAGTTCGTGAAGGCCTACAAGGAAGCCTTCGGTGAGGAGCCATCCTATCACGCTGCAGGTGGCTATGCGGCCGGTCTGATCCTGCAAAAAGCCATTGAGACGGCCGGCTCCTTGGACACACAGGCCATCAAACAGGCCCTCGACAACATGGATATGACCCTCTTCTTCGGGCGCATCAAATTCGACACCAGCGCCGACCAGCATGGTCTGCAAATCGGCCACGAGATGGTCTACATCCAGTGGCAGAAGGATGCCTCCGGCAACCTGGTCAAACAAGTAGTCTGGCCGGCCGCCGGCGCAACCGCTCAACCGCTCTATCCGATTCGCTAATTTCCCCCATCCCAGACCCTGCAGGGAAGCCATGAATTCTCTGCAGGGTCTTTGTCTATCTCACAGTCCCACCATCACCAATATCTGGAGCGCCCATGAGTTTGAACACCCTGCTCTCCTCGATCGTGGACGGTTTGCTGATCGGCATGGTCTATGGCATGGCAGCGATGGGGCTGACCCTGATCTGGGGCGTGATGCATGTGATCAACCTGGCACACGGGCCGGTGATTGCCCTGGCCATGTTCGGCGTCTACCTGCTCTTCACCGGTTTCGGGGTAAACCCCTACTTGGCACTCATCCTGGTGGCCATTTTAGGCCTGATTCTGGGCATCCTGATCTACTACATCGCCATCCATCGCGTGATTGACGCACCCCATCTCTCCACCCTGCTGGCCACCTTTTCGATCAACATGATCATCATCGGGATCGGGACTGCCATTTTCACCACCAGCCCCCGTGATACGGGCTTCTCGCTCGGGCGAATTAACATCGGAACGCTTACCATCCAGGGGACGCGCCTGGTCGCCACTCTGGTCACACTCCTGGTTACCGCTGGCTTGTACTTCTTCCTTTACCGCACTCGGCCGGGGAAGTACGTACGGGCCGTAGCAAACAATCGCGCCGCCGCCGAACTGATGGGCATCCCTTCATCACGCGTGCTAGCGCTGAGCTTCGGTATCGGCACCATGCTAGCCTCCATCGCCGGCGGATTGATCGCCACCTTCTTCTCGTTCACCATCCTTTCCGGGAGCACATACGAGTTGAAGAGCTTCATCATCGGTGTGCTAGGCGGGCTAGGAAACCCAATCGGTGCCCTGCTGGGTGGTTTGATCCTGGGGTTGATGGAAGGCATCTTCCCTCTAGCGATCCCGAATACCTGGGTTCCGGTGATTGAATTCCTCTTTTTCGTCTTCATCCTGCTCGTCCGCCCTAGCGGCTTGCTCGGAGGAAAATCATGAAACAGTGGACGCACCCTGGATTCTGGCTGACCCTCGGCCTTGTGCTGCTGCTAGGACTTTGGCCAGTCGTCACGAAAGACGCGGCGCTGCGTGAACAGACCTTTACGATTTTACTGGCCATCGTCATGGCATCCAGCTTGAACATCATCCTTGGCTACACCGGCTATGTTTCCTTCGGCCATGTCGTCTTCTATGGCTTGGGGGGCTACGTGGGGGTGTATGCGATTGACAAATGGGGCTGGCCACTCCCTCTAGGCATGCTTCTTGGAGGCCTGGCTGCAGCACTCTTAGCCTTTCTTCTCGGGCGCGCCATCCTGCGCCTGCGCGGTGCCTATTTTGCCCTCGTAACGATTGGGATAAATGAGGCGATGCGCACGTTTGTTTCTAACTTTGAACCGTTCGGCGCATCAACGGGGATCGAATTGCACTTTTCAGTCTATAAACCCTACGGTGGTGCCGCCCAAGCGCTCTGGCTGACATACTATCTTGTCGTTACCCTCAGTGCAACTGCCATCGTCCTCAGCTACTGGGTGCGTCAAAGCAAATTGGGATTAGGTCTGATGGCGATCCGTGAAGACGAGGATGCGGCGGAGGTGATGGGCGTGGTCGCTCCCCAATACAAGACGATTGCCTACGTGCTCTCCGCTATCCTGCCGGGCATGTTGGGCGTGCTCTTCTTCTTCAAGAATGGCACAGTGGAGCCGAAAGACGCGTTCTGCTTGCACTTCTCCATCGAGGCGATCGTGATGGTAATGCTAGGCGGACAAGGCACCGTGCTCGGTCCCCTGCTGGGCGCCTGGGGCTATCAGCGTCTACGTGGGATGTTGCTGACCACGAAGTGGCAGCTTGCCGGGTTGGCGCTCAAGGATTTCCAGCTCGTCATTGCCGGCATCCTGCTCCTGATCATCGTGCTCTTCGTCCCGGCCGGCTTGGTCGGATGGCTACAACAAAGATTCCCGAAGCTGCGGAGGGTAGTGGTATGAGCATTTTGCTTTCCGTACAAGGCGTGACGAAACGCTTCGGTGGCCTACAGGCGCTCACGCGTGTCACCTTTGACCTGCCTGAGGGGCAAATTTTGGGGTTGATCGGCCCAAACGGCGCCGGTAAGACCACCCTATTCAACGTGATCAATGGTGTTTATACCCCCGAACAAGGGCGAGTTATCTTTCGTGGAGAGGACATCACTGGCCGGAAGCCCTACGAGGTAGCGCGACGCGGGCTGGCGCGCACCCACCAGATCGTGCGCCCCCTGAATCAGCTGACCGTGCGCGAGAATGTCACGGTCGGCGCCTGCTTCGGACGAGAAAATTTGCCGCTGCATAGCGCTGCCGAGGTTGCCGATGAAATCCTGGAACTGGTCGGCCTGAAAGAGCGCGCGCAACAGTTGGCCGGCAGCCTGAATGTCGCCCAAAAGAAGCGTCTGGAAATGGCGCGAGCGTTGGCTTCCCATCCCTACCTGCTCCTGCTTGATGAAGTGTTGGCCGGCTTGAACCCGTCTGAAGTTGAAGCCATGTTGGAAACCATCCGCAAAATCCGCGACCAGGGCATCACGATCATCATGATTGAACATCTCATGCACGCCATCATGAAGATCTCCGAACGCATTATCGTCCTGGACTACGGGGAACAAATTGCCGAGGGCACTCCTGAGGAGATTTCCCACAATCCGCGCGTCATTGAAGCCTATTTAGGTGATCCGAACCTTGCCCGGCGCCTGTTAGAGGAGGTCGCATGAGCATCCTGGAAGTGCAGAACCTGAATTCCGGATATGGTGAAGTGCAAATCCTGTGGGGATGCTCCCTGCAGATCGAAGAAGGGAAATTGACTGCCCTGATCGGGAGCAACGGCGTAGGGAAGACCACACTCCTGCGCACAGTGATGGGACTGGTCCGACCCTGGAGTGGCTCAATCCGCTTCGAGGAGCGCGAAGTGGGTCAGTTGGCGCCGTCTACCAAAGCTGAGATGGGATTGGTGTTGGTCCCCGAGGGACGACAGCTCTTCAGTGAGATGAGCGTCTATGAGAACCTTGAAATGGGCGCCAGCAATCCACGTGCGCGTGCCCGCTTCAAGCAAAACTTGGAACGCGTCTATGAGCTTTTCCCACGCTTGAAGGAGCGCACCAATCAGAAAGCCGGCACCCTCAGCGGTGGGGAACAGCAAATGCTCGCCGTTGCACGTGGGATCATGGCTGAGCCGCGCCTGCTGATGATTGATGAGCTTTCGCTCGGCTTGGCTCCCATCTTGAGCCTGCAACTCTTTGAAACTATCAAGCAATTGCGCTCCCTGGGCCTGACCATCCTGCTCGTGGAGCAAAACAGTCAGATGGCTCTAGCCATCAGCGATTATGCCTACGTGCTGGCCGGGGGAAAAGTGGAATTACACGGCAGCCCGCGCGAATTGCTCAAGAATCCCCATGTGCGCGCCGCATACCTGGGAATGTAGGCACTATCTAAACCAAAAGAGAAACCGCGTGCTCTTTCCGGCACGCGGTTTCTGCATTGACTCTATGGCAAAAGGGCTTGTTTCCACAGAGAAGCTCTCTGTGCTGCGTGCCCTGTGATGAGTTTTTGCAGCGGATTCATTTAGCAGTTACCCTCGCCGGCTGCGCCAAAATTCTACGGCCATCGGTAATACTGAAATCAGGATAATGGCCAGAATGACCAGGGAAAAATTTTGCTTGATGAACGGAATATTGCCGAAGAAATAGCCGGCAAAGGTGAAGAGGGATACCCAGACCACTCCTCCAAAGACGTTATAGGAAAGAAAGTACCCATATGACATGCGCCCTACCCCGGCCACAAAAGGGGCAAAGGTGCGAACGATCGGCACAAAGCGTGCCAAGAAGATCGTCTTACCACCATGCTTTTCAAAGAAGGCATGGGTGCGAACGAGGTACTCCTTCTTCACCCAACGGCTTTGGTAAGCGCGCTCTCCGAGGCTGTGACCGATCCAGTAGTTTACCGTATCTCCAAGGATCGCCGCCACCATTAAAAGCCCAGCCAGGAAATACACATTCAGCGAACCGAGAGCAGCGAACGTGCCAGCAGCAAAGAGCAAGGAATCCCCTGGCAAGAAAGGTGTGACCACAAAACCTGTCTCCATAAAGATTACCAAGAAGAGTAGACCATAGGTCCACACCCCATAGCGCGTGATGATTTCGGCCAAGTGCTTATCCAGGTGCAAAAACAAGTCAAGGCCAAATGCGAGCCAATCCATTGAAACCTCCGGCAAAAGATTGGGCACATTATACCATCCTGCTTGGTATCCCTACCTTCTCGACTATCATCCAGCCGCATCGCCTCCTGTTCATCTGGTATAATCCAATATATGTCCTCCAGAATTTACGTGGTAGGTCACATTAACCCTGACACCGACACCGTCGCGGCGGCGATGGGATATGCCTGGTTGCTGCGCGAAAGGGATGGGATGGATACGCTCGCTGCGCGTGCTGGTGCGCTCAATCCCCAAACGACCTGGGTATTACAACGCCTAGGGCTAGAAGCACCTGTCCTCTTGACCGACGCTTCACCGCGCTTTGAATCGGTCATGCAGCGCCTGGATACCATCCTGCCCAAAAGCCCTCTCACCGAAGCTTGGACTTTGGCAACGCGCACCGGGGGCTTGGCGCCGGTGGTAGATGCCGAAGGAAAACCCTACGGCTTGATCAGTGGCTGGAGTCTCTTCCGCTACTTCACCGAAACCCTTGGCCCCAATCCATCCTTGAACACCGTGCGCTTAGGCGATCTGATGACCGCACCCTGCCGCCTGGCCGCCGACCCCAGCGTCCCCCAATTTCCTGCCCAAGCGCATATCCGTGACTCGCTCCACCGCATCCTCCACGATGAATACGACTACTACTGGGTGGTGGATGAAAACGGGTACTACCTAGGCATTGCCCGTCAACGTGACCTGCTCAACCCGCCGCGTCTGAAAGTGATCCTGGTGGACCACAACGAACCGCGCCAGGCGATCGCCTCTCTGGAGGAAGCCGAGTTATTGGAAATTCTCGATCACCATCGCCTGGGCAACCCGCACACCCACACTCCCATTCGCATGCGCGTGGAAATTGTCGGCTCCACCTCCACCCTGGTAACCGAACAAATGAGCGAAGCCGGCATCGCACCCCCTCCCGCGCTGGCCGGCATGTTGCTGGCCGGCATTCTCTCCGATACGCTCATCTTCACTTCTCCCACCACCACCCCCCGCGATCGCCAGGCGGCAGAACGTCTGGCACGTTGGGCATTTATCGGCACTTCACCGTTGAAAGGGGAAACGCTCGAATCCTATGGCAAAGCCATTTTGACCGCCGGCGCTGGCCTGGATCAACGCCCGGCGGAGGAGGTCGTCAGCAGTGACCTGAAAATCTACGAAAGCGGCGGCTTTAAGTTCGCCATTTCCCAGGCCGAGGTCACCGATCTGGTGCAGTTGGCCGAGCACCTAGAACGGCTGCAAAAGGCACTCGATGAGCTACGCGATCGACGCGGCCTGGATTTCGCCATCCTTTTAGTCACTGATGTTGTACGTGGCAGCAGCCGCCTGCTTCTCTCTTCCAACCCGCCTCCCATCTTGAAAGAATTGCCATACCCCGCTCTCCCCGATGGGACGCGCGACGCGCCGGGCGTAGTCTCGCGCAAAAAACAGCTCCTCCCTACGCTGCTGGGATTGTTAGAACGCTAGCTTTTGGAATTTTTATGCGACACGCTCTCTCCTCCATCTTTCTAATCCTGCTCCTCCTGAGCGCCTGTGCCCCAGCAACAGCCACATCATCCCCCAGCCTGCCCTCCCCAACCCCTTTGCCGCCCTCACCTACGCCTACCTCTACGCCTACCCCCATCCCTACCACTTCGCTCACAGCCCTGGTCTGGACAAGCGATCCCCAAGTCCCCATCCTGACCTATCACCAATTTGCCGATGACATCGCCAAACGTTCCAGCCCGGTCAAGGTGCGCAAATCCGATTTCCGTGCCGAGCTTGAAAGCCTCTATGCGGCCGGTTATAGCTTGGTCTCGCTGCGCGAATGGCTGAATGGCCAATGGCTTGTCCCGCCGGGGCGTCGGCCGCTGATTCTGAGCATGGATGATCTCTTCTATAACAATCAGATCGGTTTGACGCCAGAAGGGGAACCGCATCCAAACACGGGTATCGGCATTCTCTGGCAATTCTACAAGGAGCACCCCGACTTCGGCTTTCATCTTGCGCTCTTTGCCAACCTGGGCGATAAACTATATGCCGATCCGGGAAAACCGGACTGGGAAATGAAACTCGCCCAGACGATCGTCTGGTGTCTGGAACATGGTGCTGAAATCTATAACCATACTTACACCCATGCCGATCTCTCCCAATCAGACGCGACTGCGATTCGCTTTGAGCTTTCGCAAAACGATCAATATCTGCGTCAGTTGCTGGAAAAGGCCGGCCGCTCCGACTTGGCATCCACGCTGGGCAATATGCTTGCCTTGCCTTATGGGAAAGAACCACCCGGTCTCAATGAACGCAAAGTGATTTACAATTACACCAACCCAGAAGGCCGGCGCCTGGAGGCCGTCTTTTACATTGACTTTATCATCCGCCCTGGCTATTTCGAACCGGCCTCTCCCACCTTTGACCCCTTGCACATCCCCCGCATCGTAGCCACCCAGGAAGCCGTGCGCGTTCTAAGCGAAAATGCCGCTTCCTTCCCGGCGCCCCTTTCCTGCGAAATCAGCATCGAAGTCGCCCGTCAAAACGACGCCGAAAGGATTGAGGAGCGAATCCGGCAAGCTATCCAAGATGGGCATTGTCCCGATGGACGCTACTTCGTAGCAGGCCTTTCCTTCGACATGCGCTCAAAGGCACGAGTTACCCCATGAATGACGATTTCGTCATCTTCGAAGCGCTTGCCAACCTCAAAAAAGAAAACCAGGCTGCGGCTCTTTGTACCGTCATTCACAGCGAAGGTTCGACGCCGCGCCACGTGGGAAGCAAGATGCTCGTCTTTGCGGATGGTCGCTTTATCGGCAGCATCGGCGGCGGCGACTTAGAGCATCGGGTGCTGGATGAAGCTTGGATAGCCATAGTCGAAGGCAAACCGCGCCGTTTGCGTTACAATATGGTAGACCCCCAGCGCGGCGATCCTGGCGTATGTGGTGGTACGGTGGAGATTTTTGTGGAACCGATTCTGCCTCCTCCTTTGCTTGTCGTGGTAGGCGGTGGGCACGTCGGTAAAGCGGTGGCGCATCTGGCAAAATGGTTGGGATTCCGCGTCGTCGTCTCAGATGACCGCCCCGAATACTGCACTCCTGAAGCGGTGCCCGATGCCGATGCCTTCTATCCCTGCCCTTTGTCCGAATTACCCAAATGGCTTCCCATCACCCGCAACACGTATCTGGTACTCACCACCCGCGGCAGCGGCATAGATGTAGAAGGGCTTCCAGCTCTGCTTGAAACACCCGCCGCCTACATTGGCGTCATCGGCTCCAAACGTCGCTGGTTGACAACGGTCAACGCTTTGCGCGAGAAAGGCATCAGTGAGGAGAAACTAGCGCGCGTCCGCTCCCCAGTGGGGTTGGAAATCCATGCCGAAACGCCGGAAGAGATCGCCATCAGCATCCTGGCCGAAATCATCATGCTGCGCCGGGGCGGCAGTGGCCAACCGATGGCCTATTCGTTGCAAAGTGAAAAGCGTGAGCGGGCCGCGGCGAAATAAATTCAGCGGAATAGATGGTTGAGTTCACTGCAAAAACTCGCCACAGAGCTTCCCCATTGCCTAACTCGGCGGTAAAACGATCTTTTTGCAATAGAGTCATGGTTTTCCTCGAAAAGGAGTCGTAAAATGGCACGAATCTTCGATGTTATTGAATATCCGGTTGAAATGGTGGATGAAATTGTCCACCGCTTCCCGGAGAGCGGCCCGGCTGACTTTCGACTGGGCTCCCAGCTCATTGTGCGCGAGGCGCAGGCGGCTGTTTTCTTCCGCGATGGCAATGCCCTGGATGTCTTCGGCCCCGGCCGCCACACTTTGGCTACGGCGAACCTGCCGTTGATCACCCAGACTTTACAGAACCTCTTCACCAGCGGAAAGACCGTTTTCCCTGCCGAGGTGTACTTTGTCTCCATGCGCGAATTCCCCAATCGCAAATGGGGTACACCCCAGCCGATCATTGTGCGCAATCCGGGGATGGGATTAGGAGTGGCTTTGCTCCAGGGCTTCGGCACTTACTCCTTCCAGGTCAAGGACCCGCAGCAATTCGTCACCCAAATTGTCGGCGCCAGCAGTTCCTATCCGCTGAGCATGATCGAAGAGCGCCTGCGCACGATCTTGCTCTCCAAACTCCAGGATGTGCTCGGCGAAACGGCGGTGCAGCATTCTGTGCCGGAAATCATCGGCCTGACCGAAGAGCTTAGCGCTGCGGTGCGCGTCAAGGCTCAGGAGGACTTCGCCGCATTGGGCCTGACGCTGAAAACCTTCTATATCGGCAACTTGAAGCCTTCCGAAAAATCCGCCGAGGAGCTACGAGCAATGGGGATGCTCGATCTGGCCACCTATATGCAACTCCAGGCGGCGGATGCCATGCGTGATGCGGCCCAAAATCCCAGCGGCGGCGCCGGCCTGACCGCTGGCATCGGCGCAGGAATGGGCATCGGCAACATCCTGTCACAGGCCCTCCAACAGGGTGCACCGAGCGCCGGCGCGCCCGGCCAACCCAAAACCATCCCTGAAGTGATGACCCCTGCAGAAGCGGCGCAAATCCTACGCGTGAACGAATCCGATGTGCTCGCCGCCATCCAAGATGGCAGCCTGAAAGCCAAAAAGATCGGCAGCACCTACCGCATCAGCCGCCAAGCATTGGAAGAATTCCTGAAATCCTGAGATCGCAGATGAGAGAGTGAACTGACTCTCCGATTATCCAACCTCGACTATCGCTAGAGATGTTGCTATGAGAATCAACTTTTACGCCACTTTACGTGAAATCGTCGGCGGAAAAACGATTGAACTCTCTCTGCAGGATGGGATGACGATTCAGACTTTACTGGACGCGCTCTTTGAACGTTATCCGCGCCTGCGTCAGGAGCTGATGGACGAACAGGGAAATCTCTATCCCCATGTTCACGTCTTCGTCAACGGGCGCGATGCACCTTTCCTGGAATCTGGCCTACAGACCCCCATCTCCGAGCAGGATGTGATCAGCATCTTCCCAGCCGTAGGCGGTGGATAGGAAAATGGATGAAGCTAGCTACGATGACTTGATCAATGGCATTCCCCTCTGGCTGATGGAGGAATACCTACACCGCAGCGGCGCCAGCTTCAATGCTCAGGAATGGGTGCACCCCGCAGGCTGGAGAGCGCAAGTCAGCCAAGCGGCGGATTATCAGATCGGCGCGCTGCGCGTGGGCCGGATTCATCTGACCATCCGCGGCACACCGCAATCGGTTAAACAGGCTATCGAAACCCTTAAAGCATACCTGGTGCGCGCAGGAGGGTAACCTAAACTAGGGAAAGGCCTGTTATAAGCGCAGAAGAGTTCTCTGCTAGTTCTCCAACTTCCCTGCAAACCTTGCAAAGACTTCCATGTACGCAGGCATTGATCCCGGTGGACGCGAAAAGACCTTTACCCTGGTCATCCTGGATGAGCGCTTACAACCAAAGCTCATCCACGAAGCGGAGGGGGAAGAGATCCTCGCCATGCTCAGGGAATGGGAAACAGGTAGCATTGCCATCAATGCCCCGGCGACGGTGGCACGTGGCACGCAACGATTCCCTGAACCAGGACGACGCTCAAACGCGCGCGTGGCAGAATACGAGTTGCGTCAACGTGGCTTCCCGGTTGGGAGCACACCTGCCCAACGGAAACTATGCCCAGCCTGGATGCAGGCCGGATTTGCCCTTTATGAGGCGCTGAAAAACGCGGGATGGAAAATTTATCCTCAGGAAAACGGTAAGCTTCGCCTATTGGAGACCATTTCATCCGTAGACTTCTGGTCTCTCCTAGGAAACGAGCCTTTACCGCGCCAGAGCCTAGAAGGGCGGCTACAACGTCAATTGATGCTCTACGATTGCGGACTACAAATTCGCGATCCGATGCTCTTCTTCGAAGAAATCACCCGCCACCGGCTACGCCAAGGACGGTTACCCTGGGAATGGGTCTATACTCCATCCGAGCTGGACGCACTCATGGCCGCTTACGTGGCTTACCTGGCCGCACAGCAACCAGAACAGACCTGGCAGGTCGGAGAAGAGACGGAGGGGATTATCATTCTGACAGGTATGATACAATCACCCACGTTCAAACCCTAACCCTGTCCTCGATACGATGTATATGGAACTCCTGACCCGCTCTATCCACACTTTGCGTTTCCTCTCTGCCGACATGGTCGAACAGGCCCATTCTGGCCATCCCGGCCTGCCGATGGGGGCGGCAGCGATGGCTTTCACACTCTGGACGCGCCATTTGCGCCACAATCCTCGCAATCCACGCTGGCCAGGGCGTGACCGCTTTATCCTCTCCGGCGGCCACGGTTCGGCTTTGCTCTATTCCCTGCTTTACCTAAGTGGCTATGACCTCCCGCTTGAGGAGCTACGCGCCTTCCGTCAATGGGGCAGCCGCACGCCGGGTCACCCCGAATATGGCTTGACGCCCGGTGTAGAAACCACAACCGGGCCACTTGGCCAAGGATTTGCCAATGGCGTAGGCATGGCTATTGCTCAGGCACACCTGGCAGCGCTCTTCAACCGCCCAGGCTATCCTATCTTTGACCACTATATCTATGCGATCGTCACAGATGGTGACCTGATGGAAGGGGTGAGCGCAGAGGCGGCTTCGCTGGCCGGACACTTACGATTGGGTAAACTGATTTACCTCTATGACGACAATCGTATCTCAATTGACGGTTCCACCGATCTGACCTTTACGGAAGATCGCGCCCGACGCTTCGAAGCCTACGGCTGGCAGGTGCTACACGTTGAGAATGGGAACGACGTGGAAGCGATTGATGCCGCGTTGCGCGCAGCGAAAGCGGACGAGCGGCCATCGTTAATCATCTGCCGCACGATCATCGGTTATGGGGCCCCTAGCCGTCAGGGGACGGCAAAAGCACATGGCGAACCCCTCGGAGAAGAAGAGCTGAATGCCGCCAAACAAGCAGCCGGCTGGCCAGCGGAAAGATTCTATGTGCCTGAAGATGTGCTGACCTTCTTCCGTCAGGCTATCGAGCGCGGCCAAGCACAAGAAACACAATGGCAAGAGATGTTCGATGCCTATCGCCACGAGTACCCCGAACTCGCCGGGGAACTCGAACGCCGCTGGCAAGGCAAGCTCCCCGAAGCTTGGGATGTGGACTTGCCGGTTTTCGCCGCAGATGCCAAAGGTCTCGCGACGCGTGCCGCTTCCGGAAAGATACTCGAAGAGCTGGCCATGCGCTTGCCAGAACTGATGGGTGGCTCAGCCGATCTGACCCCCTCAAACAATACCCGTCCATCTTTCTTCACCGACTTCCAAAAGGAAACCCCTCAAGGGCGCTACGTGCGCTTTGGCGTGCGTGAACATGGAATGGGCGCAATCTTAAATGGGATGGCCCTCTATGGTGGGCTCATCCCATATGGGGGAACTTTCCTTGTTTTTTCAGACTACATGCGGCCGGCCATCCGCTTGGCCGCGCTTTCGCACCTGGGCGTGATCTACATTTTCACGCACGATAGCATCGGCCTAGGGGAAGATGGCCCAACACATCAGCCAGTAGAACATTTGGCCGCGCTGCGCGCCATCCCCAATCTGGTGGTCATCCGCCCAGCCGACGCGAATGAGACGGTCTATGCCTGGAAGGTGGCACTGCTCCGCCGTCATGCGCCGACCGCGCTTGTCCTCAGCCGTCAAAACCTGCCCATCCTGGACCGTTCGCGTTATGCCCCGGCCGAAGGGCTACTGCGCGGCGCCTATATCTTAGCCGACCTGGGAAACGGAGCGCCGCAGATCATCCTGATGGCTAGCGGTTCGGAGGTAGCTTTGATCGTGGAAGCCGGCGAAAAATTGGCGGCTCAAGGGTATGCCGTGCGTTTGGTCTCCTTCCCCTCTTGGGAACTTTTCGAAGAGCAGGAAGAGGCCTACCGCCAGCATGTGCTTCCGACAGGAATCAAAGCACGCTTGGCAGTAGAGGCCGGAGTCCGCCAGGGTTGGGAACGCTATGTTGGAGAGAAAGGGAGAATCCTATCGCTAGAACGTTTCGGCGCTTCGGCGCCGGGCAAGGTGCTCTTCGAGCAATTCGGCTTTACAGTCGAGCGTGTGGTGGAGATGGCGAGGGAGGTTGGTGGTCTGATAGGCTGATGGTCTGATAGTGAGAGAGGGAAGCAGTGTGCCTGGCGGGCAGACTCTGGCACTATGCCTAGGCGGGGAGCGGAGCAAGATGGTCCAAAAAGTTGACCGAGAGCGCCTGAATGCGTTATCGCAAGAGCATAAGCTCATATAACGCCTGACCATGTAGCTCATCCTGGAGTTGGGCAAGTTGCAAGCTCAGATGCAAATCAGCTTGGAAGCGAAAGTAATAGGGATTGGTGAAGAGACACAACACCCGCCTCTGCCAGGTCGGCAAGAACTGTAAGAGGCTAAACGTGTCAATAATTTTGGGTTGACGCAGCGCCAGATGCACCGATTGGCCCTCTTTCTCCCAATGGAAATCCACTTTCAACGGATATTGACGGCCATCTGCGTGAGGCACAAATTGGCTCTTCTCCAGGCGCAAGGGGAAGCCATCGCCGATCAGGATTTCGTTCCCCTTTGCTAGCATGAAAACGGGCAATTTCGCCCGGCCATAGGCCGGCGTGGCCACCTGTTCCACGAAGATCAACGTATACTCGCCAAGATGGGCACGCCCCCAATACCAGTGATCCCAAACCTCGTTCAGGCTGATATTGCCCCAGTTATGGTCATGATAGCCGTAACCCTGGACAGGGTGCGCCTGACCGGCATAGTACAGATGACCGCTCACCTTTCCATACGGGATGGATGGCAGCCAAGCGAAGTAATGATCGAGATCGCCGAAATAGACCTTTCCGGCACCCGGCCGCCAAGGTGGGACAAGCCCCTCAAAAGTCAAATCGGCAGCCAAATCGCCTAACTCTACATGGACCTCGTAGCGGTGCAAATCTCCACGCATGCGGTTGGAGGCAATGCTCACTTGGGGATATTCACGGCTCGCTTCGAATTCCTGCGGCGCAAAGAATTGAGAATATGCATGCCGCACACCTTGTGGATCAGTGATGGTCAGGGAAAGGCTGGGCTTAAGAGGGCCCTTGCGCTCCAAAATAGGACGCGTGGCAAAGACGATCACCGCCGTAGAACCATCTTCAAAGTGGGCATCGAAATACCACCACTCAAAAGTACCGCGGCTCAGATCGGTGCGAAGGGCATCTTCCCAGAGCGCAATCTCCTTGCTCAAGCCATCGCGCTGGAGAAATTCATCGCCAACAGCAGGAATGAGCGATTTGGGCATATTGACCTCCGTAGAGAAAATGGATAGTGGACGGTGGACAGTGGACGGTGGACGGTGGAGGGTGGATCAGAAGGCTTCTTGTAGCAGGATATACGCCCACCAGTTGTGCAGAATGCCGTTTTTCCGACCAGCGACATGCGGAAGATGGCGGAACCACCACAGATGGTGTTGCAGAAGATCCCCGCTCCCCCATTCTTCCGCTGTCACCTGACGTTTCAACCCCTGAAAGTGGGGGAAGTTCAGACGCCAGTCATCGCATTCGCTCCAGACGGGGCGCGGGTTCCCCCAATCATAATCGCATTCGCTGTTCGGGGCAAAGTGAATTGTACCCACAGCCGCCTGATCGGGAGCGATCTTCTCATAACGGGTGAAGCGTCTCCAGAGATTGGCTTCCCCTTGCAGAGGCGCAAAGACACGTTCCATAATGGACTCGGCGCGATGACCAAAAGCCTCGAGCATCTCCCCTACACCGCGCTCATAGGAGAACCCCATGATCACAAAGCGTCGCGGGCAAGCTTCCGTGCCGGAGAGCGGCGGAGCATTGCACCAGAACGCATCCTTACCAGCCATCACCGATTCATAGAAACCGGCGTGGGGAAAGGCAAAGACCCAAACCTCATCAATCTCCCCATTCTTCACGCGTGAGAGCATATTGAAGCGCGAGAGCAAATCCCTATAGTCCACCTCCTGAGGCTGATGAGGCGGTTGGACGCTGCGCAGCACATCCAGGTAAGCCTGTGGTGTATAACGGTAGCCATCCACCTTCGGAGGGAATTCGTCTAGAGTAATGCGTTCAACGATCTGGAAGCGCGCCAGGCCATAACTCACCTCAAGCACATACTGCAGGAATTGCGCTACCAAATCGTCCACGGAATACCAGTTCTGAGACTGCGAAAGCGGCTGTCCATCCGGCATCTTCGGGTCGTAGACGATCAATAAGACTTTCTGGTGGCGCATTTGGATAGGATAATTGGGATCATCCGGTGGCGGGGGTGGTTTTACGGGACGGTAACGAAAAATTGCGGCCAATAGGTCAAGGAAGGCACGAAACATCAGGCACCTCTGGGGAAGAGATAGATAGCAAACCGCAGGGAGATAGGAAACTGCCGATTGAGTGGATTCATCCTCGGCGTTTTTTGGCAGTAAAAAGACCTTTTTGCAGTAGAGTCATGAGATTATAATTCAAATATGTCCCATATTCTGGTTACCAATGATGATGGTGTTCAGGCGCCGGGCCTGCTAGCACTGGCACAGGCAATGCGCTCCCTGGGCAAAGTGACCGTGCTCGCCCCGGAACGCAATTGG